>DASTXN010000053.1:0-24817 GCA_035765515.1 Jatrophihabitantaceae bacterium | reverse complement strand
GCGCCGCGAGCTCACCGTCCACGTCGCCGATGGCGACCCGCGCGCCGTCCTCGACCAGCATTCGCGCTGTCGCGGCGCCGATCCCGCGACCACCGCCGGTGATCACCACGACCTTGCCCGCCAATGACCTGACCGTCATCTACACCACCCCCGCAACGATCCTCGCGTGGATCGGGCGCCAAGCCAACCACTTGGCGACGAACTCGTGCCGACACCGGCTGATACGGTCGCCCCCATCCATCCGAGCCAGAGCGAGCCATGACCTCCCGCACCGTTCCCGTGACCTTCGTGCGGGCCGCGATCGAGGCGGCCGCGGCCCGCGGCGTGGACCTGGCCCCGGTCGCCGCGGACGCCGACATCCCCGCCGCACTGCTCGCCGACTCCCGGGGTCGCTGCACCTCCCGGCAGGTCACCGACTTCGTCCGCGGCATGTGGCGGCTGAGCGAGGACGAGCTGTTCGGCATGGGACGCGGACCGGTGCCCAGGGGCACGTTCCGGCTGCTCTGCTACGCGCTGATCAGCGCGCCGGACCTGGCGACGGTGTTCACCCGGTTGACCGAGTTCGGACCCGCACTGCCCGCGCTACCGGGCTTCGCCGTGACGACGACGGACGGGACCACCCGGGTGGACGTCGACCTCTCCGGCATCGAGGACCCGTACCACCTGCTGACCGACTTCCTGCTCATGTTCGTGCATCGGTTCAGCGGCTGGCTGATCGGCATGCGGATCGCGCTGCGGCTGGTCGAGCTGCCGTACCCGCAGCCGAATTACGCCGCCGAGTACGACCTGATCTTCGGCGCGCCGGCCCGGTTCGGTGCGGAGTATCCCGCGCTGGAGTTCCCGTCCTCGGTCCTGAACCAGCCGATCGTGCGCGACGAACGCGACCTGGAGGCATACCTGCAACACTCCCCTGCCGACCTGCTCGCGCGCCGCGATTACGGCACCACGCTCTCCGACCGGGTGCGCCGGATCCTCGAGCACGGGCTGCAAGGTGACTGGCCGAGTGCGGCCGACATCGCGACGCAGCTCGCGATCAGCCCGCAGCACGTCCGTAGGCTGCTGCGGGACGAGGGCACCTCCCTCGTCGGGATCAAGGAGGAGCTGTTGCGCGACGCGGCGATTGCCGGTTTGGCACGCGGTGAGACGGTGCACGCGCTGTCGTCACGTCTCGGTTTCTCCGAGCCCAGCGCCTTCCGGCGTGCGTTCAAGCGCTGGACGGGCACCAACCCGTCCGCGTACCAGGCCGAGCGATCGGCCGGCCGATGACCCGCCCGCCCGGCGAACCGCGCTGGACCCTGCCGCGCGTGCTGTTCATCGCGGGGGTGGTTGTCGCGATCGCTGCCATCGTCAGCTGGGTGACCGTCGATACGAACAGCGGCGGCGACACCGCCACCGGGTGCCACGTGCCCGCACACGCGAAGCCCGGCACCCAGCCGCTGCCTACCCTGATCGCCACGCTCGCGGCACCGCTCGGCTCGCCGGACGCGTCCTTCACCGAGAAGTCCGGCGGCGTCACCGTCTACGGCTACTGCTTCGACATCGTTGACGGCAGCGTGGTCGCGACGACCGTGGACCAGCTACGCCAGCTGAAGTACGACGCGTCGCCCGGGCAGAACCCCACCCAGCAGCTCAACTTCACCGCCAAGGACGAGATCCCGGCGGCGGTGAGCGTGAGCGTCGGTGGGGACCTGGACGTCAGTCACCCGGTCGCGGGCACCAAGGGCGCGCTGTCGATCGTGTGGAGCGACAGCGACATCAGCGACTGATCACCTCGTGGTGCGACTGATCTACTTCGTGCCGCGGCGTTTGGCGTACCGGAACTTGATGAACCCGGCCAGCTTCTTGTACTGGTCGTCCGGCCGCGGGAAGGTCGCGACCTCCTTGCCCATCGAGAACTTCTTGCGCGTCGTCGCCTTCGGGCTGGTGAACTCGCGTAGGCCGTCGTCGCCGTGGAAGCGGCCGAAGCCACTGTCGCCGACCCCGCCGAAGGGCACCGACGGCATGCCGACGAACGTCAGCACCGAGTTGATCGTGGTGCCGCCCGCGCGCAGCCGGTTCGCGATCTCGCGGCCACGCTTGACCGAGAACACCGAGGAGCCGAGACCGAACTTCGTGCCGTTCGCGCGGGCGATCGCGTCGTCGGTGTCGCGCACCGTGTTGATCACGATGACCGGGCCGAAGGTCTCCTCCTGCACTGCTGAACAGTCCTCCGGGACGTCCACGAGCACGATCGGGTCGATGTACGGCGGACGGATCGAGTCCAGCCCGCCCACCAACGCGGTGGCACCCGCGGCGAGCGCATCAGTGACGTGCCGGCGGACGATCTCGATCTGCCCCGGCAGGGTCATCGGCCCGTAGTCCGCGCCCGGCTCGAGACCGACCTTGATCGCCTCGACGCGCGCCTTGACCTTGGCCAGGAAGGCATCGCGCACCGCCTGCACGACGTACACGCGCTCGACACACACGCAGCCCTGGCCGGAGTGGAACAGCCCGCCCCACACGACACCCTCAGCGGCAGCGTCGAGGTTCGCGTCCTCGGCGACGACGGTCGCGTCCTTGCCGCCGAGCTCGAGCAGCACCGGCGTGAGGTTCTCGGCGCACGCGGCCATCACCCGCTTGCCGGTCGGGACCGATCCGGTGAAGGCGAGCTTGTCGACGCCGGACTTGCACAGGGCGGCGCCGGTTTCGCCGAAGCCGGTGATCCAGCTGACCAGTCCCTCGGGTGCGTCCGGGTTCGCCTTGTAGAACGACTCGACCGCGTAGACACCCGTTGCCGACGCGTACTCGCTGGGCTTGACGATCACCGCGTTGCCCGCCGCCAGCGCGTACGCCATGCCGCAGAACGGCGTGTAGAGCGGGAAGTTCCACGGGGCGATCACGCCGACTACCCCGAGCGGGCGATAGCCGACGCGGGCGGAGAAGTTGAGCATCGCCAAGCCGGCCGGCACCTTGCGCTCGTGCAGCACCCGACGGGCGTGCGCCGCCGCCCACCGGATGTCTTCGAGCGAGGCGATCAGCTCGGCCTGGACGTCGCCGCGGGCCTTGCCGGTCTCGTCGTAGCCCAGCTGGCACATCTCGTCGGCGTGCTGGGCCAGCCATGACAGCCAACGGTTCATCCGCTTCTTGCGACCTTCGAAGCCGAGCTGCTCCCACCACTGCTGCGCGATCCGCCCCTTGGCGATCCGTTCGGCGATGTCGGCAGCCGTGTGCACCGGGTAGGTGCCCACGTGCGCGCCCGTCGCCGGGTGGGTCAGGTCGAACGTCTGCACGCCGGTTGCGGCGTCTGGAGTGAGCTGAGCGGTCACGGCTGCCGTCCTCGTCGCGGTCTTCTCAAGCGAAGTCGTCCAAACAAGAACACGTTACAGTTTTGTGCGGCCGAGCGCGATACCCCGGCTACAGGAACCGGGAGATGATCTCCTTCATGATCTCGTTGGTCCCGCCGTAGATCTTCTGGATCCGCGAATCGGTGTAGATCTTGGAGATCGGGTACTCCTGCATGTAGCCGTAGCCGCCGAACAGCTGCAGGCACTCGTCCGCGACGTCGCACTGGGCCTGGGTCAGCCACCACTTGGCCATCGACGCGGTCGCGATGTCCAGCTCGCCGACCAGGTGCTTGGCGATGCAGTCGTCGATGAATACGCGGGCGATCTTGGCCGTCGTCGCGACCTCGGCGAGCTTGAACTTGGTGTTCTGGAAGTTGAAGATCGGCTTGCCGAAGGCTTGGCGGTCCTTCGTGTATTTCAGCGTCTCGGCGAGCGCGGCTTCGATCGTGGCGACAGCGGCGACCGCGAGCACCAGCCGCTCCTGCTGCAGCTGCTGCATCAACTGGATGAAGCCCTGTCCTTCGACGTCACCGAGCAAATTGGACGTGGGCACGCGCGCCCCGTCGAAGAACAGTTCGGCGGTGTCCTGCCCGTGCTGGCCGATCTTCTTGAGCACTCGTCCGCGCGCGAATCCCCCGCCGTTCTCGACGGTTTCGGTCTCGACCGCAATCAGCGAGATTCCGGCAGCCTGGTTCTCCGGGTCGGTCTTCGCGACGGTGAGGATCAGGTTGGCGAGCAGGCCGTTCGAGATGAACGTCTTCGACCCGTCGATGACGTAGTCGGTTCCCGTCCTGATTGCCTTGGTTTTCACGTTCTGCAGGTCCGACCCGGTGCCGGGTTCGGTCATCGCGATCGCGCCGATCAGCTCGCCGGTCGCCAGCTTCGGCAGCCAGCGCTGCTTCTGCTCCTCGGTCCCGTAGTTGAGCACGTAGTGGGCGACGATCGTGCTGTGCACGGCGGTGCCCAGGCTCCCCGCGCCGGCGCGCACCTGCTCCTCCGCGACCACGGCCTCATGCGCGAACGTCCCGCCACCGCCGCCGTACTCCTCGGGGATGGACGGGCACAGCAGCCCGAGCGAGCCGGCCTTGAGCCAGACCTCGCGGTCGACGTGCTGCTGCTCGGCCCAGCGCTCCTCGTGCGGCGCGCACTCCTTCTCGAAGAACGTGCGGGCGAGGTCGCGGAACGCCTCGATGTCGTCGTCGCTCCATGGTGGGCGGCTTGCGGGCATGCGTGAGCACCTTCCACTCGGTCATCTGCCGCGACGATATGCCGCCCACGCCGGCTGACCTATGACCGGGCCGCGCGCATCGCGCCACCGAGGCGCGCAGCAGCCGTCAACTGGCGATCGCGCGCGCCGGGCTGCCGAGGAAGGGCAGCACGGTCGCCAGCAGCCGTTCCGGGGCGTCCAACTGCGGGCAGTGACCGCAACCGCCGATCACCGCGGCCCCGCGTCGTCCACGCGCCTGACGGCTCGGCACCAACCGGTCGTGCCGTCCCCAGATCTGCAGTGTGGGGACCGTGCAGCGGGCCAACACCTGGTCCAGATGCAGGGTGCGCAGCTCACGCAGCAGCTCGCGGGCGATGCCGCCGAGGCCGAACAAGCGCTCACGGTCGGCGTACACGTCGAAGTAATCGTGCAGGACAGCGGGATCGAGCGCGCCGGGACGGGGCGTGGCCGCGTGCGCGTAGATCCAGCCGAAGCCACGCTGCAGCACCGGCACCGGCACGGGCGCGAGGCCGGCACGCAGCGCGGTGACTGCCGGACGGGTCGCGGCCGCGCGCCAGGCCAGCGGGACGCCCTGCATGCCCGGCATGCCGATCATCACGATCCGGTCGGTGCGCTCGCAGTGCTTCTCGGCTAACACGGCGGCGACGCAGCCGCCCATCGAGTTGCCGATCAGCCGCACCGGTTCCTGGATACCAAGCGCGTCGAGCACCTCGACCACGACATCCGCGTAGCCGGCGAGCAGCGGCTTCGTCCATGGACGGGTGCTGCGGCCGTGGCCGGGCAGGTCCAGCGCGATCACCCGGTAGCGCTCGGCCAGCGACGGCACGACGCGGCGCCAGGTGTTGGCGTTGTCGGAGAAGCCATGCAGGAGCACCACCGATTCGGCCGCGCCACCGGTCGCGCACGCTGTATCGGCGACGTGCACCCCGCGGATGTCACACTCTTCCATGGCCATGCCATCGGTCTACCCGGGACGGCGCATGAGCGCACCGAGGGCGCGCGAGTCGCCAGTTTGATCAGGTTTTCACTCGCAGTGGCCGCTTCCGGGGCCTTGAACCGGCCGGAACGGGTGAAAACGTGATCGTCCTAGGGGCGCCTGGCCGCGCGCAGGCGGGCCAGGGACCGCTCACGTCCGAGGATCTGCATCGACTCGAACAGCGGCAACGCCGCGGTGCGGCCACTGATCGCCACGTACAGCGGGGCGAACGCCTTCTTCGGCTTCAGGCCGAGCCCGCCTTCGAGCAACGCGACGTTGAGCGCCTCGTGGATCGGCTCCGCGCTCCAGTCGGCCAGCGACTCCAGCGCGGCGACGGTTGCCGACAGGACGGCGCGCCCCTCGTCACCGAGTTGCTTGGCCGCGGCCGCTTCGTCGATGACGAGTTCGTCCTCCGGGACGAGCAGGTACCGCACTGCCTCAACCGCGTCGAGCAGCGTGTTCGCGCGCGTCTGCACCAGCGACGAGGCGGCCGTGATCACGTCCGCGTGCCCGGTGACCCCAACACGCTCGGCAAAGGCGAGCAGCCTGCGGGCGTACTCGTCCG
Organism: Jatrophihabitantaceae bacterium; assembly: GCA_035765515.1. Classification (GTDB taxonomy): domain Bacteria; phylum Actinomycetota; class Actinomycetes; order Mycobacteriales; family Jatrophihabitantaceae; genus DASRSS01. Next base: position 18,725 of record DASTXN010000053.1, on the reverse strand, counting down.
CGTCCAGCGCGCGCAGGTAGTGCCCGTTGAGCCAGTTGAGCTTGTCGAGGTCGAAGACAGGGCCGACGGTGTTCACGCGCGACCACTCGAAGCTCGCGCTGAACTGCTCGAAGCCGAACACCTCCTCCTCACCGGGCTGGCCGTAGCCCAGCAGGGCGAGGAAGTTCACCAGCGCCTCGGGCAGGTAGCCCTGCTCGACGAACCAGGTGAGCCTGGCTGCGGGGTTCTTGCGCTTGGAGATCTTCGACTTGTCCGTGTTGCGCAGCAGCGGCATGTGCGCGAACGCGGGCGCCTCGAATCCCAGCCAGCTGTAGAGCAGCAGGTGCTTCGGAGTGGACGAGATCCACTCCTCGCCGCGGACCACGTGCGTGATGCCCATCAGGTGGTCGTCCACCACGACGGCCAGGTGATACGTCGGGAAGCCGTCCGCCTTGAGGATCACCTGGTCGTCCGGTCGCGGCGCGGACACCTCGCCGCGGATCACGTCGGTGAACGTGAGTGGTGCGTCGTCCGGGATCAGCATGCGCACGACGGGCGTGTCAGTGGTCCCGCCCAGCGCCTTGCGCTCCTGTTCGGACTTGCCGAGACAGAGCCGGTCGTAGCCGGTTGGCTGCTTGTGCTTGCGCTGCTGGTCGCGCATCTCGGCCAGCCGCTCCTGGCTGCACCAGCAGCGGTAGGCCTTGCCGTCGGCGAGCAGCTGGTCGACGAACGGCTGGTAGGTGTCCAGCCGCTCGGACTGACGGTACGGCGCATACGGCCCGCCGATGTCCGGGCCTTCGTCCCACGTCAGGTCCAGCCAGCGCAGCGTGTCGTAGATCTGCTGCTCGCTGTCGGCCTGGAAGCGCGCGCGGTCGGTGTCCTCGATGCGCAGCACGAACTGGCCGCCATGCCGGCGAACGAACGCCAGGTTGAACAGCGACATGTACGCCGTGCCGACGTGCGGGTCACCGGTCGGCGACGGCGCGACGCGAAGACGCGGTGGCTGCTGGGTCATTTGGCGATCACCGGGTTCGTCAGCGCGCCGATGCCCTCGATCTCGACGCTCACCGTGTCGCCTTCCTTGATCGGGCCGACGCCGGCGGGCGTGCCGGTCAGGATCACGTCCCCGGGCAGCAGGGTCATGACGCCGGACATGAACTCGATCAGCGTCGCGACGTCGTGCAGCATCTGCGAGGTGCGGCCGTCCTGGCGCAGCTCACCGTTCACGGTGGCGGTAACGCGGACGTCGGCCGGGTCGAGCACGGTCTCGATCCACGGCCCGATCGGGCAGAACGAGTCGTGCCCCTTGCCGCGGGTGAACTGCACGTCCGCCTTCTGCTGGTCGCGGGCGGTGACGTCGTTGGCGCAGGTGTAGCCGAGCACGTACGAGAGCGCGTCGGCGCGGCTGACATCGCGAGCAGGCCGCCCGATCACGACTGCGAGCTCGGCCTCGTGATCGACCCGATCGGACTTCGGCAGCCGGATCACGTCGCCAGGACCGATCACCGACGTGGAGGGCTTCAGGAAGATCACCGGGGACGCCGGCGCCTCGCCGCCCATCTCCCGCGCGTGGTCCGCGTAGTTCTTGCCGACGGCCACGACCTTGCTAGGCAGGATCGGCGCGACCAGCCGCACGTCCGGCAGCGCCCACCGGTCACCTGTGAACTTGATCGGTCCGAACGGGTGCTCGGCGATGGCCGCGACGGTCAGCGCGTCGAGGTCGGCGTCGGCGGGCCCTTCGACCGCTCCCCAGAGCATTCCGGACGGTGCAGTGGCCGAACCCGGGTGGATAAAACGAGCGATACGCACGGTGGTCAACGTTACCGGTCGGCGATCGCGCATAATTCTCTGGTGACCTCGGCACTCTCCACCATCCCGCCCGCCCGCCGCCGCCGCGCCGCAGCGACGCTGGGGCTGTTCGCCATGCTGTTCCTCGCCGTGGCGGCCGTGGCCCTGACCGGGGGGCCGGCCGCGGCCGTGCAGGTGTTCGCGATCGTCGCGCTGCTCACCGCAGTGCTGCTCGGACTGATCGCGTGGGGCCTGGCGCACAGCGTCCGGATCGACGCGGCCGCGACGGGACTGGACGCGGCGATCGAGCAGGCGCTGGCCGAGAACGGCGGGATGTCCTGCGACTGCGGCCACGACCACGACATGTCCGAGATGCACGTACAGGGCGGCACCGCCGCCTCGTGCGCCCACGACGGGTCGGGCATCGAGTGTGAGCACAACTGCGACACCTGCGCCCTCGCCGCGCTGCGTCCGTCCCCGAATCGCCCGCGGGCCGAGCGGCTCGCCCGCTGATCAGCGATCGGTCTCCGGCAGCAATCCGTAGCGGACGGCGTCGTGCAGGGCCAGCCAGGACGCCTCGATCACGTTGCCGTGCACGCCTACCGTGGTCCACTCCCGGTGGTGGTCGGACGTCTCGATCAGCACGCGGGTGACCGCGTCGGTGCCGGCCTTGCCGGGCATGATGCGCACCTTGTAGTCGGTGAGCTCCAGGTCGGCCAGCCGCGGGTACACCGAGCTGAGCGCCTTGCGCAGCGCGCGGTCCAGTGCGTTCACGGGCCCGTTCCCCTCCTCGGTCGAGATCACCCGTGATCCGCCGGCGTGCACCTTCACGGTCGCCTCGCTGACCATCGCGCCGTCCTCGCGGCGGTCGACGATCACCCGGTACGACTCGACGGAGAACGGCTCCACCGCCGCCTCGTCCAGCTCGTCGCGCAGCAGCAGTTCGAACGACGCGTCCGCTGCCTCGTACGACCAGCCCTGCGCCTCGCGCTGCTTGACCGCCTCGACCACCTTGCCGACGACGTCCGGCCGCGTGCTCACGTCCACACCGAGTTCGGCCGACTTCAGTTCGACGGAGGCGCGGCCGGCCATCTCGGTGACCAGGATGCGCTGGTCGTTGCCGACGACTGCCGGGTCGAGGTGGTTGTACATCAGGGGCGCGACCTTGATCGCGGACGCGTGCAGGCCGGCCTTGTGAGCGAACGCCGCCGCTCCGACGTAGGGCGCGTGCGTGTCCGGCGCGAGGTTGGCGATCTCGGCGATCGCGTGCGAGACGCGCTGCATCTCGGCCAGGCACCCGTCCGGCAGCACGTCGCGGCCCATCTTGGTGACCAGCCCGCCCACGACCGAGAACAGGTTCGCGTTCCCGGCGCGCTCGCCGTAGCCGTTCGCCGTGCCTTGGACGTGAGTCGCGCCGGCATCCACGGCGGCCAGGGTGTTGGCCACGGCACAGCCCGTGTCGTCCTGGGTGTGGATCCCGAGCCGGATGCCGGCGCGACGGCTCACGTCGGACACCACGTCGTGCACGCCCATCGGGAGCATGCCGCCGTTGGTGTCGCACAACACGCCGACATCCGCGCCCGCCTCGGCGGCGACGTCCAGCAGCCGCACGCCGTAGTCGCGGTCGAGCTGGTAGCCGTCGAAGAAGTGCTCGCAGTCGACGAAGACGCGACGGCCCTCCGCGCGAAGGAAGGCAACCGTGTCGCGCACCATCGCGAGGTTCTCCTCGATCGTGGTGTGCAGCGCGTCGGTGACGTGCCAGACGGACGACTTCGCGACCAGGCACACGACCGACGTGCGCGCGTCGAGCAGTGCCTTGACCTGGGGGTCGTCCTCGACGCGCACGCCGGCCTTGCGGGTGGACCCGAACGCGACAAGCGTTGCGTGCTCGAGCTTGAGCTCGCCGTCCGCGGCGCGCGCGAAGAACTCGGTGTCCTTCGGCAGCGCACCGGGCCAGCCGCCCTCGATGAAGCCGACGCCGAACTGGTCGAGCAGCCGCGCCACGGCGAGCTTGTCGGCAACCGAGTAGGTGATGCCCTCGCGTTGTGCTCCGTCACGCAGCGTGGTGTCGAAGACGTGGAAGCTGTCGGTCTGCATTGCGGTGTCCTTGCGTGTGGTTTCCGGCTTGTTCGCGGGTCGTTGGGCAAAAACAAAACCCCCCGCATTGGATGCGGAGGGTCTGCGCGTCGGAGTGGAACTGATTCCGACGCGCTACTCGATAATGATCAGGCTGAAGCGCACGGACGTAGTCTGCCACAACGCTTACCGCCCGTCGAGGTCTCAGCCCGCGGCGGCCTCGGCCAGGCGCGCGCCGATCTCGGCCGTCGAACCCGGGTTCTTCGGGTCGCGCTCGGCGAGGTCCGCGGCGACTGCGGCCTCGACCCGGCGCGCGGCCTCGCTCTCGCCGACGTGATCGAGCAGCATCGAGACCGACAGAACAGCGGCGGTCGGGTCCGCCTTGCCCTGGCCTGCGATGTCCGGCGCGGAACCGTGCACTGGTTCGAACATCGACGGGTTGGTGTGCGACGGGTCGACGTTGCCGCTCGCGGCGAGGCCGATACCACCGGAGACCGCCGCGGCCAGGTCCGTGATGATGTCGCCGAAGAGGTTGTCGGTGACGATCACGTCGTAGCGGCCCGGGTCGGTAACCAGGTAGATGGTCGCCGCGTCCACGTGGTTGTACGCGACGGTGACGTCCGGGAACTCGGCGCCGAGCTCCTGCACCGTGCGGAACCACAGGTCGCCGGCGAAGACGAGCACGTTGTTCTTGTGCACCAGGGTCAGGTGCTTGCGGGGGCGCTTCTGCGCGTACTCGAAGGCGGCGCGCACGACCCGTTCGGCACCGAAGCGGGTGTTCACGCTGACCTCGGTCGCGACCTCGTGCGGGGTGCCCTTGCGCAGTGCTCCCCCGTTGCCGGTGTACGGGCCCTCGGTGCCCTCGCGGAACACCACGAAGTCGATCGACGGATCGCCGGCGAGCGGCGAGCTCATCCCCGGGTACAGCTTGGACGGGCGCAGGTTGACGTAGTGGTCCAGTTCGAAGCGCAGCCGCAACAGCAGGCCGCGCTCCAGCACACCGGACGGCACCGATGGATCGCCGACCGCGCCGAGCAGGATCGCGTCCTGGCCGCGCAGCTCGTCCAGCACCGAGTCGGGCAGCGTCTCGCCGGTGCGGTGCCAGCGCGCCGCGCCCAGGTCGTAGTGCTCCTTGTCGACGCCGGGCAGTACCGCGTCCAGGACCCGCAGCGCCTGCTCGGTGACCTCGATGCCGATTCCGTCGCCGGGGATGACCGCAAGCTTCATGCGCAGCAGCCTAATCGAGCGTCAGGATCCGCTCTCAACCAGTGGGCCAGCAGTCTCGGTATCCGAGACGGCCTCGTAGCTGGGTAGCTCGCGCATCCTGCGCAGCGGGGACAGGAACGGCGGCAACCAGACCAGTGAGCCACCGATCGCGGCGATCAGGATCGTGTCGCGCACGCCCAGCCAGGCCCCCAGCGAGCCGCCGATCAGACCGCCGAGCGGCATCGTGCCCCAGACCAGGAAGCGCATGGTCGCGTTCATCCGTCCGAGCAGCTCGGGCGGGCACAGCCCCTGCCGGAAGCTCACCTGGGTGATGTTGTAGACGACTGCGGACGTCCACCAGAGCAGCTGGCCGAGTGCCACCAGAGCCAGGGTCCAGTCGCGGTGGACGAAGGGGACCACGAACAGCGTGGGCCCACCGCACAGGGCGGATACCCAGATCGTCGGCCCCTGGCCGATCCGGTCGGCGATGCGGCGCGCGAGCAGTGAACCGATCAGCCCGCCGATCGCCGCGATCGAGCTGAGCAGGCCGATCACGCCCGGCGACAGGCGCAGTTCGCGCGCGAGCAGCACGTAGTACACCGCGAACATGATCGAGCTGAACAGGTTCGACGAGCCGGTGCACATGGCGATCGCGCGCAGCATCCGGTTGTGGACGACGAAGCGCACGCCCTCGGCGATCTCGCGGCCCAGGTGCCTGTCGGGCTTGCGCTCCGGACGCGGCGGACGGACCTTGATCGCCGCAACCCAGCCGGCTGACCAGAGGAAGCTGACCGCGTCCACCACGATCGCGTACGGCGCGGTGAGCGCCTGGATCAGCGCGCCGCCGACGGACGGCCCGGCCACCTGCGCCACCGACTCGCTCGCCTGCAACTTCGCGTTGCCCTCGACAAGCGCCTTCCGGTCAACCAGCTGCGGCAGGTACGACTGGTAGGCCACGTCGAAGAACACGGTGCTCACGCCGACGACTAGCGCGACGAGATACAGCTGCTCGATCGTGAGCGCGCCGAACACGTCCACCAACGGGATGGAGCCGATCGCGACCGCGCGGACGAGATCGTTGACGATCAGCACCGAGCGGAAGCGCATCCGGTCGACCCAGGCACCGGCGGGCAGGCCGACGAGCAGGAACGCCAGCGTTTCGAACGTCGTCAGCAGGCCGACCTCGAACGTGCTGGCGTGCACGATCAGGATTGCGACCAGCGGCAGCGCCAGCTGGCTGATCATCGTGCCGAACTGGCTGACCGTCTCCCCGATCCAGAGCCGGCGGAACTCCAGGTGGTGCCAGAGCCCGCCGCGCCGGGGCGGGGCGATTCCGTCGGTCACAATGCGCCAGCCTAGCGGCGACCCATCACGCGATGAGCTCAATGTGTGTGGCGACGCTGCACCGGCGACACGCCGGCGATGAGGGAGCTACGTCGCCACACACACACCGGCGTGGCAGATGCCAAAGCACACGCGAATTGCGGCTTGCTCGTCCTGCTAGCCAGGCCTACCGGGCTGCGGTGCCTTCGGTGTAGTCGTCGTCGCCGGACTGCACCCAGCTCATCAGGCCGCGCAGCTTGCGGCCGGTGTCCTCGATCGGGTGCTTCTCCCCCGCCGCGCGCAGCGCCTTGAACTCCGGCGCGCCGGCGTCCTGGTCGGCGATGAACCGCTCGGCGAACGCGCCGGACTGGATGTCGGCGAGCACGGCACGCATGTTGTCCTTCACGTGCGCGTCGATCACGCGCGGGCCCGAGACGTAGTCGCCGTACTCCGCGGTGTCCGAGACCGACCAGCGCTGCTTGGCGATGCCGCCCTCGTACATGAGGTCGACGATGAGCTTGAGCTCGTGCAGGCACTCGAAGTACGCGATCTCCGGCGCGTAGCCGGCCTCGATCAGCGTCTCGAAGCCGTACATCACCAGCTGCGACGCGCCACCGCAGAGCACCGCCTGCTCACCGAACAGGTCGGTCTCGGTCTCCTCGGTGAAGGTGGTCTTGATCGCGCCGGCGCGCGTGCCGCCGATGCCCTTCGCGTAGGACAGCGCGAGCTGCAGTGCCTTGCCGGTCGCGTCCTGCTCGACCGCGACGAGTACCGGCACGCCCTTGCCGTCGACGAACTGGCGGCGGACGAGGTGGCCCGGGCCCTTCGGCGCGACCATCGCGACGTCCACGTTCGCCGGCGGCTTGATGTAGCCGTAGCGGATGTTGAAGCCGTGCCCGAAGAAGATCGCGTCACCGTCCTTGAGGTTCGGCTCGATCGACTCCGCGTACAGCTTCCGCTGCGCCGGGTCCGGCGCCAGGATCATGATCAGGTCGGCTTCGGCCGCGGCCTCGGCGGGCGTGACGACACGCAGACCCTCGTCCTCGGCCTTGGCGCGCGACTTCGACGTCTCCGGCAGGCCGACCCGGACGTCCACCCCGGAATCGCGCAGCGAGAGCGCGTGCGCGTGCCCCTGGCTGCCGTAGCCGATGACGGCGACCTTGCGTCCCTGGACGATCGACAGGTCGGCGTCGTCGTCGTAGTAGATCTCCACAGCCATGAGCAGGTGTTCCTTCTCTCTTCTTGGGTTTGCGTACTGAGCCGTACTAAGCAGAGCGCTCGACGGAGCGCAGTGCGGCCTGGGTCATCGAGCGCGGGCCACGGCCGAGCGCGACCATGCCGGACTGCACGACCTCCCGGATACCGTACGGCTCCAGCATCTTGAGCATCGCCTCGAGCTTGTCCGGACGGCCGGACAGCTCGATCGTGACCGCCTCCGGTCCGACGTCCGCGACCTTGGCCTTGAACAGCTCGACCACGGACAGGACGTCGCGGCGGTTCGTCTCGTCGGCGTGCACCTTGACCAGCAGCAGCTCGCGCTGCACGGCCTGCCGCTCGTCCAGCTCCACGATCTTGAGCACGTTGATGAGCTTGTTGAGCTGCTTGGTGACCTGCTCGAGCGCCGAGCCCTCGACGCTGACCAGGATGGTGATGCGCGAGATCTCCGGGTGCTCCGTGGGGCCGACCGCGAGCGATTCGATGTTGAAGCCGCGCCGGCTGAACAAGCCGGAGACGCGCACGAGCACGCCGGGCTTGTTCTCGACGAGGACGGACAGGGTGTGCGTGCTCATGCCTTACAGCTCCTCGTCGAAGACCGGACGCAGGTCGCGCGCGGCCTGGATCTCGTCGTTGCTCGCGCCCGCCGCGACCATCGGCCACACCATCGCGTCGGCGCCGACCGTGAAGTCGACGACCACCGGCTGGTCGTTGATCTGCATCGCCTTGTCGATGGTGGCGTCCACATCGCCCTTCGATTCGCAGCGCAGCCCGACGCAACCGAGCGCGTCCGCCAGCTTCACGAAGTCCGGGATCCGGTGCTTGTGGGTGCCGAGGTCGGTCTGGCTGTACCGCTGGTCGTAGAACAGCGTCTGCCACTGCCGGACCATGCCGAGGTTGCCGTTGTTGATGACGGCCACCTTGATCGGGATGCCCTCGATGGCGCAGGTGGCAAGTTCCTGGTTGGTCATCTGGAAGCAGCCGTCGCCGTCGATGGCCCAGACCAGCTTGTCCGGGCAGCCGACCTTCGCGCCCATCGCGGCCGGAACCGAGTAGCCCATCGTCCCGGCGCCACCGGAGTTCAGGAACGTGTACGGGTTCTCGTACTGGATGAACTGCGCCGCCCACATCTGGTGCTGGCCGACCCCAGCCGCGAACACCGTTTCCGGGCCGGCGAGCCTGCCGAGCCGCTCGATGACGTACTGCGGCGACAGGCTGCCGTCGGACGGCTCGTCGTAACCGAGCGGGTAGGTGTCGCGCCACTGGTCGATCTGGCGCCACCAGCCGGTGAGGTCGGCGCGGTGCCCGGCGTCGAACTCGCCCTGCACCGCGGGCACCAGCTCGGCCAGCACCTCGCGCACGTCACCGACGATCGGGACGTCCGCCTCGCGGTTCTTGCCGATCTCGGCCGGGTCGATGTCGGCGTGGATGACGGCCGCGCCGGGCGCGAACGAGGACAGCCTGCCGGTCACGCGGTCGTCGAACCGGGTGCCGAGCGCGATCAGCAGGTCCGACTTCTGCAGGGCCGTGACGGCGGACACCGACCCGTGCATGCCCGGCATCCCCAGGTGCTGCCGGTGACTGTCGGGGAAGGCCCCGCGCGCCATCAGCGTGGTGACGACCGGGATCCCGGTGAGCTCGGCCAGCCGGCGCAGCTCGGCCGTGGCCCGGCCCTTGAGCACGCCGCCGCCGATGTACAGGACCGGACGGCGGGCGGCTGCGATCAGCCGGGCCGCCTCGCGGATCTGCTTGCCGTGCGGCCGGGTGACCGGGCGGTACCCGGGCAGGTCCATGCGCGGCGGCCAGCTGAAGGTCGTCTGCTCCTGCATGACGTCCTTCGGCAGGTCGACGAGCACCGGCCCGGGCCGCCCGGTCGCGGCCAGGTGGAACGCCTCGGCGATCGCCCGCGGGATGTCCTCGCTGCGCTGCACCAGGAAGTTGTGCTTGGTGATCGGCAGCGTGATCCCGGAGATGTCCGCCTCCTGGAAGGCGTCCGTCCCGATCATGGGCCGGCCGACCTGGCCGGTGATCGCGACGATCGGAACCGAGTCCATGTACGCGTCGGCGATCGGCGTGACGAGGTTCGTGGCCCCGGGCCCGCTCGTCGCCATGCAGACCCCGACCTTGCCGGACGCCTGCGCGTACCCCTCTGCGGCATGCCCCGCGCCCTGCTCGTGGCGGACCAGGATGTGCCGGACCCTCGTGGAGTCGTACAGCGGGTCGTAGGCCGGCAGGATCGCCCCGCCGGGGATGCCGAAGACTACGTCGGCGCCGACCTCCTCGAGCGAACGGACGAGGGCCTGCGCACCTGTCATCGTCTCGGGCTCGGTCATGATGTGTCGCCTCTCGCGTAAACGGCCAACAAAAAACGCTGCAACAAAAAACCCCTCGTGCGGATGCACGAAGGGTTAGCGCGTCGAGTGGGGTCCTGTCCGGGACCTACTCGGCGCGCTGAGCGATAAGTACGAGCTTGCTCACGCGGCAGACTCTACACGCGCCCCTCCACCGGGTTCAACAGGTCGGGACGGACGTCCCACTATCCGGGACGAGAAGTTTGTCCGGGCGATCACTCAAGGTTCGGAACCCTCCGCCGATTGTTCCTTTGACCAGGCGAGTTGGGGAATTCGTGCTGGCACCGGGGACGCGGGGACTGAACGAGTCGCGACCGGCGGGGATCGCGGCAGCTGCGGGGGAAACGCAACTGCCGGCCCAACACCCGAGGACGTACCTTCCGATGTCCCGCACCCTCTCCCTCATCCAGGCACCCTCGCCTGCCCTGCGTCGCGTGATCGTCGCGCTCGCCGCGCTCGCCCTGTGCGTCAGCGGCCTCGCGATCGTGACCGGCTCCAGCTCACCGGCCGCCGCCGCGACCACCCACTACGCAGGCTTCGACAGGCTGATGGCCAAGCGCATCAACTCCGTCCGCGCCGCGGAACACCTGCCCGCGCTGAAGTTCGACGCCCGGCTCACCGCCGTTGCGACGTCGCACAGCCGGCTGATGTCCAAGCGCGGCAAGTGGCGCACCCGCTTCGCCGGCGAGGTCCGTCCCGCGGCCCAGCTTGCCGCCCGTAGCTACTACTCCAAGTCCGTCCACGAGTCGCTCGGACACGTCCGCACCGGCAAGTCACTGCTGCGGCGCGTGCCCAAGCTCGCCAGGACGTCGTGGAAGAGCCTGCTCAGCGAGCCGATGACCACGGTCGGCGTGGGCGTCGTCCGCGACCGGCACGCGCACCGCTACTGGGTCACCGTGCTCGTCGCCCAGAAGGGCCGCCCCACGCAGGCGCAGCTCGGCTCGAGCTACGCGAACAACCTGCTCGGCATGCTCAACGACGAGCGCGCGGCGAACGGCCTGCCGCGGCTGACGATGAACGCGGAGCTGATCCAGAGCGCGCACGGCCACAACCTGGACATGGCGCGGCAGAACGAGATGTCGCACCAGCTGTCCGGCGAGGCCTACTTCGCGGACCGCATCGAGGCGGCCGGCTACGACTACCAGTACGCCGGCGAGAACATCGGCTGGAACAGCGTGCAGACGCTGGACGGTGTCCGCGAGCTCGAGCAGATCATGTACGACGAGAAGCCGCCGGGCGACACCGGCCACCGCGACAACATCCTGAGCAAGAACTACACGAACGTCGGCATCGACGTGTACTTCGACAACGTGAATGGGAAGGTCTGGCTGACCGAGGACTTCGGCAAGCCGGCCTACTGGTAAAGACCACCGATTCGGTGGGTTGGCAGACGGCGCCGTCTGTGGCTGTGAGGGTCAGCCGCAGACGGCGCCGTTGGCTGCCGAGCCGACGAGCTTCGCGTACTTGCCGGCGACCCCGAAGTCCAGGTTCTGCGGAAGCGGCTTCCACTCCGCGCGGCGCCGGTCCAGTTCGGCCTCGTCGACCAGCAGGTCCAGTGTGCGGCTGCTCATGTCCAGGCGGATGCGGTCACCGTCCTGCACCAGAGCGATCGGCCCGCCGTGCGCGGCCTCCGGCGCCACGTGACCGATGCACGGGCCGGTGGTGCCGCCGGAGAACCGGCCGTCGGTGATCAGCAGGACGTCCTTGCCCAGGCCTGCGCCCTTGATCGCACCGGTGATGGCGAGCATCTCGCGCATCCCGGGTCCGCCCTTCGGACCCTCCCAGCGGATCACGATCACGTCGCCGGCACCGAGCTTGCCGTCGGCCAGCGCGTCCATGGCGGCCTGCTCCTTGTCGAAGACGCGGGCCGTGCCCTCGAACTGCTCGTACTCCAGGCCGGCGCTCTTGACCACCGCGCCGTCCGGGCACAGCGAGCCCTTCAGGACGGTGATGCCACCGGTCTTGTGGATCGGGTTGGCGACGGCGTGGATGATCTTGCCGTCCGGGTCCGGGGGCGCGATGTCCTTGAGGTTCTCCGCGATCGTCTTGCCGGTCACGGTCAGGCAGTCGCCGTGCAGCAGGCCCGCGTCCAGCAACGCCTTCATCACGACCGGCACGCCGCCGATCTCGTCGATGTCGGTCATCACGTAGCGCCCGAACGGCTTGACGTCGGCGAGGTGCGGCACCTTGTCGCCGATGCGGTTGAAGTCGTCGAGGGTGAGGTCGACCTTCGCCTCGTGGGCGATGGCCATCAGGTGCAGGACGGCGTTGGTCGAGCCGCCGAGTGCCATGACGACGGTGATCGCGTTCTCGAACGCCTTCTTGGTCAGGATGGTGCGCGCGGTGATGCCGGCGTCGACGAGCTTGACGACCGCCTCGCCCGAACGCTCGGCATACGCGTCGCGGCGGGAGTCGGGTGCGGGCGGCGCGGCGCTGCCGGTGAGCGACAGGCCGAGCGCCTCGGCGGCGCTGGCCATGGTGTTCGCGGTGTACATGCCGCCGCAGGCGCCCTCGCCGGGGCAGATCGCCTTCTCGATCTCGGTGACCTCTTCGCGCGACATGCGTCCGGCCAGGCACGCGCCCACCGCCTCGAACGCATCGATGATCGTCACGTCGCGGCCCTGGTAGCGGCCGGGCAGCGTGGAGCCGGCGTAGAGGAACACCGCGGCGATGTCCAGGCGCGCGGCGGCCATCATCATGCCCGGCTCGGACTTGTCGCAGCCGGCCAGCAGCACGGCCCCGTCGAGCTGCTCGGCGCGGAACACCGTCTCGACGGAGTCGGCGATGACCTCGCGCGAGATCAGCGAGTAGTGCATGCCCGAGTGGCCCATCGAGATGCCGTCCGAGATGGAGATCGTGCCGAACTCGAGCGGAAAGCCGTCCGCACCCTTGACGCCGAGCTTGGCCTTCTTGGCCAACCGGTCCAGCGACAGGTTGCAGGGCGTGATCTCGTTCCAGGACGACGCGACGCCGATCTGCGGCTTGCGCCAGTCGTCGTCACCCATTCCTACCGCGCGGAGCATGCCGCGCGCGGCTGCCCGCTCGATGCCGTCCGTGACGATGCTGCTGTGTGGCTTGCGATGCTCTCGCGGCTGCTTGCTGCTCACGCCTCACACCCTAGGGGTTACCGTTTCCTGGTGACGTTCCGCCTGCCCCGATCGGCCTACCTGATCGTGCTGTTCCTGGTGTTCTGCACCGTGCCGCTCGCGTTGGCGGGCAACGGCGTGCACCACGCCGACCCGGAGTCGGGGTCGACGGCATCCGACGTCGTGATCGGCCCGCGGCTGCTGCTCCTGCTCATTCCGGTGCTGGCCGCATTCTTCATCGCGCGCACCCGGACTCAGGTGGATGGTGACGGCATTCGGGTCCGGGCCCTGTTCGGCGGGCGCCGGCTGCCGTGGGACCAGGTGCGCGGGCTGTCGATCAACGACCGCAGCGTGTACGCGGTGTGTGCGGACGGGTCCGTGCGACTGCCGTGTGTTCGGGTCAGCGACCTGAACGCGGTGTCGGCCGCGAGCGAGGGCAGGCTGCCGGACATCCCGCCGGCCAAGGCCAAGTACGCGCCGTCGCGACGGCCGCGCCGCCGCGTTGTGCGCAGCCGCTGACGGCCGGTCTCACACCACGTTCTGCAGCGGCTCGCCGGCCAGGTAGCGCGCCACCTGCTCGCGCACCAGCCGCGCCGAGCGGGCTTCCCAACCGCTGGTTCCGCCGCCGACGTGTGGCGTGATCAGCACGTTGGGTGCGTGCCAGAGCGGGTGCTCGTCGGGCAGGGGCTCCGGATCGGTCACGTCCAGGAACGCCCGCAGCCGTCCTGCGGTGAGTTCGGCGAGCAGCGCCTCGGTGTCGACGATTGCGCCGCGGGCGACGTTGACCAGGCAGGCGCCGTCCGGCAGCCGGGCCAGGAACGCGGCGTCGACGAGCCAGTGCGTCTGATCGGTCAGCGGCAACGCGACCACCACGACGTCCTGGTAGGCCAGCAGCTCGTCGACCTGGTCGAGGGTGCGGACGCCGTCCCGGGCGGTGCGCGCGACCAGCGTCGTCTCGGCGCCGAGCGCGTCCAGGGCCGTCGCGACACGGGCCCCGATGTCGCCCGCGCCGAGCACGAGTACCCGCTTGCCGTCCAGGCTGTCCGTCCGCCGGCGCTGCCAACGGCCGGCGAGCTGGTCGTCGTGGAAACTCGGCAGCTCGCGCAGCAGTGCGATCAGCCCGCCGACTGCGAGCTCGGCGGTGGAGGCGCCGTGGATGCCGCGGCCGTTGCACAGCAGCACGCCGTCCGGGATCAGCGGCAGCCAGGTCTCGTACCCCGCCGAGAGCAGCTGCACGACCCGCACGTTCGGCAGGCCGGCCAGGGAGTCCGCGGGCGGCGGCCCGGCCATGTAGCGCGGCACCAGGAACTCGACACGGTCCAGGCCCGCGGGCGCCGCACCCTCGCCGCTCCACACGATCGGTTCGACGGCGAGCCCGGCCAGTGGCGCGGCGATCACCTCGGACGGGACGCAGACGGCGATCACCCGGTCGACCTTATCCGCGCCGTTCACAGCTGCGGCAGGCACACTGGAGCGATGCCCCGCACGCCCCGCACGCTGCCGTTCGCCGCGGGGGCTGCGCTGCTTGCCGCGGTGCTCGCCGCGTGCGGTTCCGGGGCCGGGGCGCAGTCGCCGGACTGGCGGCCGCAGCCGTCGTTCGCCGGCGAGGGCCCGGGCGTGAGCATCAGCCCGCTGGTGCCGGCGCCGACGCGGTCCGGTTCAGGGGCGGACACGGGAGGCGGTTCGCCGTCGGGCCCGTCCACGCCTGCGCCGTCGTCGAGCGCGGCGTCTCGGCAGGATCCGTCCGTCGTCGCCAAGCACCTGCGCGCGCCGGTCGGGCTGACCCTGCTGCCGGACGGCACGGCGCTCGTCGGTGAGCGGACCACCGGACGGATCGTGCGCGTGCAGCCGAAGCCGAATCAACCGGTGACCTTGGTGCGCACGCTGACCGGGCTGAGCACGACCGGTGGCGGTGGCCTGCTGGACCTCGCGCTGTCGCCGTTCTACTCGCAGGACGGGCTGATTTACGCGTACATCACCACGGCTGCGGACAACCGCGTCGTGGCGTTCACCCTGAACGGGCCGGTCACGCCGGTGGTCACCGGAATCCCGCGCGGGTCAACGGACAATGCGGGGCGGATCGCGTTCGGCGCGAACGGCGACCTGTACATCGGGACGGGGGACGCGGGCCACCCTGCCGACGCGGCCAGGCGATCGAACCTGGCCGGCAAGGTGCTGCGCGTCAGCGACATCGGCAAACCGGTGGCGGACAATCCGTGGCCGCACTCGTCGGTCTACACGACGGGTCATCGCGACCCCAGCGGCCTGTGCATCGATCCGGATGCGGGCGGCGTCTTCGAGACCGAGGCTGGCACGCCGTCGGACGAGGTGAATCTGATCGCGGCCGGCGCGTCGTACGGCTGGCCCTCGGGCGGGGGCGCTGCCGCTCAGCGGCCGCTGGCCGTGCTGCCGTCGACGGACCGGTCCCCCGGCGGCTGTGCCGTGCTGGACGGGGTGCTGTACGTGACCTCGCTGGACGGGCACGCGCTGCTGGCGGCGCGCATCGGCAGCCGGGGCTCACGGATCGCGCTGGGCGGATTCAAGCGCACCCTGGTGAACCGTTACGGGCGGCTGCGGACGGTGGTCGCGGCGCCGGACGGCGCGCTGTGGCTGACGACGTCCAACCGGGACGGGCACGGGCAGCCGATCCCGGCGGACGAGCGGGTGCTGCGCATCGTGCCGTCCAGCGGCGGCGCCAACAGCGTGTCCTGAGCGCTCCGGCCGCGGTGGTTCAGCGCAACCGCTGGGTGATGCCGGCGGTCACCAGCCAGACCTCGTCCGAGCTGGCCGCGATGCGCTGGTTGAGCAGGCCGAGCACGTCGCGGAACACGCGGCGCGAGCCGGCGTCCGGGGCCAGGCCGGACCCGATCTCGTCGCTCACCGCGACGACGCGGCGCGTGGTCGCCGCCCACGCGCCGACGAACCGGTCGATGGCGGCCGCGAGCCTGTCCTTCGCGTCTCCCGCGCCCTCCCAGAGACCGACCGAGCGCATGAGCAGGTCCAGCCACGAGGTCACGCTGTCGAGCAGCACCGCGCCGCCGCCGGTAGCGAGCACGTCCGCCACGTCGGCGGCGTCCGCGACCTCGATCGAGCGCCAGTGGTCCGGGCGATGTTCACGGTGCCGGGCGATGCGCTCGGCCCACTCGGCGTCCTCGGGCTCCGGCCGGGCGAGGGCGACGTAGTCCACCTCGGCCTCGGCAGCCAGCAGCGCCTCGGCCTGCGCGGACTTGCCCGAGCGCGCGCCACCGAGCACGAGCACCCTGCTGCCGGACTCGCTCATGGTTCATCTATAGCGCGGGGAACGCCGCGACGTCCGGTGCCTCGCCGGTCAGGCTCCGTAACCGCCGTCGACGTCCAGCTTCTGGCCGCTGACGAAGCCGGCACGGTCGGACGCGAGGAAGCACACCGCCTCGGCGATGTCTTGCGCAGTGCCGAAGCGCTGCAACGGGATGTTGCCGCGGGCCACCTCGAGCGCGCGCTCGTCCAGGTCGCCGGATCGGATGAGCCGGTCGGCCATGCCGTCGGTGAGCATGCCGGGGCCGACGCAGTTGGCGCGTACTCCGTAGCGGCCCTCCTCGACGGCGAGCGCGCGCACCAGCGCCTCGATCGCGGCCTTCGGTGCGGACGAGAGGCCGTCCCGGATCGGGAACCGGGTGGTGGCGGCGGTGGTGACGGCGACGATGCTGCCGCGCGCGGCGCGCAGGTGCGGTAGCGCCGGGTGGACGGCGTTGAAGAAGGCCGCGACATCAGAATCCAACTGCGTGCGCATCGTCTCCGGCGGGACGCGCGACAGGTGCGTCATCGGGACGTGCGGCCCTGCCGCGTAGACCAGCGTGTGGATCGCGCCGTGCTCCGCCACGATCCGGTCGATGACCGCACGACATGCGTCGGCGTCGACGAGGTCGAGGCGGTAGCCGCGGGCGTTGTCTCCGACCAGACCGTCCAGGGCGGTGGCGTCGGTGCGGTAGGTCAGCGCGACCGTGCTGCCACGCGCGACGAGCTCGCGCGCGATGGCGGACCCGAGCCCGCCGTTCGCGCCGAGCACGACGGCGGTGCCGTCGCGCCCCTCGAAGTCACCCACGGGCGGGGACGCTATCGCCGTTGGCCGGGCTGATCGCCCGCTGCATCAGCAGGATGTCTATCCACCGGTCGAACTTGTAGCCCACTTCGCGCAGCCGGCCGGCGGTCTCGAAGCCCAGCGCCCGGTGCAGTCGGGCGGACGGGCCGTCCTCGCCGGTCGAAATGACCGCGACGAGCTGGTGCGCGCCGGATTCGGCCGCCCGGGCGACGAGTTCGGTGAGCAGCAGCCGTCCGGTCCCGCGCCCGACGTGGTCGGGTGCCAGGTAGACGGTGTCCTCGAGGGTGTGTCGGTACGCGGGTTTCGGGCGGAACGCGGACAGGTACGCGAAGCCGTGCACGGCCTCCGCGCGCTCGGCGATCAGGAACGGGTGACCGGCCGATGCGGCCGCCTCGATCCGTTCTGCCCACGCGCGTTGCGGTGGCGGTGCCGTGTCGAATGTCGCGACGCTGTGCTCGACGTAGTGCGCGTAGATCGCGGCCACCGCTTCCGCGTCGTGGGCACCGGCCGTACGCAGCACGAGATCGTTCACAGCGTCGCGTCCGCGGCTTCGCGATCACGCAACGTCTGGCGGATCTGCGTGATGTTGTCGCGCATCATGTCGGAGACGAGTTCGTCAGTGCGCGGGTCGGCGAGTACGGCCAGGATCACGCGCAGCGACGTTTCGGTGACCTCCCCGACCAGCCGGTCGTGAAATGGCAGCAGCCCGATCCGTCCGGCCGTCGGGTCTTCCTTGATCTTCTCCGCGATCATGTCCTTGATCTGCTGGTGGTTCTCCTGCAGTGCGGCGGCCACGTTCTGCGTGTAGTGCCCGGCTTTGAGCACGTCGGCGACCTCGTCCAGGACAGCGATCGTGATGGGCCGTTTGATGATGTCCACGATGCGTTCGGACATCCGGTTGATGCTTCGGATGACGAAGGGTTCGCGCACTCCGCGCCGTACCAGCGTGCGCCCGAGCAGGCCGGCGAGGATGGCCAGGAGTATCAGTCCGCCGACCACGATCAGGACGATGTGGGTGCGCGTCATCGACAGGGCGAGGTCCATGTCGATAGATCCTGCCCGCTTCCGCGGTCCGGTGCGGGGTAGCCGGGCGGTCTTGTGTCGACTGCCCGGCGTCCGTCAGCCCCGGCGGAGCTGCGCGATGAGGTACGCGGTGATCAGCTCTTCGTGCTCAGGGCCGAGCCGGCGGGGTATGCGCGTCATAGATTCGCCGGGCCGGTCCTGCACGCTGATGTGCAGAATCGAGTCGCCGTGCCAGAACTTGATCACCTCTGGGCGCAGGATCCCTTTGGTCCCGTGCAGCGTGGCGGTCCCCGTGCTGATCAGCTCACGCGCCGCGAGTTCAGCGGCGCGCTGATCCGGATGCACTCCTCCGGGTGCCTGTTCACCGCCTCTACGTCGCTGTTCGGCGCGCTGCCCAAAAGCGGCAAGCTCTTCTTGGGTCGCCTGCCGGCTCCCGCCGGGGACGCCGGGTCCGAAGATCGCGCCGCCGCGGTACACCTTCCGACTGTTCCGCCGGTTCGGTGCGTTCATCGCTGCGCTTGCCGGATCGATCAGCGCGAGTAGCAGTCGCGGCAGCTGCATGCCGTGCAGTATTCCGCTGAACGGTCAGAACGGCGGCGG
>DASTXN010000052.1:0-6808 GCA_035765515.1 Jatrophihabitantaceae bacterium | reverse complement strand
CGCCGGTGCGTCAGGCCGCCTCCGCCGGCGGCGAGCAGGTTGCGCACCCAGTCGCTGCGCAGCCCGTACCCGATCGTCATCGCGAACCCGCCAGGACGGCCGAACACCAGCACTGGCGTGCGGTAGGTCCGGCCCGACTTGCGGCCGGTGTGTTCGACGATGCCGTGCATCGGGATCACACCCGCCCAGCGCCGCTGGATGGGATTGGTGACGTACCGGTTGAACCGGGCCAGTGCCCGCGGCAGGTGCATGGCTTCCACCCTAGGCCGCATCGTCCCAGCGCAACCGCGTTCCGCGGAACGTGGCGCGGGATCAGGCCGGTGTCTCCGCGAGCTCGCGGCCCAGTCGACGCAGCTGGTCGGTGGCGCTGCCGAGCGTGAACTCGTTGCGCTTGGCGGCCACGAAGTACCGGTGCAGCGCGCCGTCGGTGTCGATGCCGGTGCCGCCGTGCACGTGCACCGCGGTGTGCGCGACGCGATGACCGGCGTCCGCGGCCCAGAACTTCGCAGTCGCGATCTCGGTCGGGCACGGCAACGCCGATGCGATGCGCCAGGCGGCCTCCCACATCGTCAGGCGCACCGCCTCGACATCGATATACGCGTCGGCGAGCCGCTGCGCCACCGCCTGGAAGCTGCCGATCGGACGGCCGAACTGTTGCCGCTCGCGGGCGTACTCGGCGGTCAGTTCGAGCGCACGCTCAAGCACACCGAGCTGCAGCGCGCAGCGGCCCACAGTGCATCGCGCGACCAGCCAGTGCACGACGTCCGCCCCCGGCACCAGCCGGTCCGCACCGAGTTGCACGCCGGCCAGGTCCAGGGTGGCCTCGATGTCGCCGTCGACGATGCGCTGCTCCTCGAGCAGCACCCCGCCGTCGGACGGCAGCACGACGAACAGCTTGACGCCCTCGGCAGTCGTTGCGGGTACCAGGAACGCGTCGGCCACGGTCGCGAACGGCACGACCGCCTTCGCGCCGGTCAGCTGCCACCCTGAGTCGAGGCGCTGCGCGCGAGTCGTCGGCCGTTCGGGATCGTCGTTGAGGTCTTCGCTCAGCGCGGCCGTCAGCACCAGCGAACCGGACGCAGCCGGCGCAGCCCAGGTCGCGCGCTGCGAGTCGGTGCCGAGGTGGGCGAGCGCCGCCGCGGACACCGCGCTCGTCAGGTAGGGGACCGGCGCGACCGCCCGGCCCAGTTCGATCAGGACGCTGCACAGCTCGAGGAAGTCCAGGCCTCCTCCACCGACGGACTCGGGCAACGCGGCGGCGAGCACACCCGCGTCCGCCAGCGCGCGCCACAGATCACGGTCGAAGTGGGCGCCGTCGGCCTCGACCTGCTTGAGCCGCGCTTGCGTGAGCTGGTCGGTGGCGATCCGGCGCACCAGACCGGCCAGCTCGCGCTGTTCCTCGGAAAGGGTGAAGTCCATCGTCCGGTCTCCTTCAGCGTCCACTGGCGGGCAGCCGCAGGCCGACGCCCGCGATGATGTCGCGCTGTACCTCGTTCGTCCCGCCGCCGAAGGTGAGGATCAGAGAGGCCCGCGCCATGCGCTCGATCCGCCCGGCGAGCACCGCGGCCGGCGAGCCCATCCGCACGTAACCGTTGACTCCGAGTACCTCACCCAGCAGCCGGTACGCCTCGGTCGCGAACTCGGTGCCGAAGACCTTGGTCGCCGAGGCGTCGGCCGGCCCGAAGTCAGAGCCGGACGCGATCTGCCAGTTCTTCAGGCGGAGGAACTGCACCTTCGCGTGGACGCGCGCCAGGTGGATCTGCACCCACTCCTGGTCGATCACGCGCCGCCCGTCGGCGAGCTTGGTCTGCTGTGCCCATTCGCGGACCTCGCGCAGCGCGTTCATGACCGGCGCGGCCGACGTGAGCGCGACCCGCTCGTGGTTCAGTTGGTTCGTGATCAGCGCCCAGCCCTTGTGCTCCTCGCCGACGAGGTTCGCGGCGGGCACGCGCACGTCCGAGTAGTACGTCGCGCTGGTGGACGGGCCGGAGACCGTGTGCACCGGCGTGTACGAGAAGCCCTCGGCGTCGGTCGGGACGATCAGGATCGACAGGCCCTTGTGCCGCAGTGCGTCCGGGTCGGTGCGGCACGCCAGCCAGACGTAGTCGGCGTACTGGATCAGGCTGGTCCACATCTTCTGCCCGTTGACCACGTACTCGTCCCCGTCACGCACGGCACGGGTACGCAGGGACGCCAGGTCGGTGCCGGCGTCCGGCTCGGAGTAGCCGATGGAGAAGTGCAGTTCTCCGGATGCGATCTTCGGCAGGTAGAAGGCCTTCTGTTCGGGCGTGCCGTATCGCATGATCGTCGGGCCGACCGTGTTGATGGTGAGGAACGGAACCGGTGCGCCGGCGATCGCTGCCTCGTCGGTGAAGATCAGCTGTTCGAGGGCCGAGCCGCCGCGCCCCCCGAACTCCTCCGGCCAGCCGAGGGTGAGCCAGCCGTCCTGGCCCATCTGCCGGACGACCTGCTTGTACACCTCACCGTCGCCGTAGTCGCCTCCGGTAGCCAGCGCGGCGCGCCGCTCCGGCGTCATCAGGCTGCTGAAATAGCTGCGCAGCTCCCGACGCAGCTGCTCGTGCTCGGGGGAGTAGCCGATGTGCATGCCCGCTCCTGGATGGTGGCGCGAAGTGGTGGAACGCGTTCTAGTGACTGTAGCGGTGGCACCGCGCTGACGTCGATAGGTCACGCATGAAATCGGGGTTCAGTGCCTCGCGTGTGGCGATTGCCACGATCTAGAACCCGTTCTATCATCGCTCCTCAACGTGGCGTATCGGGCACGCATGGCGAATGCCAGCCAGTGACCTGGCCACGACTGAATCGTTGTCCCTTGTTAGATCTGCGTCACACCTACCGGGAGCGCCCCGGGGGTCACCGCGGACCGGGAGTCGGAGGCAGGCGCAGATGGAGATCAGGGTCGATCGGGTCCTGTGCGAGGCGAACGCGGTGTGCTGCGGGCTGGCGCCGCAAGTGTTCGAGTTGGACGACGACGAGAACCTGGTGATCCTGGCGCCGAACACGGCAGACCTCGAGCCCGAGCAGTTGCAGCGCGTGGAGAAGGCGGTCGAGCGCTGCCCGAAGAACGCGTTGAGCCTGGTGGACGTCGATGCCTGAGCCCACGTCGCTGGACGGCAAGGTCGCCGTTGTCACGGGCGCCGCTGCCGGCCTGGGGCGCGCCGAGGCCGTCGCGCTGGCGCGCGCGGGCGCGTCCGTCGTCGTCAACGACATGGCGGCCGGGGACGTGATCGAGGAGATCGAGAGCGTCGGGGGCAAGGGCCTGTTCGTCGAGGGCGACATTGCTGAACGATCCACCGCAGACGCGCTCACCAACGCGGCCGTCGAGCACTTCGGCGGATTGCACGTCGTCGTCAACAACGCCGGCGTCACGCGCGACCGGATGCTGTTCAACATGTCCGACGAGGAGTGGGACACCGTCATCCGCGTGCACCTGCGCGGCCACTTCCTGCTTTCGCGCAACGCCGCCGCGTACTGGCGCGCGCAGTTCAAGGCGACCGGCGATCAGGTCTACGCCCGGATCGTGAACACCTCGTCCGAGGCCGGTCTCACCGGCTCCGAGGGGCAGCCCAACTACGCCTCGGCGAAGGCCGGCATCGCCGCGCTGACCGTCTCGACGGCTCGTGCCCTCGGACGGATGGGCGTGCGGGCGAACGCGATCTGCCCGCGCGCTCGCACGGCGATGACGCAGGGCGTGTTCGGAGCGCCTCCCGAGGGAACGGTGGACCCGCTCTCGGTCGAGCACGTGGCGCCCCTGGTCGCCTACCTCGCCTCCCCGGCGGCCGAATCGATCAGCGGCCAGGTCTTCATCGTGTACGGCGGGATGGTCGCGTTGATGGCTCCGCCTCGCGTCGAGCAGCGCTTCGACACCGCCGCGGCCACCTGGACTCTGACCGAGCTCGATGGAACCCTCGGCAAGTACTTCGAACACCGCGACCCAGATAGCACGTTTGCCTGCACCGAGGTGCTCTCGCTGTCATGAGCACCGCAATCAAGGAGTCTCACGTGATCCGTCGTCGTCGGCCGATTGTCATCGCCACCGCCGCAGCGTGTGCACTGCTGCTCGCCGCGTGCGGCTCCGCGGTTCCGCCAAAGCAGTTCGTCGACGCCCAAGGCGCGTACCTGGGCGGCGGCCAGGTGGCCGGCGTCCAGACAGGGGACGGCACGGGCACCGGAACCGGCACCGGCACCGACGGCAGCGGGACAGGAACGGGCACCGGAACCGGCACCGGCACTGGAACCGGTACTGGCACCGGGACGGGAACAGGCTCGGGAACGGGCACCGGCACTGGGACGGGCACGGGGACCGGAACAGGGACGGGTGGCGGCGGCAGCGGCTCGGGCGGCGGATCCGGCAGCGGGGGCGGCTCGCACTCCGGCGGCGGGGGCGGCTCGTCCAAGCCCGGCGGCCCGGTCTCGAACGTGAAGGCGGGCAGCTGCGCGGGCTTCAAGAACACGACGGGCATCACGAACACGACGATCACGCTGGCCAACGTCGCCGACATCAGCGGACCCGTGCCGAACCTGTTCAAGTCAGTGCAGAACGCGTCGGCGGCCTATGCGGCCTACTTCAACTCCACGTCCAGCATCTGCGGCCGCAAGCTGAAGATCCTGCCGCTGGACAGCGGTACCAGCGAGAACGTCGACCAGCAGGCGGACACGACCGCGTGCAACAGCGCATTCGCCGAGGTGGGCTCGATGGGTGCCTTCGACGCCGGCGGGGCCGACACCGTCGCCAAGTGCGGCATTCCGGACCTGCGTACCGCGTCGACCGAAACCGCGCGCTGGAAGTCGCCCGTCTCGTACGGCGTGTACTCCCTGGCCGTTCCCGAGGTTCCCACCGTCCCGTTCGTGACGTACTTCAAGAAGCAGGGCGACGTGTACAAGAACGCCGCGTTCGTCTACCTGAGCGCCGGTGCATCGACGCTGAACGCGAACAGCTTCAGCGCGGCCGAGACCAAGATGGGCTTCAACTTCAAGGACAAGATCGGCATCGACGTCACGTCCGTGCCCAACTACGGCAGCATCGTCACGAAGCTGAAGAGCGACGGGATCAAGTACGTCCAGTACATCGGTGCGTACCAGTACGCGGTGCAGCTCAAGAGCGCGATGTACCAGCAGAACTACAACCCGATGTTCGTCATGGACCCGACCGGCTACGACGCGAACTACGTCGCCGCCGGCAAGTCTGTCGAGGGCACCTACTCGTTCGTCCCCGGCCCGCTGTTCGAGGAGGCCGGTAAGAACCCCGGCCTGCAGCAGTACCTGACCTGGCTCAAGCGGGTGTCCGGTGGCGAGCCGACCTTCTTCGGCGTCTACGCGTGGGCGGCGATGGACTTGTTCACCCAGTTGGCGATCCAGCTGGGCGGCAAGCTCACCAGAGCCTCGCTGCTGAATGCGGTCAGGGGCATCCACAACTACACGGACAACGGCATGGTGCCCGCGCAGGACGTCGGCGGGAAGCACACCGGCCACTGCGCTTCGCTGGTCAAGCTGGAGAACGGGAAGTGGGTACGGCTGACGCCCTACCCGTACACCTGTGGCCCGACGGTCAACAGCGGAGTGGGCGGCTGACCCATGGAGGAGTTCATCGCCTATTCCGTCACCGGGTTGTTCCTGGGTGCGGCGTACGCCATCGCGGCCTCCGGGCTCGTACTGACGTACACCACCACCCGGGTGTTCAACCTGGCGCACGGCGCGATCAGCATGGTGATGGCGTTCGCCTACTGGCAGTTGCACGTGCAGGACGGACTGCCCACGGCGCTGTCGGCCGTACTGGTGCTGTTCGTCATCGCCCCCCTGTTCGGGCTCGCCCTGGAGCGACTGGTGATGCGGGGGCTCGGTGAGGCGCCGGTCAGTGTGAGCCTGGTGGTGACCGTCGGGCTGTTCGTCTTCCTCGTCGGTCTCGCGCAACAGTTCTGGCCCACGGACCAGTTCCGCAGCGTGCCGCCGTTCTTCGGATACGACTCGTTCGGCCTGTTCGGCGTGCGGATCAGCTACCACTTCGTGATCACGATCGGTCTGTCCGCGGTGGTCGCAGCCGGGCTGTATCTGCTGTTGAACCGCACCCGGGTCGGCACCGCGATGCGCGCGGCCGTGGACAACCGCGAGCTGCTGGAACTGTTCGGCGCGAGGTCGAACCGGGTGTCGATGATGAGCTGGGCGCTCGGCTCCTCGCTCGCTGCGCTCGGCGGCAT
Source organism: Jatrophihabitantaceae bacterium (assembly GCA_035765515.1). Classification (GTDB taxonomy): domain Bacteria; phylum Actinomycetota; class Actinomycetes; order Mycobacteriales; family Jatrophihabitantaceae; genus DASRSS01. The sequence goes on along the minus strand of DASTXN010000052.1, from coordinate 596 downwards.
CCTGCTGGTCTCCTACACCGGGCTGGACTACTACACGCTGACGTTCCTGGTGATCAGCGCGTTTGCGGCGGCCATGCTCGGACGGCTGCGCAGCCTGCCGCTGACGTATCTCGGCGCGATCGCGCTCGGCCTGGTGACGGCGTACTGCCAGGGCTACATCGCCCCGCACGGCGGACAGCTGATCCAGACCGGGCTGCAGAGTTCGCTACCGACGTTCATGCTGTTCGCGATCCTGATCTTCGTGCCGCAGGTGCGCCTGCGGGTCGGCCAGGTCAAGGGCATCCTGGCCGCCAACGTCCCCGGCACACCGCGCACGCTGCTGTTCTCGGGTGCGCTGATCGTGGCCTGCCTGGTCGCCCTGCCGTTGCTCAATCAGACGAACATGCTGCGCTTCGGCACGGCCATCGGCTTCGCGATGATCATGCTTTCGCTGGTGTTGTTGACCGGGTACGGCGGTTACGTCTCGCTCGGACAGTTCGCGTTCGTCGGCGTCGGTGCGGCGGTCGTGGCGAAGATGAACACCACGTCGATCTGGGCGATCCTGCTCGCGGTGGCGATCGCGGCGGCAGTGGGCGCGATCGTCGCGATTCCGGTGC
>DASTXN010000051.1:0-21705 GCA_035765515.1 Jatrophihabitantaceae bacterium | reverse complement strand
CCGACCGAGCAACACAACGGCTGCCTGCTTCAGCGCGATCTGCACGCACATGGGCTGCACGGTAAAGCCAGCAGGCAAGCAGCTGCACTGCCCGTGTCACGGGTCGGTCTACGACGCCGTCACCGGGAAGGTCATCCACGGTCCGGCACCACGTGCACTGAGCCCGGTGCCCGTCGAAGTCGTCGACGGCGAGGTCGTCACCGGCTGAGCGTCAGCGAGCGGTGCGGTGGCGGGCCGGGTGCGCGGACGGACGAAGTAGCGGCGGCCGCGGGACGAACTTGCTGGTGCGCGCGACGTATTCGTCCCAGCCGGGGCGACCGCTCATGTGCCGCTCCATGATCCGCACCCCGGAACCGGCAGTGAGCAGCAGCGTCATCACGGCCGGTCCGATCACGCTCAGCACGCCGGGCCAGCCCGACGCTGCGACGAGGAAGATCCCCCACCACACGCACGCGTCGCCGAAGTAGTTCGGGTGCCGGGTATACCGCCACAGGCCGCGGTCCATGATCTCGCCGCGGTGCGCGGGATCGGCGCGGAACCGCTCCATCTGCAGATCGCCGACCGCCTCGAAGAACACGCCGACGCACCACAGCGCGACGCCCACCCAGACGAGCGGCCAGACGCCGCCGCGGACGTACTCCCCGACCAGCACGGGCGCGACGACGACGAACGCGAGCGCGCCCTGCAACAAGTACACGACCACGATCGCGTACAGGTCCGGGTGCTTCTCGCCCTTGGCCAGCAGCTGTTCGTAGCGCGGGTCTTCGGGCTTGCCGATCGTGCGCCGGCCGATGTGGACAGCCAGCCGCAACCCCCAGACGGCGGTCAGGGCGAGCAGCAGCCAGCGCCGCAGCGGGTCGCCATGACCGTCGGAGCGGACGAACGCAGCGACGGCCATCGCGACGAACAGCACGCCCCACGCCGAGTCGATCACGCTGTGCTTGCCGGCGATCTTCGCGACGACGAAGGTCACCGCGAGCACGAGTGCCGCGGCTCCGGCGACCCACGGCAGAGACGCGACGAAAGCGCCGGCGGGGAACCCGCTCATCCGGCCCTGCGCTCCGCGACGCAACCCGGACGTGGCTGGATTGGCACTCCCTTACGCCACAGGGCAATCCCGTGCCGGGTGATCGCAGCTCGCACCCGCCACGTCTGCAGCGGGCGCCGGAACGCGGACGCGAAGACGGCTGCCGGCGTCGCGGCACGGCCAATGCCCCGCACGGACGCGACGAAGCGCCGATCACCCTGCCGGTGCAGCGTGATCGTCAGCGCGAGCCGGTCGGTCGGCTCGGGAACGCTCATCCGGTAGTACCCGTCGACCGGATAGAACGGCGACACGTAGAACTGCTTCTCGGCCTCCGCGCGCCCCGCGTCGTCGGTGTGCAACAGGTACCGGTGCCGCTGCCCGTAGGTGTTGTGTACCTCGGCGACGACGCAGTGCAGCTCTCCGGACGGTCCGTGGCACCAGAACAGGCTCAGCGGATTGAACACGTACCCGGCACTGCGCGCGTTGGCCAGCATGGTGATCCGTCCCCCTTGCAGGTCCATCCCGTTCGCGGCGAGGTAGGCGTCGAGGTTCGCGCGCAGCGGGCGGTCCGGGGCACCGAGGTGATCACGTGACTCGAACCGCGCCAGCCAGCGCATCCCGCGCGGTAGTCGCGGCAGGTCGTCCAGGTCGACGAACCACATCGTGCTGCGATGCCCGACCTCGTGCCGCACGGGCGCAGCGCGCACGTGCGAAACCTCGACGTCGAACAGGCGCGCGATCACCACCTCACCCCGAGGCTCTCCGCGGCCGCGACGCCCGATCGGGCGCCGTCCTCGTGGAATCCCCAACCGTGGTACGCGCCGGCGAACGCGAAGACCCCGTCGTTGAGGCCCGGCAGCCGATCCTGGGCGGCCACCGACGCACTCGTGTAGACGGGGTGCTCGTAGACCATCCGCGCGAGCACCCGATCGGGGTCGACGCGCTCGGTGCCGTTCAGCGTGACCACGTACGTCTCACCCCGAACGTCCAGCCGCTGCAGCCGGTTCATGTTGTAGCTCAACTGCACGCTCGTCGGCGCCGCGTCGCAGGCCGGCAGCGCGTAGTTCCAGGACGCCTGCGCGCGCCGCGAGCGCGGCAGCACCGCCGCGTCGGTGTGCAGCAGGGTCGGATTGACGGTGTACCCGATCGCGCCGAGTACCTCGCGCTGCGCGAGGGTTGGCGAAGTGATCATCCGCAGCGCCTGGTCCGGGTGCGTGGCGATCACCACCGAGTCGTAGCCCTGCACGACGTCGCACTCGTCGCGGATCTCGACGCCGGCGGACGTGCGCGTGATCGCGCGGATCGGCGTCGCCGTGTGCACCGCCGTCAGCCCCTTGGCGGCGCGCTCGACATACCGCGCCGACCCGCCGACCACCGTGTACCACGTCGGCGCGCCCGTCACCGTGAGCATGCCGTGGTTGGCCAGGAACGTGAACAGGTAACGGGCCGGGTAGTCACCGGTGCGCGTCGGCGCGGTCGACCACACCGCAGCGATCAGCGGAGTCATGAAATGCGCGACGAAATAGGGGGTGAAGCTGCCGGCGGCGAGGAACTCCCGCAGCGTCAGCGCGTCGTCGTCGGTGTCCAGCAACGCGCGCGCCCGGCGATGGAAGCGGACGATTTCGGTCAGCATGCATAGGTACCGCGGACTGGTCGCCGTCCGTGCCGAGGGCAGCAGCCCGGACAGGCCGCGCCCGCCGGCGTACTCGAGGCCGCAGCCTGCGCACGAGATCGACATGCTCATGTCCGACTCCTGCGTCTGCACACCCAGCTCAGCGAACAGCCGCAGCAGCGTCGGGTAGGTCCGGCGGTTGTGCACGATAAAACCGGTGTCGACGGCGAGCAGCTGTCCGTCCGGCGCGACGACATCGTGGGTGTCGGCGTGGCCGCCCAACCGGTCAGCGGCCTCGAACAGCGTCACGTCCGCCTCGCGTTGCAACACGTATGCGGCGGTCAAGCCGGCCACGCCGCTGCCCACGACAGCAACCTTGCGGCGGTCACAGCGACTCACCGACACCTCCGAACGCCCGGTGCGCCGTCCCTTTGCGGACAACCCTTCCACCTCCCTTCGCGCGGAGTGCCGGTATCGGTTCCGTCGGGTGTCAGCTCGACTGCAATTGGCCCAGAGTCACCTGCACGGTGTGGGTGGCGCCCGAGCGCACGATCGTGACCGATACGTGCTGGCCCACCTTCATCCCGGCGAGGAGAGCGGACAGCACCTGGGTGCTGGTCACCCGGGTCTTGCCGAGCTTCACGATCACGTCGCCCGGACGGATGCCCGCGTCGTCGGCGGGACCGCCCGGCACAACCGTCTCCACGCCCGCGCCGGCACCCGTGCCGGACGGCCCGGTGACCGTGGCGACGCCCACGCCGAGCGCGGCGCGTCCGGAGCGGGTGACCCGTCCGCTCTTGACGAGCTGGCTGGCGATCGCGTGCACCGTGTTGGACGGAATTGCGAAGCCGATGCCAGGCGCCGCGCCGCCTTCCTGCTGGGACGTCGCCGCCAGGGTGGGGATGCCGATCACCTCGCCGCGCAGGTCGACCAGGGCGCCACCGCTGTTGCCCGGGTTGATTGCCGCCGACGTCTGGATCGAGTCGGGCAGGGTCGCGCCGGGCGAGTCGGGGGACGTCGGCTCCGTGAGGGTGCGGCCGACCGCAGAGACGATGCCGTCGGTGACGCTGCTGGCGAGGCCAAGCGGGTTACCCATCGCCAGCACGATCTCGCCGACCTTGACCTTGCTGGAATCCGCGAACGTCGCTGGGTCCAGGTGCGAGACGCCGGCGACGTTGATCACCGCAAGGTCGTCAGGTGGGAATGTCCCGACGAGCGTCGCCTTGACCGGTGACGCGCTGTCGGAGAAGCGCACCTGGAAGGTCTTCGCGTCGCCGACGACGTGATCGTTCGTGACGATGTCGCCCGCCGAGTCGTAGACGATGCCCGAGCCGAGCCCGACCTTGGTCGTGATCTCCACGATGGACGGCAGCACCCTGCCGATCACGGACTCGTACTGCGCCTGCAACGAACCGGCCGGCCCGCCCACGGACGGACTCGCGGCCGGCGACGGTCTCGTCGACTGCGCGGCGGCGGCCGGCGAGCCGGTACCTCCGGACGGCCCGCTGCTCGTGCATGCGGACAACGCGAGCGTGGCGGCGAACGCAACGGGCAGGGCTAGCAATGACAGCGGGCGGCGTACACAGGTCACGCAGTGCCTATACCCGCAGCTTCATGTGTGAAACCGAGGAACCCTCGCGCCGCGAATACCTAGTCGACACCGCCAACCCGGCTGACCCAAGAGGAACGTCGTGCACAATCGCACCATCGCGAGGACCATGTCATCTGTGGAGTTCCGGTTGGCGCGCGCGGGTTCGCGCTTGGGGCTCGGTGCGCTGGTCGGCCTCGTCTCGGCCGGGATCGCGATCGGGATCGGAGAGCTCGTCGCCGCCTTCGTCCGTCCCGCGGCCGCGCCGATCATCGCGGTCGGCAACAAGTTCATCCTGCTGACGCCGGAGTCGCTCAAGGACTACGCGATCCGGCAGTTCGGCAGCAACGACAAGAACATGCTGCTGCTCGGCATCTACGTCGTGATCGGGCTGCTGGCCGTCGCGCTCGGCGTGCTCGCACTCCGGTGGCTGTGGGTCGGCGTCGTCGGCCTGGTGCTCTTCGGCGCGGTCGGCGTCTACGCCGCAGCGACCGCGAATGCGGCCCGGGGCGGTGACGTCGTGCCGACGATTCTCGGCACCCTCTGCGCGATCGCGGTGTTGATCGGGCTGGTGCGGACGCTCGGCACCGGCGACCGCCGACCGTTCGATCGCCGAGTGGCCCTGCCAGCCACGGCGGCGAGCGGGACCGCACGACGCGGCTTCCTGATCGGCGGCGTCTCCGCGGCAGGGCTCGCCGCGGCGACGGGCTTCGGCGGACGCGCGCTGCAGCACCGACGTTTCGACGCCGCACAGTCCCGCGCCGCAGTGCTCCTGCCGAAGCCGACCTCCCCCGCGCCGCCGCTGCCCGCGCATGCCGACCTGGCCAAGGGCGCCGCCACGTTCATCACGCCGAACCGGAACTTCTACCGGGTGGACACCGCACTGACCGTTCCCCAGCTGAACGCGAAGACCTGGCAGCTACGCGTAGGCGGGCGGGTCGACCACGAGCTGACGCTGTCGTTCGACGACCTGCTCGCCCGTCCACTCATCGAGCGCTACATCACGATGACCTGTGTGTCCGACCCGGTCGGCGGCCCGTACATCGGAACGGCGAAGTTCCTCGGCGCGCCGCTGGCCGACCTGCTGCGCGAAGCCGGTGTGCACCCGGACGCCGACCAGATCGTAGGCCGCTCGTCCGACGGCATGACGATCGGCACGCCCACCACAGTGATCATGGACGGCCGCGACGCGATGCTCGCGGTGGGCATGAACGACGAGCCCCTGCCACTTGAGCACGGCTTCCCGGTGCGCATGCTGGTTCCCGGCCTGTACGGCTACGTCTCGGCGACCAAGTGGCTCGTCGAGCTGCAAGCCACGCGGTTCGCGGATTTCGACGGCTACTGGGTGCAGCGCGGCTGGGTCCAGCAGGCTCCGATCCAGCTCGAGTCGCGCATCGACACGCCCCGGCCGTTCGCGCGCCTGCGACGCGGCACCCGGGTCATGATCGCGGGGGTCGCGTGGCACCAGCACGTGGGCGTCGGCGGGGTGCAGGTGCAGGTCGGCGACGGGCCGTGGCAGACGGCCCGGCTGGGCCAGGTGCCGTCCACCGACACCTGGGTGCAGTGGGTGCTGCCGTGGACGGTCGAGGGGGACGGACCAGTGACGCTCCGGGTCCGCGCGATCGACCGCGACGGAAAGGTGCAGTCGAGCAAACGGGCCGAGCCGTACCCGGCGGCTGCGTCCGGCTGGCACTCGGTCGTGGTGCAGGTCAGCTGACCTTGATCAGGACGGTGCCGTGACCGTAACCGCGGTCAGCGCGGCCGCGACGCCACCTTCGGTGAACGCGCTGCGCTGCAGTTCGGCGCCGGTGCCGCGTTCACGGATGCGTCGCAAGCCGTCCGTCACCACCGCCCGATCCCCCGCGTCGTCGAGCGCAGGACCCGCGTGCTCGAGCAGCGCCTCCGCCACGTCCCACGCCGGGCGCAGCCGCACCCATGAACCGGTCAGGTCGGCCAGCTCGTCCGTCATGCCGTAGCGCGCCGCGCGCCAGGACGCGCCGCGGAGCAGCTCCGGCCGCGGCCGCGCGGACCCGTCGGCCGCGCGCCGGACCGCCGTCTCCACCAGCGCGCGGCACAGCGCCGCGATCACGACCCCGTCCTCGGCCCGGGCGCACACGTCGCAGACGCGGATCTCGATCGTCGGGTAGTTGCGCGACAGCCGGGCGTCGAAGTAGATCATTCCGTCGTCCGCTGCCGCGCCGACCGTGACGAGGTCACGCACCAGGTCGTCGTACTCGTGCTCGTCGCGGAACGTCGCGGTCGGGCCGGCTGTCGGCCACTGTCCCCACAGCACCGTCCGGTAGCTGGCATAGCCGGTGTCCCGCGCGCGGTACAGCGGCGAGTTCGCGCTGAGGGCGGTGAGCACCGGCAGCCACGCCCGCACACCGTCGAGCGCGGCGACGCTTTCGGCCGGTTCGACCGACACGTGCACGTGCATTCCGCAGGTCAGCTGCTCGCGCGCGAGCATCCCGAACTGCGCGTTCATGTGCCGGTACCGCTCGTCGTCGGTCGTCGCCGGGCGGTCCAGCAGCGGACTGCTCGCGGTCGCGACGAGTCGCTCGCCCGCGGCCCGCGCGGCGGTCGCCATCTCGGCTCGCAGCCGGCGCAGTTCGGCGAGCAGATCCGGTAGCGAGCGCGTGGGCGGCGAGGCCAGCTCGGCCTGCGCCCGCTTGAACTCGTGCTCGAACTGCGCGTCCTCGTCCAGCTCGTAGGCCCGTTCGACGACGTCCTCGCCGTGCGTCGACAGGCGCGGGACGGGTCCCCGCACAAGCAGGAACTCCTCCTCGACGCCGACACTGCGGACGTCCTGCTGCGCCATGCGCACGGCTTACCCGGGGCGCCCGCGCCGTAACGGCCGATACTGGTGATCATGGCGACGACTGCGTTCGAGGACTCCGTCCGGCTGCTCTACCCGATGTTCGTGGCGACCGCGCACGGCGCGGGTGAACGGTCCGGCTGCCTGGTCGGATTCGCCGGCCAGGTGAGCATCGATCCGGGGCGTTTCCTGGTGTGCTTGTCGGTCAAGAACCACACCTACCGAATCGGCGTTTCCGCCAGCCGTCTCGCCGTTCATCTGCTCGGACGGGACCAGCTCCCGCTCGCGCGCCTGTTCGGCGAGCAGACCGGCGACGAGATCGACAAGTTCGCGCAGTGTTCGTGGCAGCCCGGGCCGGACGGCGTCCCGGTGCTGGACGACGCGCTCGCCTGGTTCAGCGGGCCGATCCTGCAGCGCGTCCCGTTCGGGGATCACGTCGGATTCCTGCTCGAACCGGACTCCGGCTCGCGTCGCGGTTCGGGCGCGTTGATCACCCTGTCGGACGTGGAGAATCTCGACCCGGGCCACGGCGCCTGAATCGTCGCGACCCGGGACGTTCGACAGGCTGTCGTGCTGCCGGCAGCGAGTGTGCCTGCTGCGGGCCGGTGCGCAGACGCTTGCCGGATGTCGTCGCGGACCTTTGCTCTGCACGGTGTCACCGGGCAGCTGCACGCTCTCACCGGGCAGAGCAAAGGTTCCAGGGCCAGTACCCGCGCCCGTAGCTTTGCTCTGCTTACGCCTGGTGAGCGTTTGCACACTCACAGTGAGCAGAGCGGGCTCTGCTCACTCAGGGTGAGCACCTGCGTACGCACGGTAAGCAAAGCTGCACGCGAGCACTCCGTCGAACCTCACGGCTCGGCCGCCCTGCCTCGTTCAAACGAACCCGTCCGGCCCGCGCCAAAGCGGACCCAGTTACACGTTGAAGCGGAACTCCACCACGTCGCCGTCTGCCATGACGTAGTCCTTGCCCTCGATGCGCACCCTGCCGCGTGCCTTGGCCTCGGCCATCGAGCCGGCGTCGACCAGGTCGTTGTAAGACACGATCTCGGCCTTGATGAAGCCGCGCTCGAAATCAGTGTGGATCACGCCCGCGGCCTGCGGCGCCGTGGCCCCGACCGGGATCGTCCAGGCACGCGCCTCCTTCGGACCGGCCGTCAGGTACGTCTGCAGGCCGAGCGTCGCGAATCCGACGCGTGCGAGCTGGTCGATACCCGGCTCGTTCTGCCCCATCGACTGCAGCAGTTCGAGCGCCTCGTCATGCTCGAGCTCGATCAGCTCCGACTCGGTCTTGGCGTCCAGGAAGATCGCCTCGGCCGGCGCGACGAGCGCGCACAGCTCTGCGGTGAACGCCTCGTTCGCGATCTCGTCGGGATCGACGTTGAAGACGTACAGGAACGGCTTGGCCGTCATCAGGTGCAACTCGCGCAGCGGCTCACGGTCAATGCCCGAGGAGAAGATCGTCTGCCCGGCCGACAGCGCCTTCTCGGCCGCCTCCACCGCTGCGACGACGGCGAGCTTGCCCTTGTCCAGCCGTGCCTCTTTCTGCAGCCGCGGCAGCGCCTTCTCGATCGTCTGCAGGTCGGCCAGGATCAGCTCGGTGTTGATCGTCTCGATGTCATCGGCAGGCGAGACCTTGCCGTCGACGTGGACGACGTCCGGGTCGCTGAACGCGCGGATCACCTGGCAGATCGCGTCCGCCTCGCGGATGTTCGCCAGGAACTTGTTGCCCAGCCCGGCCCCCTCGGACGCGCCCTTGACGATGCCCGCGATGTCGACGAACGACACCGTTGCCGGGATGATCTTGGCCGAGTTGAAGATGCCGGCCAGCACGTCCAGCCGCGGGTCCGGCACGCCGACGACGCCCACGTTCGGGTCGATGGTGGCGAACGGGTAGTTGGCCGCCAGGACCTCGTTCTTGGTCAGGGCGTTGAACAGCGTGGACTTGCCGACGTTGGGCAGGCCGACGATGCCGATGGTGAGGCTCACGACGGCTGAGTCTACGGACGGTGCCCGCCTGTCGCTGCCGCGACCGATGCCGCCTGTCGCTGCCGCGAAACTGTCAGACCCCTCTGCTTGCCTGCAGGCATGACATTGCTGATCGCCCTGCTGGCCCTGATCGCCGGGCTCGCCGTCGGCTGGCTGGCGGCCCGGTCCCGAGCCGAGTCCGAGCTGCGGGCCGCGCGCGACGAGACCGCCTCGGTTCGCGCCGCGGCGGCCGTCGAGCACGCCGCGACCGCCAAGCGCGAGGAACTCCTCATGGGGCACGGCAACCTGGCCGCGCTGGTCGCCCCGCTGCGCGATTCGCTCGGACGCGTCCAGCAGCAGCTGGACGAGGTGCAGCGCGGCCGGGCCAGCTCCGACGCGGCGCTGCGCGAACAGGTCTTCGCGATGAGCCGGACGTCCGAGCAGCTGCGCAGCGAGACCGCCGCGCTCGTCACCGCCCTGCGCGCCCCGCACGTGCGCGGGCGCTGGGGCGAGATGCAGCTCGAGCGCGTGGTCGAAGCAGCGGGGATGACCGAGCACGTCGACTTCACCGCCCAGTTGAGCGTGACCGGGTCGGACGGCACCCGGCAGCGTCCGGACCTGGTCGTTCACCTGGCGGGCGGCAAGCAGGTGGTGGTGGACGCGAAGGCGCCGCTGGCCGGTTACCTCGCCGCGGCCGAGGCCGGAAACGAGGCGGAACGCGACGACCGTCTCGCCGCGCATGCCCGGCACCTGCGCACGCACATCGACCAGCTCTCGGGCAAGGAGTACTGGCAACGGTTCACGCCGACACCGGAGTTCGTGGTCTGCTTCGTGCCCGCCGACGCGATCCTCGATGCGGCGCTGCGGACCGATCCTGCGCTGCTCGAGCACGCGTTCGAACGGAACGTCGTGCTGGCGACACCGTCCACGCTCGTGGCACTGCTGCGCACCGTCGCCTACACGTGGCGGCAGGAGGCGCTGGCCGAGAACGCCGAGCGGGTGCATCGGCTCGGACGGGAGCTGTACCAGCGGCTGGGGAAGGTGGGCGAGCACGTCGATGCGCTGGGGCGCAGCCTCGGCAAGGCCGTCGGCGCCTACAACGATGCCGTGGGCTCGCTGGAGCGCCGGGTGCTCCCCAAGGCGCGGGAGATGTCCGCGCTCGGCGTGGTACCACCGGGCACGGAGATCCCGGAGCTGCAGCCGCTGACCGAGGCCACGCCCCGGCTGGTCACGGCTGAGGAGCTGCTCACCTTAGACTCCGATGGGCAAATGCAGCGGCAGCTCAGGATCGGCGGGTAGCGTGGACCGTTGACCGAGCCGACGCCGGCCCGACACGTCGTCCATCCGCGACGACCACGGGCCGCCGGCGCAGCCGCGCGAAGGAGTCCGACCTTGGCTGACGTGCCGCCGTACGGTGCCCGCTACGGCTCGGGCGGCGCGGCCGACGACGGCTGGGGACCGGCGACCCCGGTTCGCGCGGGCGGCTCCGGCGCGGACCGCTCCCCCCGGCAGGCACCGCGCCGCGCGCCCGTCATGCCCGGCGGCACGACCACGCTCCCGCCGCTGCCGCGAGACATGGACCCGCGGCCCCGCGAACGCGGGCTGTCCAGCCTGGCCGCGCTCGTCGTCCTGCTCGTCATCGCGGGAATCGGCGGCGTGATCGACTCGCTCAGCGGCACGCAGGTCCGCGGCGGGTTCAATATCGGCATCATCGTCGCGGCGATCGTCGCGATCCTGCTGGTACGCCGATCGGGCATGTTCCCGATAGTGATCGCGCCCCCGATCGTCTATTCGGTGGCCTCGGGCGCGATGCTGTACATCCGCTCCAGCGGCCTGAGCGACCACAAGGCGCTCTACGACGCCGCCGCCAACTGGCTCGTCTACGGCTTCCCGGCGATCGCCGGCGCGACCGCCGCGGTGCTGATCATCGCCGGCATCCGGATGCTCAGCCGGCGCTAGCAGTCAGGCTGCCGAAGGACTGCTAGCCCTCGGTCGCGGCGGCCCGCAGGTCGCGGCGCAGTTCCTGCGGAAGCGCGAACGTCAGCCGCTCGTCCACCTCGTTGATCTCGCGCAGGTCGTCGAACCCCTGCGCGGCGAGCCACTGCGCCACGTCACGCACCAGGATCTCCGGCACGGACGCGCCGGACGACAGGCCAACGGTGTGCACGCCGTCCAGCCAGGACGCGTCGACCGAGTCCGCGTTCTCCACCAGGTGCGCCGCGGGGGCGCCACAAGCCAGTGCGACCTCGACCATCCGCACGGAGTTGGACGAGTTGGGCGAGCCCACGACCAGGAACAGGTCCACCTGCGGCGCGATCGTCTTGACGGCCGCCTGCCGGTTCTGCGTGGCGTAACAGATGTCGTCCGACGGCGGCGACTGCAGCATCGGGAAGCGCTCGCGCAGCGCGGCCACCGTCTGCATCGTCTCGTCGACCGACAGCGTGGTCTGGGACAGCCAGACCACCTTCTCCGGGTCGCGCACCTGCACGCGCGCGGCGTCCTCGGGGCCGTCCACCAGGATCACGTTCTGGGGCGCCTCGCCGCTGGTACCGACGACCTCCTCGTGCCCCTCGTGGCCGATCAGCAGGATGTCGTAGTCGCCCTTGGCGAACCGCCGCACCTCGTGATGCACCTTGGTCACCAGCGGGCAGGTCGCGTCGATCGTCCGCAACTGCCGGGCGGCCGCCTGCTCGTGCACCTCCGGCGCGACGCCATGGGCCGAAAACACCACGACCGCGCCCGAGGGCACCTCGTCGTTCTCCTCGACGAAGATGGCGCCCTTGGCCTCGAGCGTCTTGACCACGTGCAGGTTGTGCACGATCTGCTTGCGCACGTAGACCGGAGCGCCGTAGTGCTCCAGCGCGCGCTCGACGGTCTGCACCGCTCGATCGACGCCGGCGCAGTAGCCACGGGGCTTGGCGAGCAGAACCGTCCCGCGTGGTCCCGGTGTGCCGGGAGCGGCGGTCTGCTGGCCGGATTCGCGCGCGCTCATACCTGCCATGGTACGGACCGCCCGAATGCGGCAGGCTTGAGTCATGCCACAGCTGCCCTCACCGTTCCGTGCCGCGATCGGCCTGGCCGCCGAGGCCGCCGAACAGGCGCGCTCCCTTCCGTCCACGCTGCCCAACAAAGCGCTCGAGTTGCCGATGCTCGCGGTGAGCACCGCGCTGCAACTGTCGCTGCGCGCACAGCAGCGGTACGCGATGCTTGCCGCACGCGGCGAGGAGATCCTCAACCATCGCGAGACGACCGACGAGCCGCCGGAGTGGGCGACGTTCGACGACCCCGCGCCCGCCGACGACCCGGGCCGGCCAACGGGCTCGGCCGGGCGCTCGAAATTCGACATCGTCGGCGACGACTGACCGGTGGCCAGCACGAGCACGCCGGAGTCGCCCTGGCCGGTGCGCGTCGTCGCCGGGAAGATCGGTGAGTGGATCTCCCGGCTGGGAGAGGTGTGGGTGGACGGCCAGGTCGCGCAGCTGACCCGCCGACCCGGCATGCCCACCCAGTTCCTGACGCTGCGCGACCCGGACGCGAACATCTCGCTGTCGGTCACCTGCCCGCGCGGCGTGCTGCCCGACGACGTGGCCGAGGGCGCACGCATCCTGGTGCGCGCCCGACCCGACTTCTGGCTCGAGCGCGGCACGCTCAGCCTGCGCGCGCTGGAGATCCGCCAGGTGGGCCTCGGCGAGCTGCTCGCCCAGCTGGAGCGGCTGCGCAAACTGCTCGCGTCCGAAGGGCTGTTCGCGCGCGAGCGCAAACGCCAGTTGCCCTTCCTGCCAAGCACCATCGGGCTGATCACCGGACGCGCCAGCGCGGCCGAGCGCGACGTGGTCGAGAACGCCCGCCGGCGGCTGCCCGGAGCACGGTTCCGCATCGAGAACGTCGCAACCCAGGGACCGTCGGCCGTTCCCGAGATCGTCGCCGCACTGCAGCGCCTGGACGCCGACCCTGAGGTGAACGTCGTCGTGATCGCCCGCGGCGGCGGCAGCGTCGAGGACCTGCTGCCGTTCAGCAACGAGACGCTGGTGCGCGCGGTCGCGGACGCCCGCACGCCGGTGGTGAGCGCGATCGGGCACGAGAGCGATGTGCCGCTGCTGGATCACGTCGCCGACCTGGCCGCGTCCACGCCGACCGATGCGGCCAAGCGGATCGTGCCGGACCTGGCCGAGGAGCAGGACCAGATCGCCCAGCTGCGCGGGCGCGCGCGGGACTGCGTCCACCGTCGCCTCGACCGCGAGGCCGAGCTGATGGCCGGGTTGCCGGAGCGGATGCGCCGGGTCGTGCACGCCCGCGTGACCGGCGAGGCCGGGCAGGTCGAGCAGCAGCGCGACCGCGCCCGCCGCCGGCTCACCGCACTGCTCGACGCGGCCCGTAGCGAGATCGACCACGTCCGGGCCCGGGTCCGCACGCTCTCGCCGCAGGCAACGCTCGAACGGGGCTACGCCGTGGTCCAGCTCGCGGACGGCTCCGTGGTGCGCGACCCGCAGGACGCCACGGGGCGGCTGCGGGTTCGCGTGGCCCGCGGCCAGTTCGAAGCCCGGGTCACGGAGCACTAGGGTCGGACCGTGCCTGAACCGTCCACGCCGCAGCCCGTGCCGTCGTCCGACCTCTCGTACGAGGCGGCCCGGGCCGAGCTGCGCGAGGTGGTGGCGAAGCTGGAGTCCGGCGGCCAGTCGCTGGAGGAGTCGCTGGCCCTCTGGGAGCGCGGCGAGCTGCTCGCCGACGTCTGCCAGCAGTGGTTGGCGGGCGCCACCGAGCGTCTCGACGCGGCCATCGCAAAACATGACGAATAGGATCAAAGGCCAGCGAATCCGTCCGGAGCCCGCCGGGTGAACCAGCGCTCGCGCGACGAGCGAGGCAGACAGGAGGAACTCATGTCCCCCGATACCCCGCATGTGCCCGAGGCGCTGGCCGTCGCCAGGCAGGCGCCGGACCGCAACCTCGCGCTCGAACTCGTCCGCGTGACCGAGGCGGCTGCCATGGCCGCCGGCCGCTGGGTGGGCCGCGGCGACAAGATCGGCGGCGACGGTGCTGCCGTCGACGCCATGCGTGCGCTGATCGGCACCGTCTCGATGCGCGGTGTCGTCGTGATCGGTGAGGGCGAGAAGGACGAAGCCCCGATGCTGTTCAACGGCGAGCAGGTCGGCGACGGCACGGGCGCGATGTGCGACGTCGCGGTCGACCCGATCGACGGAACCACCTTGATGAGCAAAGGCATGCCGGGCGCGATCGCGGTGATCGCGGTGTCCGAGCGCGGCACGATGTTCGACCCGTCCGCCGTGTTCTACATGGAGAAGATCGTCGCGGGCGGGGATGCCGCGCACGTCATCGACATCACCGCGCCGCCCGCCGAGAACATCCGTCGGGTGGCGAAGGCGAAGAACGGCAAGGTCGAGGACGTCACGGTCTGCATCCTGGACCGGCCGCGGCACCAGGACCTCGTGCAGCAGGTGCGCGAGGCGGGCGCGCGGATCAAGTTCATCGCCGACGGCGACGTAGCCGGGGCGATCGCGGCGGCCCGTCCGGGCACCGGCGTCGACCTGCTGCTCGGCATCGGCGGGACGCCGGAGGGGATCATCGCCGCGGCCGCGATGCGTTGCATGAACGGCGTGATCCAGGCGCGACTCTGGCCCAAGGACGACGACGAGCGGCGCAAGGCCCTCGACGCCGGCCACGACCTGGACCGCGTGCTGGTCACCGAAGACCTAGTGCGCGGCGACGACATCTTCTTCTGCGGCACCGGAATCACCAGCGGCGACCTGCTGCAGGGCGTGAAGTACAACTCCGACTCGGTGCAGACCCACTCGATCGTGATGCGCTCGAAGTCGGGCACGATCCGCATGGTGGATTCATTGCATCAGCTGGGCAAGTTGCGGGCCTATTCGGCCGTAGACTTCGACCGCAACTAGCGGCCCCCACCGGAAGGCTCAGCGATGCTCGTCGTGACCACGAATGACATTCCGGGCTGGCAGATCCAGCGCGTGTGCGGCGAGGTGTTCGGGCTGACCGTCCGCTCGCGCAACGCGTTCTCGCAGATCGGCGCCGGCTTCAAGTCGATGTTCGGCGGCGAGCTGCAGGGCATGACCAAGAACCTGGTCGAGAGCCGCAACGAGGTCATGAGCCGGATGCTCGAGCACGCGCGCGCCAAGGGCGGCAACGCCGTCGTCGCGATGCGCTTCGACACGGCCGAGATGGGCGACGTCTGGACGGAGCTGTGCGCGTACGGCACAGCGGTCGTCGCGGTGCCGATGGACGAGGGGGCCCGGCAGACCGCGGCCGCGCTGGGCTACGGCCAGCCGGGCGGTGCGCCCACGTCACCCGAGCCGGTCAACCCCCAGCAGCTGCAGACCCAGCAGGTGCCGCAGCCGTACGGCCAGCAGTACCCGCAGCAGTAGGGCCCGGGCGGCCTCACTAGGCTGGCTTTGCCGGCTGGGGCGGGCCTAGCCGACGAGCCCGGGAGTGTGCCGTGACCGATTCGCAGGACTACCGCATCGAGACCGATTCGATGGGCGAGGTCCGCGTTCCCGCCGCCGCGAAGTGGCGCGCGCAGACGCAGCGGGCGGTCGAGAACTTCCCCATCTCGGGCCAGCCGATCGAGCGTGAGCTGATCGCCGGCCTGGCCCTGATCAAGGGCGCCGGTGCGCGGGTGCGGGCCAAGCGCGGCCTGCTCGACGGCGCAAAGGCCGAGGCGATCGCGGCTGCGGCTGTCGAGGTCGCGCGCGGCGACTGGGACGCAGAGTTCCCGATCGACGTCTTCCAGACCGGGTCCGGGACCTCGTCCAACATGAACACCAACGAGGTGCTGGCGACGCTGGCCGCCGAGCGGCTGGGCTCGTCCGTCCATGCGAACGACGACGTGAACGACCCGCTGTCGAGCAACGACCAGTTCCCGTCGGCCATTCACGTCGCCGCGACCAAGGCCGTCGTCAACGACCTCAAGCCCGCGCTCGCGCACCTGGCCGACGCGCTGCAGGCCAAGGCGGACGAGTTCGCGTCCGTGGTGAAGTCCGGACGTACCCACCTGATGGACGCCACGCCGGTGACGCTCGGGCAGGAGTTCGCAGGCTATGCCGCCCAGGTCCGTTACGGCATCGAGCGGCTGGACGCGGTGCTGCCGCGCGTCGCCGAACTCCCCCTCGGTGGGACGGCGGTGGGGACCGGCATCAACGCCCCGGCCGGTTTCGCGGCCGAGGTGATCGCGCTGATCGCGTCCGAGACCGGGCTGCCGCTGACCGAGGCGCGCGACCACTTCGAGGCCCAGGGCGCGCGCGACGGGCTGGTCGAGCTGTCGGGTGCGCTGCGGACGATCGCCGTCGGCCTGAACAAGGTCAGCAACGACATCCGCTGGATGGGTTCGGGGCCCCGCACCGGCCTGACCGAGATCTTCCTGCCGGACCTGCAGCCGGGCAGTTCCATCATGCCGGGCAAGGTGAATCCGGTTCTGTGCGAGGCCGTGTGCCAGGTCGTCGCGCAGGTGATCGGCAACGACGCGGCCGTCGCGTTCGGCGGCGCGGCGGGCAACTTCGAGCTGAACGTGATGCTGCCGGTGATCGCCCGCAACGTGCTCGAGTCCGTGCGGCTGCTGGCCAACGTCTCGCGCGTGTTCGCCGACCGCTGCGTGAGCGGCATCGAGGCGAACGTCGAGCGGTGCAAGGAGTACGCGGAGTCCTCACCGTCGATCGTCACGCCGCTGAACCACTACGTCGGTTACGACGAGGCGTCCAAGATCGCCAAGCAGGCGTTGAAGGAGCGCAAGACGATCCGGCAGGTCGTGATCGAGCGCGGACACGTTCCCGACAAGATCAGCGAAGAGCAGCTGGACAAGGTGCTCGACGTCCTGTCGATGACCCGCCCCGCGCAGTAACTGCCCGCTTTCCCCATCGCCCGACCAAATTTCGGGCCTGAAACCGGTCAGAGCATGGGGAAAGGCGGCCGTCAGTTCTCGCGGGCCCCTCGGCGGCGCTGAAGCAGCAGGAATCCGCAGAGGATCAGCAGCGCTCCGATCAG
Organism: Jatrophihabitantaceae bacterium; assembly: GCA_035765515.1. Classification (GTDB taxonomy): domain Bacteria; phylum Actinomycetota; class Actinomycetes; order Mycobacteriales; family Jatrophihabitantaceae; genus DASRSS01. Next base: position 4,688 of record DASTXN010000051.1, on the reverse strand, counting down.
CGTCATCAGCACCACGTTCACGCCGGTCGAGGCGAGCCCCGTCCCCCCGGCGGACTGTCCGCCGGCGCCGTTCGAGCCACCCGAGTTGCTGGCCGACACTCCCCCGACCCCGTGCGACGATGACGCTCCCGAACCGGCGTTGGAGCCGCTGGTCGGGGTCGTCGGCGTGGTCGCCGTCCCGGTCGACGGCGCTGTGCTGGTCGCCGTCGAAGTTGCCGCGGCGGGAACCACGACCGTGCCGAGGCCGGTCAGGTCCACCTGGATCCCGAAGCCGAACGTATCGGTCTGCGTCTCGTTGCCGGTAGCGAACGGAAGGCTCACCGTGATCCGCAGCCATCGGTCGGACGTGGCCGGGATCGCCGCCGAGATGTCGGTCGCGGCGGACACCAGCGTGGCGGCGCTGCCGGTCCAGGTGTTGGTGAACGGTCCCGTCTTCGCGGTGCCCTCGTCGATCGTGAAGACGAGGTCTGCCCCGAGGTCGCCCTCACCCGGGCCCGGGTCATCGCACGTGGTGTCGACGAGCGCCTCGGACTTGGTGCAACCGTGCTCGTCGTCGTGCACGTTGGTCAACTGAAGGGCGATGTCCGCCGAGGCGTTCGACAGGTTGCGCACCCCGACGACTGCCGACGAACTTCCGCCGGGGATCAGCTTCGTGATCGTGATCAGCGGACCGGACGGGTTGGTGGTGAAGCCCGCCCCGATGTCGATCGGAACGCTGCTGGCTGCGCTGGCACTGGCCGGGCCGAGCAGGAAGACCGCCAGGCCGGTCGCGACGGCCAGGGCGGCAGTGAGCGCGCGCCGCAGCACGCGTGCGGTCGCGGTCATGACTGCCCGCCTTCGGTGGATGGAGTGGTTGCCGCGCCCGTGCTCGTAGCGCCCGCGGAGCCCGTCCCGCTCGGGGTGTCGCTGGAGGGCTGGCCGGTAGGCGCTGCTGCGCTGCTGGTCTGCGTGTCGCTGGGCGTCGGAGTCGGCGTGGGCGTCGGCGTCGGCGAGTTCGATTGCGTCGGCTGGTTGGACGGCGCCTGGTCACCGGTGGACGTCGACTCCGTCTTCGGGTCGGTCGGCGTGGACGACGTGGTCGACGACGGCGAATCGGACAGCGTGCTGCTGAGCGAGCCCTTCGCGCTGTCGGCGTCGTCGACGAGGCACTGTGCCTTCGTCGCGTCCAGCGAGTCGATGAGGTCCTGTGCGTGTGCGCCAGTCGGAGGCGTGTCCGGGAGGTCCGCTTCCAAGGAAGCGGAACACGCGGTTGTGTCCGTGTCCGTGTCGCCGCCGCTCACCAGCGCGGTGAGCCGCACGACCCGCAGCGCCAGCAGGTGCGTTCCCGCGGTCGGGTCGGGCGTGTGAATTTCGGAGGGCAGTGCGAACAGCGAGTCCGCGCCGTCCGTGTACACGTCGTCATTACCCGGCCCGCCGTCCATGGTGTCGATGCCGCCGCCGCCATAGAGCGTGTCGTCACCCTGCCCGCCGAACAGGAAGTCCGCGCCGCCGCCACCGAGCAGGACGTCCTTGCCGTTGCCGCCGAAGAGGACGTCGGACTCGTCACCACCGACGAGGCAGTCCTTGCCGTTTCCGCCGTAGAGAACGTTGATCGCGTTGCTGGCGCCCACGATGATCTGATCGCGGCTACTTCCGGTTGGCAGGTCGATGATCTTGGGATGACCGCTGTCCGACCCCGCATTGTCCCCATCGATAGCCGCGAACGAAACGCCGAAGATGGAGATCGGATCGGCGAAGACGACCTCGCCGTATTTGCTCAGATCACCGCAGCGGGCAAGCCAGTCGGGTGTGCTGTCGCCCCAGACGGCAGCTTGGGCGTGAACGCCAACGGTGCCGAAGTCGGAGAACGCCGCGTAGGTGCCGGGCGCAGTGCAGAGCGCGAGCGTCGCCACGCCGGCCACGCCGACAACGGCAGCGGTCCGGCGACGACGGTGGCGGCGGCTAGGCATGGACGACCTTCCGGGATTTGGCGGATGTCTTGAAGTCGAGCAGTTCCTCGTCCAGCGCCGAATCGGCCGACTGCTCCGCAGGCTCCTCGACCGCGACCTCGACGGGGCCCTGGACCGATTCGACCGTTGGTTCGTCCACGGACGGGCGGACGTACGGCGCCAGCAGTTCGGCGAGCACCTCGCGCCGCTTCTCGTCGGCGTCGAAACGGAGCCGGAAACCGCCGTCGAACGGTTCGAGTTCGCCCTGGAGCAACGCGGCGACGAAAGCGGGGTCGGCGCTGTCGAAGGCGCCAGGCGCGAACGCGAGCACTAGCGGGTCAGTTCCAACGTCGGGCTTGGCCTTGCGATCGCGCACGGATTCACGAACCTGGCGGACCGAGTAGCCACCGAGCATCAGGACGACGACAGCGATGACGAGCACCCGTCCCATCGGCCCGCTGATCGAGTCGCGCCACGTGCCGAGGTACGGCACATGGAACCAGACTTTGCCGCGGATCGCGCCGGCCGGTACCGGAGTGATGTCCGGGCCGCGGTTGGCATCGCCCTTGAAGGTGAATGTCGCCGGCTGCGTCGAGGTGTCGATCTTGACGATCCGGTGCGTGATGTACTCGTCGACGCCGGGCGCCTTCTGGTAGGTGGCGACATCGCCGACCTTCAGCGTCCCCGGGTCGACGGGACGGTCGATCACGACCGAGCCCACCGGGATACCGGGCGTCATGCTGCCCGTGAGCACCGTCAGCGCCGTGCCGTGAGTCGCCCGCGGGATGATCACCAGCACGGTGACCGCAGCGAGGACGAGCGCCAGCACCGCGCTCGCGACGATGCGGTATGTCCAGCGCGCGACGCCGCGCAGCACGCGATGGTTGCCCGCGGCGGGCTGGGACGCAACCGTCGTCGGTGCGTCCTGGTCGTCGGCACGGTTGCTGGCCTTCTTCAGCGTGTGGTTGCCGGTCATCATCATTGCTGCACCAGGTCCACGCGAAGGTTGAAGTCGAGTTTGTCGAACTGTGCCGCGTCGTCGGACGGGTTGCTCGGCGTGTACGGCCCGGAGCCGGAACTCCAGCTCGCCTCGATGCCGATGCAGGCGCCGTCGCCGGGGTTGAGCACCAACACGCCCGATGCTGCATCGACGGGCATGGCTCCGGCGCCAGCCAGGTTGCCGCGCGACGCTGAAAGGAACGAGACGCCCCCGGCCGCGTCGACCGAAGCGCACTCAGCAGGTGTGTCGGCGCCCGGGTAGTAGGCGCCGCTGAAGCTCAGTACGCGGGACAGGTTGCCCTGCTCCGGCTCATCCGCCGACTTGGCTCCCACGTCGCCCAGGCTGCAACCGCCGATGCCCGACTGCAGCTCGCCGAGGACCTTCGCCATGCTGGTCGCGCATAGCGCGGGGTCGTCCTGAATGTTCGTGAACGACAGGGTCAGGTTGCCGGCCGGTGTCGACGCGTGGTCGTTGCTGACCCAGATCGACTGGAGCACCGCCGATCCCGGCTTCAGATCGGTATAGCTCAGTGGAGCCGAGCCGGTCCGGTCGGCGCCGAGGTCCAGCTTGAGGATCCCGGCCCCGACGGTGTTGCCGTCAACGTTGGAGAAGTCGCTGAAGGCCGCGTAGGTCACCCCACCAGCGGTCAGAGCGAGCGCCGCGACTCCCGCGACGATCCCGCTCACCAACTTGCGCTTCATCGACGACTCCCCTGTCGTGAACTTCCTGGTGTTACTTGATGTGCCGTTGTGGGGGCCGGCCCCTGCGCCGACCCCCACAAAACCTGCAAGTTACGGCAGCGGCGTGGCGCGGCTGACCGGCTCGTTCATGTCCTGAGTCAGGTCGAAGTGCGCATCGAACGTCAGCGAATCACCCTGCGCCGCGTTGTCCGGCACCGTGTTCGCGTTGCTCTTGATCCAGGGCGTCTGGTCGTCGTACCAGGCGCCCTGGAACGCGAGGCAGACGCCATGGCCCGGCGCGACAACCAGCGGGGCGCCGTTGGCGTCCTTCAGCAGGAAGGGCACTCCTGCGCCCGAGGCATCCGCAAACAGTGAGCCACGGGTGTTCGGGATGAAGTCCACCTTGTTCGGGCCGTTGTAGTACGGCGTCTGGGCACTGCAGGACGCAGGGTCCGTAACGTTCGGGTACACGAACGCCTCGAACTGCAGAACCTTCGACAGCACGCCGACGGTAGGCGTACCCGTGATGTTGTCGTTCGAGTCGACCGCGCAGCCGTTGTTGATGCTCTGCTCGGCCGTCGCCTTGCCCAGGCTCGTGTCGCATGGCGCTGCGGTGTCGACGAGGTTGTGCAGCGTGATCGTCAGATTGGCGTCAGGGGTGGAGGCACCGTTGTTGCTCGCCAACCAAACGGTGCGACCGGTGGTCCGGTTCGGCGACATCGAGCCGAAGCTGTAGTGCGCGTTGCCCTGCCCGCCTGCGCCCAGGTCCAGCTTCAAGATGCCGGCCTCAACCGTGTTGCCGTTGGTGTCACCGAAGTCGCTGTAGGCGGCGTAGGTGGTACCTCCGACTGCGAGGCCGATGGCGGCTACGCCGGCCATCGCACCCAGGATGAGCTTGCGATTCATGTTTCCCCCACTGGAGTGATGGTGTTGCGGTCGTAGCCCCTCCCGGCCCGTCCGCCCGGCCGCGCTCTTTGCCACCGGTGTCACGAGAGATCGTTTGGATCTCCGCCTGATCATCTTGGGCGCCACTTGAGCTGTTGTCCCTCGCCAAAATTGATGAAGTCGTGGCTTGCAATT
>DASTXN010000050.1:0-6761 GCA_035765515.1 Jatrophihabitantaceae bacterium | reverse complement strand
GACGGCAGCTTCGCCGCGATCGACGTCAACCGCGTCGTGCGCGGCATGCTCTCGCTCAGCATCGACCTGGTGCGCTGGTACCGCCTGGACGGCAACGACTCGCCCGAACAACTCGGCGACTTCTACGCAGACCTCGCGCTGCGCATGGTGACCACGGCGCCCCGACCGGCCAAGCGCGCCCGTCGCGCCGGCGCTGCGGCACGCGCTTGACATCACCGCATGCTGCGGTGACTATGCGCTTAGTCAGTCGGTCGGCCTGAAGGGATCTCCATGCGGGGCCTCATGCAGCAGCGCGCGCTCACCGTCCACGCGCTGTGGGAACGCGTCGAACAGAACTTCGGGCACAAGCACGTGGTGACCGCGACCAGATCCGGCGAGACGGTCGCGACCTGGCGCGAGGTCGGGGAACGGGCCCGGCGCCTGACCGGAGTGCTCGATCTGCTCGGTGCCGCTCCCGACGCGCGCGTCGGGACGCTCGCCTGGAACACGCAGCGGCACGTCGAGCTGTATCTCGCCGTGCCCACGAGCGGCCGGGTGTTGCACACGCTCAACCACCGGCTGTACCTCGACGACCTGCGTTACATCATCGAGGACGCGGCGGACGAGGTGCTCTTCATCGACCGTTCGCTGGTACCGAAACTCGCACCGCTACTCGCCGAGCTTCGCGCCGTACGACACCTCGTGGTCATGGACGACGGCGGGGACGAACCGCTGCCGGACGATCCCCGGATCGCCGACTACGAACAGCTGCTCTCCTCGGCGCAGCCGGTCACGCCGAGGGACGATCTCGACGAGGACGACGCGGCGAACCTGTGTTACACGTCGGGCACCACGGGGCCGCCGAAGGGCGTTCTGTACAGCCACCGCTCGATTGCCCTGCATGCGCTGATGCTGCTCGGCGCGGACGGTTTCGCGATCAGCGAGCGTGACGTCGTCATGCCGATCGTGCCGATGTTCCACGTCAACGCCTGGGGGCTGCCCTACGCCGCCATGCTCGCGGGCTCGGACCTGGTCCTGCCCGGGCCGGCCATGCAGCCGGACGCGTTGCTGGGCCAGCTGGAACGTCACCGGGTCACCTTCTCGGCCGGCGTGCCCACGATCTGGCGAAGCCTGCAGCCCCTGCTCGCGGACGCGGACCTGAGCAGCCTGCGGATGGTCGTCAGCGGTGGCGGCGCGCTGCCGGACTCCCTTTCCCGCGCCTGGGAAGACGCGGTCGGCATCCCGCTCACCAGCTCCTGGGGCATGACCGAGACCAGCCCGGTCGTCGCCTGCTCGCGCATCGGCACGGCGCACGAGGACCTTCCTGCCGACGAGCGGCGCCGGCTGCTCGGCGTGCCGGGCCCGAACCTGCCCTTCACCCGGCTGCGGATTCTCGACGACGACGGCCGGCCGGTCGAGCACGACGGCAGCACCCCCGGTGAGCTGCAGGTGTCCGGCCCGACGGTCGCGGCCGGCTATTTCGGCGACGACTCGGGGGCCGCCTTCACCGGCGACGGCTGGCTGCGTACCGGCGACGTGGCGACCATCGACCGGTTCGGGTACCTGCGCATCGTCGATCGCACGAAAGACCTGGTGAAGTCCGGCGGGGAGTGGATCTCGTCGGTCGCGCTGGAGAACGAGATCATGGCGCACCCGTCCGTGCGCGAGGCGGCGGTCATCGCGGTCGCCGACGAGCGGTGGGGCGAACGTCCGCTCGCCTGCGTCGTCCCCGCGCAGGGATGCGCGATCGAGCCGGACCGGCTGCGCGAGTTCCTCGCCGGCCGCGTCTCCTCCTGGTGGATCCCGGAGCAGATCTGGGTGCTCGACGAGATTCCCAAGACGTCGACCGGCAAGTTCTCCAAGCTGGCGCTGCGGCGACTGCGTGCCGAACTGGACGCAGTCGGCGGCACCACCGACAGCAGCACGACGGAGCCGAGCCGGTGAGCAACGTCAGCTTCGACTTCACCGGCCACACCGTGATCGTCACCGGTGCCGCGCGGGGGGTCGGCAAGGCGATCGGCGAACTGTTCGTCCGGGCCGGCGCCACGGTGTACCTCGTCGACTTCGATGCCGACGAGGTGTCCGTCGCCGCCAAGGAACTGGACGCGGTGGGGCTCGTCGCCGATGTCGCGAAGACGGCGGACGTCGATGCCGTCGTCGCGCGCGTCATCGCCGACACTGGACGGATCGACGTGCTCGTGAACAACGCCGGCATCCTGCGCGACGGGGTGGTCTGGAAGCTGTCCGACGAGGACTACGAGGCGGTACTCGCGGTGCACGCCGGCGGCACGTTCCGGTTCACGCGTGCGGTCGTCCCGCAGTTCCGGCGTCAAGGGACCGGACGGATCATCAACGTCACCTCCTACACCGGCCTGCGCGGCAACATCGGTCAGGCGAACTACGCGATGGCCAAGGCGGGCATCATCGGCTTCACCAAGACGACCGCGAAGGAGCTCGCCCGGTTCGGCGTCACCGTCAACGCCATCTCGCCGAATGCCCGGACGCGCATGATCGATTCGCTTCCCGCCGACAAGCTCGCAGCGCTGATCGAAACGACTCCGATGCGGCGCTTCGCCGACGCCGCGGAGATGGCCGCTGCGGTCGCGTTCCTCGCTTCCGACGCGGCCGCGTACATCACCGGCGTCGTGCTCCCCGTCGACGGCGGCATCTCGATCTGATCGCCGAGCGAGGCCCGGGCCGCTGTACGCGACCCACGCATCGTGCGACGCTCGGCGCCATGCTGATCTACTCGATGGGCGTCTCGGTGGACGGCTTCATCGCCGACCGGGCTGGCTCGTTCGACTGGACCGTTCCGGACGACCTGCAGTTCCGGTTCCACACCGAGCAGGTGGCTGAGCTCGGCATCCATCTGTGCGGCCGCCGGCTCTACGAGACGATGCTGCCGTGGGAAACGGACCCGTCGCTGCGGGATGACGAGGACCGGTCCGCGTTCGCCGACCTGTGGTGCGCCCTTCCGAAGATCGTGTTCAGCCGCACCCTCGACCGTGTCGAAGGCAACGCGAGACTCGCCGAGGGTTCAGTCGCCGAGGAGGTCGCCGCCGCACTCGCCGCCACCGACAAGGACGTCGCGATCGGCGGCGCGACGCTGGCCGCGTCCGCGGTCGAGCTCGGCCTGGTGGACGAGCTGCGCATCTTCCGCCACCCGATCGCCGTCGGCGGCGGCACGCCGTTCCTGCCGCCGGTCGCTGCATCGATTCGGCTGGACCTCGTCGAGACCAGGACCTTCGGCTCCCGCGTGATCTTCGAGCGCTACCGGCGGTCAACTCCCCGATAGCCGAGTCGCGAGCTGGGATATCGTCCGGCTGACCCATCGGCCAGCCGTCTCGGGAGCACGCGATGTCCTATGCCGTCGATTTCACCTCGGTGTCGACCGTGGGTTTGGAGTCGTCACCGGTCGCGGAGGCGCTCGCCGGGCTGCGTGCGAACGAGGCCCGCTACTTCAAGAACAAGTACGACCACGTCTTTACGGTGCACCCTGCCGGCGAGGCCCAGGACACCATCGACTGGGTGCACCGGATCCTGCGCGAGGAGCGCCAGCTCGTCGTCTCGTCACGTCCGCTCGAGGCGACCGAGTTCGTGGTCGAGAACATCCGGATGGCCTACGTGTTCTACGAGAGCGGGCTGTCCATCAACGTGATGTACACGCTCGATGCGCCCACGAAGCGCGCGGTGGGGTTCAAGCTGTCCGACGGCATGGACGTTCCCGACGAGTTGTCGAGCTTCAAGTTCGCGCGGCAGAAGTCGAAGCTGGCCGGAACCATCCGTGGTTCGTACTTCGTCATCAAGAACGAGTACTGACGGCGCCGACCCGAACCCGTCGAATACCTGACTGCCGGTCAGCCCGTCCCGCCGAAGCGCTCGGTGCGGATGCGAGCGGTGTCGTGGCCGGCCGCGACGAGCAGGTCCGCGGCGGTCTCGACGAAGGCGGTAGGCCCGCAGATGTAGATCAGCGGACGATCGCTCGGGGACCAGGCGACCTCGGCGAGCATCTCCCCGTCGATACGCCGGGCGTAGCCGTGCCAACCCGCCGGTGCCGCGCGCGTGTAGGTGAGGTTCACGTCGACGTCGTCTGAAGTGGCGAAGCGCATGAGTTCCTTGCTGTAGAGCAGGTCCTCGGGCGTGCGCACCGAGTACAGCAGCCGGACCGGCGCGGAGCTTCGCGTGAGCCGGTGGTGTTGCAGGATGGAACGGAACGGGACGATTCCGGATCCGCCGGCGATCAACAGCAGTGGCCCGCCGAGCGATTCGGTCCAGACGAAGTAGCCGCCGACCGGTCCACGCAGCTCCAGCTGGTCACCCTCGCGCAGCTCGTCGACGAGATACGGCGACACCTCGCCGTCGGGCAGCCGTTCGACGGTCAGCTCGACGGCCGAGTCCTCCGGCGCGGACGCGATCGAGTAGCTCCGTTGCGCCTGGTAACCGTCCTCCGCGGTCAGCCGCACGTCGACGTGCTGGCCGGCGAGGTGGCGCCGCCAGCCGGGGACCCGCAGCGTGATCGTGCGCGCCTGCCCGCTCTCGCTGACGAGCCCGACCACGTCCCCGAGCTGCCAGTTCAGTCTCCGTGGTAGCGCTGCTCTTTCCATGGGTCTCCGTAGTTGTGGTAGCCGTAGCGCTCCCAGAAACCGGGGACGTCCTCCGAGCCCAGCTCAAGGCCACGAACCCATTTGGCGCTCTTCCAGAAGTACAGGTGCGGCACCAGCAGCCGGGCCGGCCCGCCGTGCTCCGGCGGCAAGGACGCGCCGCCGTAGCCGTGGGCGATCCACGCCTTGCCACCGGTCAGGTCGGCCAGCGGCACGTTCGTCGTGTAGCCGCCGTCGCAGAAGGCGAGCGCGTAGGTCGCCGCGGTATCGATGCCGGCCAGCAACGTGTCGATCGGGACACCCGTCCAGGCGGTGTCCAGCTTCGACCACTTGGTGACGCAGTGGATGTCGGTGGTGAGCTCCTCGGCCGGCAGGGCAAGCAACTCGTGCCAGGTCCAGCTGACCGGCTCGAAGTCAGCGCCGCGGATGGTGAACGTCCACCTGTCCAATGCCGTGCGCGGCGTCGGACCCGCGGACAGGACGGGGAAGCCCGCCGTCACGTACTGGCCGGCAGGGACGCGCGCCGGGTCGACGTCGGTCTGCCGCCTCCCGAGGAACCCGCGGGAGGCCGGCGTCACGACCGGGCCCCCGCCTGCATTCGCAGCAGCCACTGCTGCTTCTCCAGTTCGCGGGTGACCTCGATCAGCACGTCCTGCGACACCAAGTCGACAGCCCCGACCCGCTCCAGCCGGGCACGCACCCGCTCGGCGACGATCGCGACCCGATGGGTGATCTCGTGCACCACGATGTGGTCGGCCACTGAGCCGGTCGGCACTACCGGCACCTCGGTGCCCGCGGCAACGGCCCCGGCCTGCCCGTCGAAGTCGTGCCCGAGCGTGACGGCGCGCTCGGCGACCGTGTCGGACAGCGTCCGGCACACGTCGACAACCTCGTCCAACTGCAGGTGCAGCGAATGCGCGGACGGTCCGGTCACCATCCAGTGCAGCTGCTTGCCGGTCAACGACAGGGCCACGAGGTCGTGCAGGGCCGCCGTCAGTTCTTGTCCGATCGCGGCGCGCTCATGCGCGTTCTCCAGCGGCGGAAGGTGGCTTGCGTTCGCGGTCGTGAGTTCCACGCGATATCTCCCTGTCTGCAGCGCGGCGTGCCCGAACACGCCGTTCGTGCTGTGATCCGGCACGGTCTGCACCCACTCTGGGACGCCTGCCCGACGGCCGAATCCGTGAACACCCCAGTCGTTGCCGCCCGCAACGCGGCGACCCGCCAGTAAGAACGCGGTCCCGGCACGCCACCAATTCAGGGCGGATTGGTGTGCATGGGATGGGAGACCGTGACGGCACGAGAGCAACGGAATAGCCTGCTGACGTACCCGGGCGCGAGGGTTGGGCGCGGCATGCTCCTGGACAGGGTTGACGAGCGGGGCACCATCGATCGGTTGCTCGCGGACGTCCGCGCCGCGGAGAGCAGGGCGCTGGTCCTGCTGGGCGATGCCGGCATCGGCAAGAGCACGCTGCTGGGCTACGCCCTCGAGCAGGCGGCCGGGTACCGGGCGGTCCGGGGCGCCGGCGTGGAGGCCGAGCACGAGCTCGCGTACGCGGCGCTGCACCAGATCTGCACGCCGATGCTCGACGGCCTGCCGAGCCTGCCGGCGCCGCAGCGCGTGGCGCTGCGCACCGCGTTCGGCCTGGACGACGGCGACCCGCCCAACGGGTTCATGGTCGGCCTGGCGGTGCTGGGTCTGCTCGCCGAGCACGCTCGTGAGCAACCCGTGCTGTGCCTCGTCGACGACGCGCAATGGCTCGACCGCGCGTCGGCGCTCGCGCTGGGCTTCGCTGCGCGGCGGCTGCGTGCCGAGTCGGTGGCGATGATCTTCGCGGTCCGCGAATGCGAATCGGGGTCGGCGCTGCCGGAGCTCGCCGGCCTGGCAGAACTTCCGCTGGCCGGGTTGCCGGACGAGGACGCGCGGGCGCTGTTGTCCCTCGCCTTTCCGGGGCCGGTGGACGAGCAGGTGCTCGAGCGGGTCATCGCCGAGAGTCACGGCAACCCGCTGGCCCTGCTGGAACTGCCCCGCGGGTTCACCCCGGCGGAGCTGGCGGGCGGCTTCGGCATCGGCCGCGCGGTGACGCTGCCGCGCCGGATCGAGCAGAGCTTCGGTCGTCAGATAGATGCCCTGCCGGCGGCGACGCGGCTGGTGCTGCTGGTCGCGGCCGCCGAGCCGGTGGG
>DASTXN010000049.1:0-4407 GCA_035765515.1 Jatrophihabitantaceae bacterium | reverse complement strand
CTGCTGCGAGCTGACGCCGGTGACGCGACGCGCGCGGATCTTGCCGCGGTCGGACACGAACTTGCGCAGCAGGTTGGTGTCCTTGTAGTCGATGTACTCGATCTTCGCCGCGAGCAGCGGGTTGGCCTTCTTCTTGGGCTTGCGGACGGGGGGCTTGGGCATTTCGGTTCTCCGTTAGCTATTCGGTGATCTTGTTGCGCCGGCCGCGCGATGGCGCGCAATCGGCAACAAGATCGCGAGGAAGTGTGTGGTTAGAAGGGAGGCTCGTCGCTGAAACCGCCGCCACCGGCGGGCGGTGCCGAACCCCACGGGTCGTCGGCGGCGAAGTTGCCACCGCCGCCACCGCTGCCGCCGCCGTCCGAACCGGACGAGCCGAAGCCGCCGCCGGAGGACGAGCCGCGCTGGGTGCGGTTGACCTTGGCCGAGGCGTAGCGCAGCGACGGGCCGATCTCGTCGACCTGCAGCTCGATCACCGTGCGCTTCTCGCCCTCACGGGTCTCGTACGAGCGCTGCTGCAGCCGGCCCTGCGCGATCACGCGCATGCCGCGGGTCAGCGACTCGGCCGCGTTCTCGGCCGCCTGCCGCCACAGCGAGCAGCGCAGGAACAGCGCCTCGCCGTCCTTCCACTCGTTGCTGTTGCGGTCGAACGTGCGCGGGGTGGAGGCGATGGTGAACGACGCGACGGCCGCGCCGGACGCGGTGAAGCGCAGCTCCGGGTCGGCGGTCAGGTTGCCGACCACGGTGATGACGGTGTCGCCAGCCATGCCGGTTACCGCTGGTCCGGGCGCAGGACCTTGGTCCGCAGCACCGATTCGTTCAGGTTGAGCTGGCGATCCAGCTCCTGAACGGACGCGGGCTGGGCCATGACGTCGATGACGGCGTAGATGCCCTCGGCGTGCTTGTCGATCTCGTAGGCCAGCCGCCGCCGTCCCCAGATGTCGACCTTCTCCACGGAGCCGCCGTCGGTCTTGACGACGTTCAGGAAGGTGTCGATCGACGGCGCGATGGTGCGCTCGTCCAGGCTGGGGTCGAGGATGACCATGACTTCGTAATGGCGAAGAGGAGTGCTCAAAGCGACTCGTCCTCCTATGGACTCAGCGGCCACGGACTCTCCGTGGCAGGAGGGTGTCCGCCCACGTCCAGTAGGCGAACTCACATATCTTACCCGCGCCGGATGGCATCCTCCGACCACCCCAAAAAGCAGGGTGGATCGAAGGACGCCAGGCGCAAGCTCGCTGACGCTCGCGCGCCGCGCGGGCTCTTCGCGCAGATGGGGGTACCCCCGCGTGTGAGGGCGTAGCCCGCGGGGGAGCTCATCGCGTGGTGGGTCGCCATCCACCGCCTGCGGCGGTGCACTGCCCTACTTCTTACGCAGCAGGTACATGCGGGCGTAGATCGCGGTGACCAGCGACAGCGCGATGATCGACACGATCGCGAGCAGGACCGGCATCTGCTGGCCCTTGGACGTGCTCGTAGCGCTCAGGACGGCATGGGCGGCGATGGTCGGGCCCGGCGCGGCGGACGGCTCCGCGGTGGCCGCGGCAGGCGCCGCCGTGTGCGTGCCGGGATCGCCCGCGACGATGTCACCGAGCACGCCGAGGTCGCTCAGCCCGCCGACACCCAGGCCGGAGCCCGCGCCGCCGGTGCCGCCGGAGGTGGTGCTGTTGCCGTTGCCGTAGCCCTTCGGCACGACCTCCTCGGGGACGGTCAGCCCCGGCGGCGTGAAGTGCGAGCCCGCGCCCTTCGTGGACCCGGCGGCGTGGCCCGTCGAGGTGGTCCCGGAGCCGGAGCCGGACGAGGCCGAGCCGCCGCCGATGCCCGGGATCGAGATGCCGCCGACCGGAATGGTCGGCAGCGAGACCGGCGGGAGCGTCGCGCCCGGCAGCTGGCCCACGACCGGCAGGCTCGGGGCCGCGCCGACGCCGGGCAGCTGGACGGAGATGCCGCCCTTGGGCGGGTCGTTCGCAACGACGACCTGGCCGACCCACTGGTTGCTGGCGTTGATCGCGATACCGGCCTGCTGCAGCTGGTTCATCGACGTCGCGCCGAGGCTGGACTTGGTGCACCCGAGCAGGCCCGGCAGCACGTAGCGGACGGTCCATGTGAACGAGTAGCTGCCGGCCTTCGGGAACGTGATCGCCTCGTCCGGGTCACCCTTGCACGAGCCACTGGTCGGGCCGCCCAGCGTCACCGACTGGCCGCCGAGGGCGGGCGAGGCGGACCCGAAGTCCGAACCGAACGTGACGACGACCTGGAACTGGCTGCCCAGTAGGTTGCTCAGCACCCCGTCCAGCAGGGAACCGAGCGCAGGAATGTTCTCGAGCCCGGCGGTCGGCAGCGCGGAAGCCTTGAAGTCGACGGTGTCGCCGGGGTGGACGCCGATCGTGGTGCCGCCCAGGACGTTGTCCTTGGTGGCTACACCGGACAGCGACAGCTGCGCGCTGACGGTGGCCGAGTCGGCGTGCGCGGGGGCCATGGCCAGCACGGTCGCGCCGGCGACCGCGATGCCGGCCGAGGCCGCCAGCCAGCGCAGTCCGTGGCGTCGCGCTAGGCGCATCCGTTCCCCCTGTAGTCCTCTCGGCACGACCGCTCGAGTGGTACCCGGTCTCACCTGAGTCTAACGAGCACGGTCCGTACGGGTTACTGCTCGGTTACCGGAGAGTAGCGGTCGACGGGCGGTCGGGCCAGATGGTCCCGGGCGCCGTCGAACTCGCCGCCGCCCGGGTCGTCCGAGCCGTCCGGCAGCCCCACGCGGACCACGTCCAGCTCGGTGTGCCACATCTCCTGGACGACCAGCCCGGCCAGCGCGAGCAGCAGCCCGTCCCGGATCAGCAGCACGATCACCAGCCAGCCGTAGCCGATGCCGTGCGCGCTCTGGTCCGGGTTCAGCCCGAGCAGCAGGGTCAGCGTCGCGATCCACACGGCGACCTCGCTGAACTGCCAGATCAGCGACAGCCGCCAGCGCGGACGGGCCAGCGCCAGCAGCGGGACCAGCCACAGCGAGTACTGCGGGCTCCACACCTTGGTGGTGATCAGGAAGGCGAGCACGACGAGGAACGCCAGCTGCGCGAGCCGCGGTTTCGCGGGCGCCCGCAGCCCCAGCCAGCACACCAGCAGCAGTGCGGCGATCAGCAGCAGCGCGACGGCCGGGCCCGGCGGCACCCAGTACGAGGCGTCGGACGTGTTCACGCCGGCGGAGAAGATCGTCTTGCCGATCGCCCACACCGTGCTGCGCTCGGTCGCCCGGTCGATGCTGAACTGGTAGAACGCCCACCACCCCTGGTGGTAGGCGAGCGCGATCGGCACATTGACCGCGGCCCACGCTGCGGCCGCGGCCGCCGTCGCCCAGCCGAAGCCGGACCATCTTCGGGTGCGCCAGGCCAGGATCAGCAGCGCCACCAACAGGAACACCGGGTACAGCTTCGCCGCGGTGCCGAGCCCGATCATGGTGCCGGCCAGCACCGGTTTGTGTCGCGACCACGCCCACAGCGCGCCGCTGGTGAACGCCATCGCCAGCAGGTCCCAGTTGGTGAACGCGTGGAAGATCAGCAGCGGGGACAGCGCGAAGATCGCCGCGTCGTACGGACGGCGCCGCGCGGTCGCGGCGGTCGATGCGGTCACGAACAGCGCGCAGACGGCGAGCAGGATCGACGTCAGCACCCCGAACACGACCAGGTCCTGCCAGGACGGGACGAGGGCGTGCACCAACCGGGTCAGCTCGGCGGTCAGCCACATGAACCCGCCGGTGAGCACGGGGTATTCGACGTTGGTGTCGCGGTACGGGACGGCGCCGACGTCCAGCCGCTCGTCGCTCCACAGCGGAACGACGTCGGAGTAGCAGGCGTGTGTGTACTGCTTGTAGCCGGTCCATTCGCCCGTCGCGCACGGCGACTTCTGCGCGAAGGCCAGCAGCAGCGTCAGCCCGGTGAGCGCCATGACGGTGCGCCGCGGCGTCCACCACGAGCCGGCCGATACCGCGGCGTACCGGCCCCAGGCTCCGCCGACGATCCGGCTCGCGCGTGAAGCCGTGGCGTCCGACCGGCTCGGCAGCTGCGCCGGTGCGGGCGGCTGCGTGTCGGCCTGCGTGGTCACCGCGTCATCCTGGCACGGCCCGGCCGGCGGCATCGGCAACCGGCGGTCACGGGCAGGTGTGCAGCAGCCCCGGCGTGCACGTCGACGTGGGCTCGTCGCTCGGCGGGATCGTGCCCGGCGGCAACGTCGCCGGCGCGGTCGGCTGCACCGGCGCTGAGCTGACCGACGTCGTCGGTGCGGTGGGCGACGTAGCGGTGGTCGCGGGAGCGCTCGCGGACTTGGTTGCCGGTGCGCTGTTCGTCGCGGGCGGCGTCGCGATGTCGTTGCCGTTGGTGATCATCTGCGTCGTCGGCATCGGCAGCTCGGGCTTGTTCG
>DASTXN010000048.1:0-38952 GCA_035765515.1 Jatrophihabitantaceae bacterium | reverse complement strand
CGCTCTGGTGCGCGGTGATGGTCATCCGGCGCAGTCGGCCCTGCCCGTCGATCCAGAGTTGAGCCGGCAGCTCGTGCGTCCCGAGGTGCTGCTCGAACCGGGTGACGCCGGCCCGCACCTTCGCCGGTAGTTGGGCCGCGGCCTTGTCCAGGTCGATCGTCGTCGTGTAGCGGGTGGTCGCGATGCCGTCGACGGTCGCAGGACCGGCGAGCTTCACGTCGGCACCCGCGCCGCGCAGGAAGCTCAGCACCTGGCTCGGGTCGCTGGGCGCGGAGAGGTCGAGCTGCCCGAGGGACTTACCGAACTGCTGCTGCGACAGCGCGTTGACGTCGATCGACACCCAGCTGGTGCCGGCCTTGACACCCGGCAGCATGCCGGCCACGGACGCGGGCAGCTTCGCGTAGAGAACGCCGGCGAGGTAGCGCGCCTCGATCGCGCCCACGCCGGGAATCCGCGCGGTCAGGTCACTCGCCCGGTGCGCGAAGTCGATCACGCCGGACGCGCTCACGTGAACCGGCTGTTCGACCGGGCCGCCGGTCACGTCCGCCGACAGGTCGAACTTCGCGCTGCTGGCCGCCGTCGTCCGGGCGAAGGCGGCGGCGACAGCGTCGGAGGCCGACGCGGACGAGGTGGCCGGCGAGTTCGGGGACGTGTCGTGGCCGGTGCTGCTGCACGCCGTCAGCAGCCCGGCGGCGGTCGCCGTTGCGATCAGCACCCCCGCAGCAGTTCTCGTCCGACCCATTCCTCAAACGTACCTGCTCGCTTTCCCCATGGTGTGACCAAAAATCCGCCCTGATTCTGGTCGGAGCGTGGGGAAAGACGGCGAATCAAGCCCCTCGGTCACACTTCTCGGGTCGCAAGCTCCCCTCGGTCCACCAGCGGCAACGAGCGCAGCCCGCGCTCCAGGTGCCACTGCAGGTGCGCGGCGATCAGGCCGCTGGCCTCGCGCCGCGGCCCGGCCTCGCTGGCGTCGGCCAGCGCCCAGTCGCCACCGAGCAGCGCTGCCATCAGCTGCACCGATTCGCGGGCCGGGCGCGCCGAACCGGCCGGACGGCAGTTCTCGCACACCGCGCCGCCCGCGGCGACGTTGAACGCGGCATGCGGACCAGGCGCGCCACACTTCGCGCACGAGGTCAGCGCCGGTTCCCAGCCGGCCGACGCCATCGCCCGCACCAGGAACGCATCGAGCACCAGCGCCGGGGCGTGCGCACGCTCGACCAGCGCTTTCAGCGCGCCGACGAGCAGCAGGTACAACCGCAGCGCGGGCTCGCCCTCCTCGGTCAGCCGCTCGGCCGTCTCGCAGATCGCCGACACCGCCGTCCACGCCGAATAGTCGGTGGCCAACTGCGCGCCGTACGCGCCGAGCGATTCGGTCTGCGTGACCAGGTCCAACCCGCGCCGTCCGCCGGGCGCCGACTGGCCCTCGGCCAGCCGGGTGTGCAGCTGCACGTCGATGTGGCTGCCGGGTTCCAGGCGGGCACCGAACTTGGACGACGTGCGTCGCACGCCCTTACCCACCGCGCGCACGCGGCCGTGCCGGCGCGTGAGCAGGGTGACGATCCGGTCGGCCTCACCGAGCTTGTGCACCCGGAGCACGACGGCCTCGTCCCGGTAGAGCGGCATGCCGTTATCGTCCCACCGTCAGGCGACTGCGACCGGCTGCCGCTCGGCCAGCCGCGCCGACAGTGTGAGCGCGATCGTGCCAGCGACCAGGGCGCAGCCGACCGGCACCCAGAACGCGACGCGGGCACCGTGCGCATCCGCGACCGAACCCACGCTCGCAGCGCCGAGTCCGTACCCGACGGACAGGCCGGTGCCGACCCAGGTCAGGCCTTCGGTCAGCGAGGCGGGTGGCACGATCTGGTCGATCAGCCCGAAGGCGCCGATCAGTGTCGGCGCGATGCCTAGGCCGACCGCGAACGTGCAGGCGGCCAGCGTCGCCGGCGAAGTCGCGGCGAAGTACAGGAAGGGCAGCACCGCAAACACCGCGGCGCAGCCGACGAAGCGCGTGAGCAGCGGCGAGCGCCAGTGCCGCGCGCCGTAGAGCAGCCCGGCCACCCCGCTACCGGCCGCGAAGCAGGCGACCACCCAGCCCGCGCTGGAGCGCTGCCCGTGCTGGCCACAGAACGCGACCATGACCACCTCGGCGCTCCCGAACACCGCGCCCATGAACACCATCACGAACGTGATCAGCACCATCCCGCGGTAGCGCAACGCGAACGAGTGCCGCTCCCCCGCGCCTCGCGCCGGCGGTTCGGTCTCGCGGAGCGCGGTCAGCCACGTGGAGCCGGCCGCGATGAGGACGACCGCCAGCCCGAGCGTGACCAGTGGGTGCGTGTGCAGGGCCAGCACGGTCGCGACCAGGGGGCCGATCACGAAGATCACCTCGTCCAGCGTCGACTCGATCGAGTACGCCGTCGACCGTTGCGGGGCGTCGCCGGGCCAGACGTGTGACCACCGCGCACGGACCAGGGCACCTACGTTCACCAGCGTGAAGCCCATGAGCACGGCGGGCAGCAGCAGCGTCCACAGCGGCGCCTTGGTGGTCACGAGGACGGCAAGCAGCGCGGCCATCGCAACGTGCGCGGCGAGAAACGGCGGCAGCACCTTGTGCTGGCCGTGCCGGTCGAACATCACGCCGGCGAACGGGTTGCCCAGGGCGCCGCCGATCACGTAACCGCCGCCGACGACTCCGGCGTAGCCGTAGTGCCCGGTCCGTCCGGAGATGATCAACACCAGCGCGATGGGGTACACCGCCATCGAGAACCGGAACACGAAACCGGCCGCGCTGAACGCCGCCGATCCCGGCGCCGCATAGGCGGCGCGATAGCGAGCAAGCATGGTCTAGAAGCCCAACCGGTCGAGCTTCTTCGGGTCGCGCTGCCAGTCGGACTCGACCGCGACGTGCAGGTCCAGATGGACGCGGCCGCCGAGCAGTTCGCTGATCCCGGCGCGTGCAGTGGTGCCGATCGCCTTGAGCCGCGAGCCCTTGTGCCCGATCACGATGCCCTTCTGGCTGGTCCGCTCAAGGTGGATGGTCGCGAAGATCACTGTGAGGTCCGGAGCGATCTCGGGGCTGTCTGCCTTGGTGCGCATCTCGTCCACGGTGACGGCGATCGAGTGCGGCAGCTCGTCGCGGACGCCCTCCAGCGCCGCCTCGCGGATCAGCTCGGCGATGCGCGTCTCGGTGTCGTTGTCGGTCAGCACATCGTCCGGGTACAGCCGCGGACCTTCGGGCAGGTGCCCGACGAGCAGGTCCGCGAGCAGTTGCACCTGGTCGCCGGCGACCGCGGACACCGGGACGATGTCGGCGAACTCGCCCAGCTGCGAGACGGCGAGGAGCTGCTCGGTGATCTGCTGGCGGCTGGCTGCGTCCGTCTTCGTCACGATCGCGACGACCGGTGCCCGCAGCTGCGCGAGTTCGGCGGCGATGAAGCGGTCACCGGGGCCGATCTTCTGGTCGGCAGGAACGCAGAACCCGACGACGTCGACATCGGCCAACGTCGCGCGCACGACGTCATTCAGCCGCTCGCCGAGCAGCGTGCGCGGACGGTGCAGGCCCGGGGTGTCGACGAGGATCAACTGCGCGTCGTCGCGGGTGAGGATGCCGCGCACCGCGTGCCGCGTCGTCTGCGGCTTCGCGCTGGTGATCACGATCTTGGTCCCCACCAGCGCGTTGGTCAGCGTCGACTTGCCGGCGTTGGGACGGCCGACGAAGCAGGCGAAGCCGGAGCGGTGGGTCACGCCGACCATTGTCCCAGAGCGCCGGCACAGGAAATTCCGGCTACCTTCTGCCCATGATCCGACGAGCAGTCGCCGCCGTCGCGTTCACTCTTGCCGCCGCGTCTGTTCTCGGCGGCTGCAGCGGATCCGGGGGCACGGCTGCCGCGCCAGCGCCGACGGTGACGCGAACGATCATGCATTCACCGGACGCGAGGCCCGTGAACGTGGGTCCCACGACGTCCGGCTCCGGCAGCTGCAGCCTGATTTCCGAGCGAACCGTCGCGAGCGACGTCGGGATGCGGCTGGCACGTGTCACCGTGCAACGCGCCGGCGGCAAGCAGGTGGGCTGCACGTTCTACGCGCTGCAGCACCCGACCGCGCAGTGCGGCTCGAGCTGTCTTGCCGGCGAGCACCTGCCGGGGCCGCGCCAGCCGGCTGTGCAGTTGGTGCTCACGCGGTACGCCGACGCAACGGCCGCGCACAACGCGATGGTGCGGACGGCCGAGGCCGGGCGCGGCGCGCAGCAGGTCGACGTCGGCGGCGGGCGGATCGGCCTGGCCTTCCAGATCGCCTTCTACCGCAAGGATCACGGCCGCGACTGGGCGTGCGCGTTCAACGTGGGTGCCACGCTGGCCCAGGTAAAGACCGTCACCACCGGAACCTCGTTCAACGCCGTCGCAGTAGCCAAGCACCTGGCCAGGGCACTCGGCTAGGAGCTGTGTGTGGCGACGCTGCAGGTCGACACGCCGCTGCGGCGGATGCTACGTCGCCACACACGAGCGCCGTCCGGCTGGATCAGCCGGTGATCGCGTGCACCGGGGCGTCCGGCGCGACGTCGTGAACCGCAGCGGCGCCTGCCTCGTCGGACGGGTCCGAACCGAAGACGACCGCGGCCTCCAGGCCGAGTGCCCCGGACGAGACCGCCATCGCGACGGCCACCTGCAGCGCCGACAGCCGCAGCGACGGAAGGTCGACGGTCGCGGCCACGTAAGTGCGCCCGTCGGTGTCCCGGACGGCAGCGCCCTGCGCGGCGCCGGTGCGAGCGCGGGCCGAGCGCGCGAGCGTCACCAACTTCGCGTCCTCGGCGTCGAGATCATCAGGCTCGCTCATGGGTCGGCTCCTCCGCGGTCGCTTCGGCCGGGCTCTCGTCCTCGCCAAGTTCCGGCAGCCGCCGCACGAGCACCGTGTCGATGCGGTTGCGCCGGCCACCGGCATTCTCCGCGATCAGCTCCAGGCCGTGCGCCTCGGCCCGGGCGCCCGGGATCGGCACCCGACCCAGCGACTCGGCGAGCAGCCCGCCGACCGTCTCGACGTCGTCGCGCTCGGGCAACTCCACGTCGAACAACTCCGCCAGGTCCTCGACCGCCAGGCGCGCGCTCACCCGGGCGCTGTCCGGATCGATGCGTTCCACCGGCGGCCGCTCGACGTCGTACTCGTCGGTGATCTCGCCGACGATCTCCTCCAGGATGTCCTCGATCGTGACCAGGCCGGCGGTGCCGCCGTACTCGTCGATCACGATCGCGATGTGACTGCGCTGCGCCTGCATCTCGCGCAGCAGCTCGTCCACCGGCTTGGACTCCGGCACGTAACTCGCCGGACGCATCACCTCGGCCACCTGCGTCGATCGCGCGCGTTCGGCGTCCTGCCCGCGGCGAGCGAGGTCCTTGAGGTAGACGACGCCCACGACGTCGTCGAGGTTCTCGCCGGCCACCGGGATGCGTGAAAACCCGCTGCGCAGAGCGAGCGCGAGCGCCTGCGGGACGGTCTTGGTCTGCTCCAGCCAGACGATGTCGGTGCGCGGCACCATCACCTCGCGCGCGATCGTGTCGCCGAGCTCGAACACCGACTGGATCATCTGCCGCTCGCCGTGCTCGACCACGCCACGCTGCTCGGCCATGTCGACCAGCTCGCGCAACTCGACCTCGGACGAGAACGGACCCTCGCGGAAACCACGGCCCGGCGTGATCGCGTTGCCGAGCAGGATCAGCAGCGATGCGACCGGTCCGAACACGCGGCCCAGGATGCGGACGGCAACGGCGCCCGCCAGCGCGACGGCGTTCGGGTGCTGGCGTCCGAGCGTGCGCGGGCCGACACCGATGACGGTGTACGACAGCACGACCATCACCACGACCGTCAGCGTCGGCACCGGCCAGCGGGAGCCCCACTGCGAGCGCGCGACGATCACCGCGAGCACGGTCGCCGTCAGCTCGCAGATCACGCGCAGCAACAGCAGCAGGTTGGTGTAACGCGCACGATCGGCCACGATCACGCTCAACGGCTTGGCGCCCTTGCGCTCCTCGCGCAGGAACTCCTCGACCCGCGCGACCGACACGCGCGCGAGCGCGGAGTCGACGCAGGCCAGCAGCCCGGCCAGCGGGATCAGCGCGATCGCGACGATCAGCGCCGTAATGTCAGCGCCGCTCACTGTTCACGTCCGCGCAAGATGGTCCTCGTCTGGACCCCTCTCAAGCTCGGGGCCCATCCTGCGGACCAGCCGCAAGCTCGCTCACGCTCGCGCGGGCGCGGGCTCTTCGCGCGAGCGCTCATCGCGATGTCATCCTCTTACTTCGCCGGCGGTGCCGGGCAAGGGACTGCGGATCGGACCGCGACCGGTCTTGGCCGCCCACTCGCCGACGATCCGCGCCTGCAGCTCGAACATCTCGCGTTCCTCGTCCGGTTCACCGTGGTCGTAGCCGAGCAGGTGCAAGATGCCGTGGGTGCACAGCAGGTGCAGCTCGGCCTCGACCGAGTGACCCGCGGAGGCCGCCTGGTCCGCCGCGACCGCCGGGCACAGCACCACGTCGCCGAGCATCGACTCGCCCGGGACGGGTTCGGACCCGGGCGGCGCGGACGGGTCAAGACGCTGGTCCGGGCCCTCGGCGCCGTCCATCGGGAAGGCCATCACGTCCGTAGGGCCGGGCAGGTCCATCCACTGCACGTGCAGCGCGGCCATCGCGTCGGCGTCGAGCAGCACGATCGACAGCTCGGCCAGCGCGTTGATGCCCATGCCGTCCAGCACGAACCGGCCGAGCTCGGCGAGCGCCGCCTCGTCGACCTCTGCGCCCGACTCGTTGTTGACCTCGATCGACACGGCTTACCTTCTTGGCCGCGGGCGGCCAGCGCCCTCGGGGCGGTCGGTCGGACGACCGGATGTGGCGTCGTAGCGCTCGTACGCGTCGACGATCTGGCCCACCAGGCGGTGCCGCACGACGTCGGCGGAGGTCAGGTTCGCGAAGTGGACGTCCTCGATGTCGCCGAGGATCTCGCGTACCACCTTCAACCCGCTGCGGGTGTCACCCGGCAGGTCGATCTGCGTGATGTCGCCGGTGACCACGATCTTCGACCCGAAGCCGAGCCGGGTCAGGAACATCTTCATCTGCTCCGGCGTCGTGTTCTGCGCCTCGTCCAGAATGATGAACGCGTCATTAAGGGTGCGTCCCCGCATGTACCCGAGCGGGGCGATCTCGATCGTGCCGGCCTGGGTGAGCCGCGGGATCGACTCCGGGTCGATCATGTCGTGCAGGGCGTCGAGCAGTGGTCGCAGGTACGGGTCGATCTTGTCGTAGAGCGTGCCGGGCAGGAACCCCAGTCGCTCGCCGGCCTCGACCGCGGGCCGGGTCAGGATGATCCGGTTCACCTGCTTGGCCTGCAGCGCCTGTACCGCCTTCGCGACGGCCAGGTAGGTCTTGCCGGTTCCTGCCGGGCCGATGCCGAACACCACGGTGTGCTCGTCGATCGCGTCGACGTACCGCTTCTGGTTCAGCGTCTTCGGACGGATGTTCTTGCCGCGCCGGGACAGGATCGAAAGGCTCAGCACCTCGGCCGGACGATCGCCCGTACCCCCCTCGAGGATGCCGACGGCCTGATGCACCGCGTCGGGGGTCAACTGCTGACCGCCGCCGGCCATCTCCAGCAGCTCGGCGATCAACCGCTCCGCCACCGCGTTGTCGGCCGGCGCCCCGGTGATCGTGATTTCGTTGCCGCGGACGTGGATGTCGCTGGCGACGCTGTTCTCGATGACGCGCAGCAATTCGTCGCGCGCGCCGAGAAGGGCCACCATCGCCTGCTCGCCGGGGACGACCACCGTGGTGGTCGCGATGGGCGAGACGGAACCGCTATTGGCACTGGGATCGGACAAGTCGCGCTCTCTGCTGGACGACGGATGCCTCCCCACTGTACCGGCGGCCGCGCGCGACACGCCCGAATTAGCCGGGCGGCCAGCTGAACGGGCGGCCGGCGAGCAGATGCGCGTGCACATGGAAGACGGTCTGCTGGGCGCCGGCGCCGGTGTTGAACACGGTCCGGAAGTCGGTGATCCCCTGCGCGGCCGCGACGGCGCGGATGCCCGCGACCAGGGCGGCGGCGGTCTGCGGGTCGGCGCCGAGCTCGGCCAGGTCCGGGACGTGCTTGCGCGGGATCACCAGCAGATGCGTGGGCGCCTGCGGGTTGACGTCCACGAACGAGACCACGTCATCGTTCTCGTACACCTTGTTGGCAGGAACGTCGCCGCTGACGATGGAGCAGAACAGGCAATCGGCCATGGTCGGCAGGCTACCGCGCGAGAATGCGCGCGGACGGGTGCAACGCAACAGGTGCGAGCTGCGTATCAGCCGGTGAACCACCCGACAGGAGGATGACGTGGCAGATCCGGCCCGGCGCGAGCAGTTCGCCGACTTCGTACATGCGAACTTCTCGTCGCTGATGACGATCGCGGTCGCCGTCAGCGGCTCCCGGGTCGAGGCCGAGGACTTGGTGCAGACAGCGCTGACCAACGCGTACCCGCGTTGGCACCGGATCCGTCCGGACCAGGCGTTGGCCTACCTGCGGCGCTCGATCGTCAACGCTCACGTGAGCCGCTGGCGGCGACACCGCGGTGCCGAGTTCAGCGTCGCCGAGCCGCCCGAGGCGAGCACCGCCGCGGGCACGCACGGCGTCGACGACCGGCTCACGTTGGTGCCGCTCGTGCGCGGGCTGCCACCCAGGCAGCGCGCGGTGATCGTCCTCCGTTACCTGTGCGACCTCGGTGATCGCGAGATCGCGCAAACCCTCGGCATCAGCGAGGGAACGGTCCGCAGCCAGGCCAATCGCGCGCTGGCCACGCTGCGGGCCACGCGAGCTGATCCACAGTTCGTGACCGTCCCGCCCATCACGGAGGAAGAACGATGAATCTCGACGACAACCTGCGTACCGAACTGCGCGCGGTGCACGTGCCCTACGACGGGTTCACCGCCGATCACATGATCGATCGCGCTGTCAGCGCACCCGCCCGCCGGCCGATGCGCCTGGGTGCTCCGCTCGCCACCGCGGCCGCAGTCCTCGCCCTCGCCGGGGGCGGCACTGCCCTTGCCCTCGCCGGTGGCGGCGACGGGGGCCACACCCAGGCCGGAGCCGCGCCGTCGCAGCCGGTCTCCTACACCACGCCGAGCAACGCGGCGCCCAGAAACGCTGCGCTGCCGGCCGATCTGCAGTCGCGCATCGAGCAGTGCATCCAGACGCAGGGCAGCGACTCGTGGACTTCCTCGAACGACTGCGCAAACGTCGAGAGCATCTGCGAGGTTGCCCAGGCGCTCGGCGACAGCCCGTGCACGCTCATC
Source organism: Jatrophihabitantaceae bacterium (assembly GCA_035765515.1). Classification (GTDB taxonomy): domain Bacteria; phylum Actinomycetota; class Actinomycetes; order Mycobacteriales; family Jatrophihabitantaceae; genus DASRSS01. The sequence goes on along the minus strand of DASTXN010000048.1, from coordinate 29,635 downwards.
CCGAAGGCCGTCGTGTGCGACGCGCCCTCGTACGCCGTCGCCGGCGGCTCCGTGGCCAGGGTTCCCGCGGACAAGATCGCGCTGTGTCCAGGCCTCGGCGACGTCCCGACGAAGTCGGCCGCACCGACCAGCTGACCAACCCCGACGTCCGCCCGGTTCAGGCCCAGCGCCCGAGCCGGGCGGACAGTACTGCCAGGGCAGCCGCGCCGGCGGTCGACGTCCGCAGCACGGGAGCGCCCATCCGGACGGTCACCGCGCCGGCCGCAGCGAACGCCGCGAGCTCGTCGTCGGCGATGCCACCTTCGGGGCCGACCACGACCAGCACGTCACCGTCCCCGGGCAGCGGCGCCGTGGTCAACGGCGCGGACGCCGCCTCGTGCAGCACCAGTCCCGTGGACGCGCCGATCCGCGCGGCCACGTCGACCGTCCGGGCGAGCGGCGACACGACCGGCACCCATGCCCGCCGGCTCTGCTTCGCCGCCTCGGCCGCGGTGCGGCGCCACTTGGCCAGGGCCTTCTCTCCGCGCGGACCGTGCCACTGCGCGATCGACCTGGACGCGGCCCACGGCACGACCTCGTCGACACCGAGCTCGGTGAGCACCTCGACGGCCAGCTCCGCGCGCTCGCCCTTCGGCAGCGCCTGCACCACGACCAGGCGCGGGGACGGCGCAGCTTCGACGCGGCGCGATTCGACCTCCAGGCTGAGGCCGTCCGGAAGCACGCCAGTGACCACGCACTCGAGCACCGTGCCTAGGCCGTCACCGACCAGCACCTGTTCGCCGGCCCCGAGCCGCTTCACCCGCGCGGCGTGCCGTCCCTCGTCCCCCGTCAGCGGAAAGCGATCATTCCCAGGCAGCGCATCGACGAGGAACAGCGGCGCGGTCGTCATCGGAAGGCGTCGCGCACCTTGCCGAAGCGGCCGCCCTTCTTCGTCACCGCCGACACGTCTTCGTCGCGCAGGGCGGCGAGTTCGCGCAGCAGTCGCTCCTGCTCGTCGTCCAGCCGCGTGGGCGTGCGCACCTCGATGTGCACGTGCAGGTCACCGCGCGAGGAACTGCGCAGCCGGGGCACGCCGCGTCCGCGCAGCGTCTGCTCGCTGCCGCTCTGTGTGCCCGCGCGAATCTCCAACTTCTCCTCGCCGTCGAGCGTGGTGAGCACCAGATCGGTGCCCAGAGCCGCGGCCGTCATCGGCACGGCGACCGTGCAATGCAGGTCGGCGCCGTCACGCACGAACACCTCGTGCGGTTTCTCGGACACCTCGACATACAGGTCGCCGGCCGGCCCACCGCCCGGGCCGACCTCGCCCTGGCCCGACAGCCGGATGCGCATGCCGTCCTCGATGCCGGCCGGCACGTCGACGGTGATCGTCCGCCGGGTGCGGACGCGTCCCTCGACGCCGCACGTCGGGCACGGCGACGTGATCTGCTCGCCGGTGCCACCGCACGCCGTGCAGGCACGGGTGGTCATCACCTGACCGAGGAACGAGCGCTGCACCGTCTGGATCTCGCCGGCACCGCCGCAGGTCGCGCACGTCTGCGGGCTGGTGCCCGGTGCGCAGCCCGAGCCGGAGCAGGTGCTGCACAGCACCGCGGTCTCCACGTTGAGCTCCTTGCGGACGCCGAACGCGGCCTCCTCCAGCGTCAACGACAGCTGCAGCAGCGCGTCGCTGCCCGGACGGACCCGGCTGCGCCGACCGCGTCCCCCCGGGCCGCCGAAGCCGGTGCCGCCGCCGAAGAACGCCTCGAAGACGTCGCCGAAGCCGCCGAAGCCCGCGAACGGGTTGCCGGCCGAGCCCTGGCCCTGCGCCAGCGGGTCGCCGCCCAGGTCGACGATGCGGCGCTTCTCCGGGTCGGACAGCACCTCGTACGCCGTGGTCACCGCCTTGAACTTGTCCTGCGCGCCCGGGTCCGGGTTGACGTCCGGGTGCAGTTCGCGCGCGAGCTTGCGATAGGCGCGTTTGAGCTCCTCGGGCGTCGCGTCCTTGCGCACGCCGAGCAGCCCGTAGTAATCGCGTGGTGTGTCAGCCACGAACCGTCCTCAAAGATCTACTGGCACTCGCGGTCGTCGAGTGCCAGTCCAGTGTACGAAAGCCGCGGTTCACCGCTCTGCGATCAGCTCGCCGACGTACCGCGCCACAGCCGCGACCCGGGCCATGGTGTGCGCGTAGTCCATCCGCCGCGGCCCGAGTACGCCGACCGCACCGAGGGACGCGCCGCCGATCCCGTACCCGGTGGTGACGAGCGAGGTGCTGGTGAACGCCTCGTGCTCGTTCTCGTTGCCGATGCGCACGACGACGTTCGTGGTGGCTACCGCCTGGTCCAGCAGCTTGAGCAGCACCACCTGCTCTTCCAGCGCCTCGAGCACCGGACGCATCGCGGGGAAGTCCAGCGCGTGCTCGGTCAGGTTGGCCGTCCCGCCGAGCACCACCCGGTCGCTGTGCTGCTCGGCGAGCGTCTCGAGCAGCACCGTGCTCAAGGTGGCGAGCAGGCCGCGCAGCTCCGGCGCGATCTCCTTCGGCAGGTCGGTGATGATCTCCGGCGCGTCGGCGAGCGCGTGATCACGCAGCCGCGCGTTGAGCGTCGCGCGCAGGTCCGCGACCGACTCTGCCGGGACCGGAGCGGGCAGCTCCACGACCCGCTGTTCGACGCGGCCGGTGTCGGTGATCAGCACCAGCATCAGCCGCGCGGAGGACAGCGAGACCAGCTCCAGGTGCCGCACTTGCGAGCGTGACAGCGACGGGTACTGCACGACGGCCACGTTTCGGGTCAACTGCGCGAGGGTGCGCACGGCACGGTGCAGCACGTCGTCCAGGTCGACCGCGCCGTCCAGGAAGGTCTGGATCGCACGCCGCTCGGCGGACGACAGCGGCTTGAGGTCGGTGAGCCGGTCCACGAACATCCGGTAGCCGGCGTCCGTCGGGATCCGTCCGGCGCTGGTGTGTGGCTGCGCGATCAGGCCCTCCTCCTCGAGGACGGCCATGTCGTTGCGGATCGTCGCCGGAGACACGCCCAGGTTGTAGCGGTCGGCGAGGGTCTTGCTGCCGACCGGCTCGTTGGTCGAGATGAAGTCCGAGACGATCGCCCGTAGCACCTCGAGCTTGCGGTCCTCGGGCGTCACCGCGATACCTCCGTCCCTTGTCGCGTCGAATCTTTCACGTCCAGCTTAGATCTGCTGGTCACGACGGACCCGGTGATCGCTACCGCCCACTAAAGTCGGGATGTGATTTTCAAAGCGGTGGGCAGCGGTCGACCTTATCCCGACCACAAGTTCTCCGCCCGGGACTGGGCGGCGGTGCCACCGCGGACGGTCCGGCTCGACGAGCTGATCACCACCAAGCGCGAGATGGCACTGGACCACCTGCTCGACGACGACTCCACCTTCTACGGCGACCTGTTCCCGCACGCCGTCCAGTGGCGCGGCGAGCTGTACCTGGAGGACGGCGTGCACCGCGCGCTGCGGGCCGCGCTGCAGAACCGGCACACCCTGCACGTCCGCGTCCTGGACTTGGACGCGTTGCACCCCGAATCAGCCCAGTAGTTCGCGGACCACCGCGTCGGCCATGAGCCGGCCGCGCTGGGTGAGCACGATGCGCCCCGCCGACAGCGCCGGGTGCTCGACCAGGCCCCAGCTGGCCAGCTGGCGGGTCACGGACTCGGCCGACTCGGGCAGGTCATCGAGCGACAGGCCTTCGCGCAACCGCACGCCGAGCATCACGCGTTCGGTGAACCGGGCGCGGTCGTCCAACGTCTCGCGGCCGGCTGCGGGGCTCGCGCCGGACTCGACCAGCGCGGCGTAGCGGGCCGGGTGCTTGACGTTCCACCAGCGGACGTCGCCCACGTGACTGTGCGCACCTGGCCCGAAGCCCCACCAGTTCGCGTCCCGCCAGTACAGCTCGTTGTGCCGGCAGCGTCCCGCCTCGGACGTCGCCCAGTTGGACACCTCGTACCACTCGAAGCCGGCGGCGGTCAGCGTCTCGTCGGCCATCACGTACCTGTCGGCGAGCACGTCGTCGTCCGGCGGCGGGACGATCCCGCGCGCGACCTGTCTCGCCAGCGCCGTCCCCTCCTCCACGACGAGCGCGTACGCGCTGATGTGGTCGGGCTCCGCGGCTACGGCGGCGTCGAGCGAGGCCTGCCAGTCGGCGTCGCTCTCGTGCGGGGCGCCGTAGATGAGGTCCAGGTTGACGTGCTCGAAGCCGGCGGCGCGCGCCTCGGCGACGGCCTCCTCGGGGCGGCCGGGCCGGTGCTGGCGGTCGAGCACCTCGAGCACGCGCGGCACGGCGGACTGCATACCGATCGACACGCGGGTGAAACCGGCCTCGCGCAGCCGGGTGAAGTACCCGGGCGTGACCGTCTCCGGGTTCGCCTCGGTGGTGATCTCGGCATCGGCCACGAGACCGAACCGCTCGCGGATCTCGGCGATCACCACGCCCAAGTGCTCGGCCGGCAGCAGGGTCGGCGTCCCGCCGCCGAAGAAGACGGTGCTGACCTCGGGCACGCGGCCATCCAGAACGTCCGCAGCGAGCCGCACCTCGTGCAGCAGCGTGTCGGCGTAACCGCCCTGGCTCACACCGGAACCGAGTTCGGTGGCCGTGTAGGTGTTGAAGTCGCAGTAGCCGCAGCGCGTGCGGCAGAACGGCACGTGCACGTAGACGCCGAACGGTGTCGTGCCGGCGGACTCGAGCGCCGTGCGCGGAAGCACCCCCGTTGCGGGGGCGGGATCACCTTGTGGCAGGGCTGACGGCACGAGCCACAGTCTGCCCCCCGGGCAGATCGCGCATTCGGCGGAGCGGTGACGTGGCCAGCACCAGGCCCGGGGTGACGTTGCCGATCAGCAGGATCAGCACCGCGGTGCGCGGCCCGAACGCGGACGCGAGCGCGCCGCCGACCAGGGCGCCCAGCGGCACCACGCCGAACAGCACGAAGCGCATCGACGCGACGACGCGGCCGAGGATCTGCGGCGGGCAGTAGCCCTGGCGGAACGAGCCGATCGTCACGTTGTAGATCAGGATCCCGGTGTACATCAGCACGGCGCCGACGACGAAGTACGTAATGCCCGCGCCCCGCTCGGTCGCCGCGATCAAGACCCCGAACGGAGCAGTGACGGCCGTCGACAGCCAGGTGGCCCGTGCCGTACCGATGGCGCGTCCGACCGGGCGGGCGATGGCGGCCCCGAGGACGGAGCCGAGACCCACCACGCCGATCAGCACCGCGACCGTGCTCGGTGCCAGGTGCACGCTGCGCACCAGGAACAGCACCTCGATCGCCGCGAAGCCGGTGAAGAAGAAGTTCGCCAGCGCGGGCGCGATCGTCATCACCCGCAGCAGCGGGTCGGCGCGGACGTAGCGTGCGCCCTCGGCGATCTCGCGGCGCAGGTTCCGTTCGGCCGGCTGCGGCGGGGGCTCCTGCGTCCGGATGCACAGCAGCGCCACCGCGGAGACGAGGTAGCTGGCCGCGTCGGCGATGAGCGCGAACGGTGCGCGGAACAGATGCACGAGCAGGCCGGCGAGACCGGGGCCGGCCACCTCCGCCACTGCGCGCGTGCCTTGGGTCTTCGCGTTCGCCTCAGCCAGTTCGGCGCCCTCGACCAGCACCGGCAGGTACGCCTGGTAGGCGACCTGGAAGATCACGGTCGCCAGGCCCGTCACGAGGGCGACCGCGAACAGCTGCCCGAGCGTGAGGCCGCCGGCCGCCGCCGCGAGCGGAACGCTGCCGATCGCGATCACCCGGACGATGTCGCACCAGAGCATCAACATGCGGCGCCGGGACCGGTCGACCCAGACGCCGGCGGGCAACCCGATCAACAGCCACGGCACCCATTCGGCAGCGGCGAGCGCACCGACGGCGAACGCCCCGGCGTGCAGGTACACCACGGCGACCAACGGCAGCACCACGCCGCTGACGGCGGAGCCGAGATCGCTGACCGCCTCACCGCCCCAGAGGCAGCGGAAGTCGCGACGCCCCAGCAACCCCCGGCGCCTAGGTCTATCCCCCGACATACCGGACACAATGTCACGGATCCGACGGCGTGCAAACGTTTGAGGTCAACGCGAGACCGAGACCGTCGGCGTCGGCCGGGACGGACCGGAGTGTCCGTCACCGATCGCATCCACCGCGTAGCCGATCGCCACGGCGACCAGCAGCACGATCAGCGCCAACAGCGGGCGGCGGACACGGGGCACGGCGCTGACTCTAGATCGTGGCGAACGGCGGTTCGCGGCCACCGGCGCCCGGGCACTGCGCCGGCGGGGCGGTCAGCGGTCGTGCGTCAACGGCGCACATCCGTACCGGTCAGGTCCCGGAAGAAAGCGTCGAGATGGTGCTCGCCGCAGCGCTTGCCGACCGCATCGCGGGCCAGCCCGTCCGCAAAGAACTGCGCCAGCGTGGCGGGTCGTTCGCCGAAGCGGCGCGCCACCCAGACCGCGGCCCGAACCGCGCCCATCGGAACCGTGAGCGTCACGCACCGCTTGCCGAGCGCGGTCGCCGCGAGGTCGGCGATCTCGCGGTAGGTCAGCACGTCGGGGCCGCCCACGTCCCAAGAACCGCTTACGTCGCCGAGGCGGTCGATGCAGCAGCGGGCCAGGTCGGCGCCGTGGATAGGGGCGATGTGCACGCCGAGGTCCGGCGGCAGGATCACGATGCGGCGGCGCGCCATCTGCAGGATGCCGGCGAGGTCCGAGAAGTATCCCGACGGGTTGATCACCTGATGGGCCAGCGGCGAGCGCGTGAGCGCCTCGGCGAACGCGGACTTGGAACGCATGATCAGCGAGCGGCCGGCCGAGGCGTGCATCACGTTGACGTAGAGGAAGGAACCGACCCGCTCGCGCTCGGCGTCCTGAAGCAGCCGAAGGTTCGCGAGGTAGTCGACGTCCCAGGGGCTTGCCTTCTGGCGGGTCACCCCGAGGGCGGAGACCACCCGCTGCGCACCCTGGCACGCCCCCGGCAGGAAGCCGGGATCGGTGACCTCACCGACCAGCCATTCGTCGACGAGTCCGGCCAACGCCGGCGCGGCGAACGCGCCGGGCTCTTCCGCGCGGGCTCGGGAGCGGACGATCGCCCGGACCCGGTAGCCGCGGCCGGCGAACGCGGCGACGACATGCCTGCCCAGGTAACCCGTCGCGCCGGCGACTACCACCAGTTCCGTCATCGGTACCTCATTTCTGGACCGACTAGTCCACGAATGGTTACGGTAGCAGCATGGCGCGAACCGCGAAGCCCCTAGATCCGGCGCGCGAGGAGGACTTACTGATCGCGGCGGCACGGGCCTTCGCCACGGCGGGATACGCCGGGGCGTCGCTGAACACCGTCATCGCCGAGGCCGGCTGGGCGAAGAGCTCCTTCTACCACTACTTCCCGGACAAGCGGCGGCTGCACGATCACGTGGTCGACACCCTGGCGGCACGGCTCGTCGACGGGGTCCAGGTACCGGAACCGGGAGTGCTCTCGGCGGCGCGGTTCTGGGTCGCGATGGCGGAGCTGCTGGACGGCCTCGGCCGGACCGCTGCGCGCCGGCCCGAGACGTGGTTCCTGGGCGAGATGTTCCATCGGCCCGTCAGTGACGACGACGGGCGACTGCAGGAACTCCGCGACCGGGTCGACCGGTGGCTGCGCCGAGCACTCGTTCGGGGCCGCGAGGTCGGGGTCGTCCGCGACGACCTGCCCGAGGAACTGCTGATCGAACTGACCCTGGCCGTCCTGCAGACGCTCGACCGCTGGGCCATCCGGCACCGGCTGCACTCCCCCGGCGGTCCGGGAGCGCCGGGCGCGTCGCTGGGGATTCTTCGCGACCTCATCGCGAAGCGACGAGGCGGCCGCTCCGCGCCGGGTAGCTGACTGTGGTTGCATGGAAAGAAAGTGAGCCGAACTAACGAATCGTGAGGTGGCCTGTGAACGAGCGTCAGCGGAGGGTGCAGGCATGAGCGACTCGATGACGGCGGGGACGGTCCGGATCTCCGGCAACGGCGGCGATGAGATCGAGGCCTACCTGGCGAGTCCGGAGGGACCGCCGGCTCGGGGCGGCGTCGTGGTCATCCACCACCTGCCTGGCTACGACCGCGGCAGCAAGGAGATCGTCCGCCGTTTCGCCGAGTTCGGCTACGACGCGATCTGCCCGAACCTGTACAGCAGGCAGGCGCCGGACGCCTCCCCCGCGGAGGCCGCGCAGATCGTCCGCGGCCAGGGCGGCGTCCCGGACGAGCAGCTCATCGGGGACGTGGCCGGTGCCGCGGCGTACCTGCGCGAGCTGCCGACGTCCAACCAGAAGGTGGGCGTGATCGGCTACTGCTCCGGCGGCCGGCAGTCGGTGCTCGCCGCGTGTACGACGGACGTCGACGCGGCTGTCGACTGCTACGGCGCATTCGTCACCGGTACGCCGCCGGAGGGCTTCCCGTTGCAGGTGAGCAACCTGGTCGACCGCATCGGCGACCTGCGCTGCCCGCTGCTGGGGCTGTTCGGGAACGACGACCAGTACCCGTCGCCGGAGCAGGTCGACGAGCTCGAGCAGTTGCTGCAGCAGCACGGCAAGAGCTACGAGTTCCATCGCTACGACGGAGCCGGTCACGCGTTCTTCTCCGTCGAGACCGAGCGGTATCGCGCCCACGCGGCCGCCGACGGCTGGCAGCGCATCGCCGCGTTCTTCGGCAACCATTTGCGAACTTAGCCACTCTCGGCCGCGCCGGGGCGAGCGTCGCCTCTAGGGTCGGATGTATGCGCGCCGTCTATGCCGAGTCCCTGAACCCGAACGATCCGCTCGCCGGCCTGGTGATCGGCGAGCGCCCCGATCCGGTCGCTCCCGACGGGTGGACGCGGGTCGCGGTGAAGGCGGCGAGCCTGAATCACCACGACCTGTGGACGCTGCGCGGGGTCGGCATCAAGGCCGAGCAGCTGCCGATGATCCTCGGCTGCGACGCCGCCGGCATCGACGAGTCGACCGGCGAGGAGGTCGTCGTCCACTCGGTGATCACGACCGACGGATGGAGCGGCGACGAGACCCTTGACCCGGGACGCTCGTTGCTGTCGGAGAAGCACCAGGGTTCGCTCGCGGAGTACGTGATCGTGCCGAAGCGCAACGTGGTGCCCAAGCCGGCGGAGCTGTCCTGGGGCGAGGCGGCGTCGCTGTCGACGGCGTGGCTGACCGCCTACCGGATGCTGTTCACCCAGTCCGGGCTGCGTCCGGGGCAATCGGTGCTGGTGCAGGGCGCGAGCGGCGGCGTGGCGACGGCATGCATCACGATGGCGCGCGCGGCCGGTCTGCGCGTGTACGCGACGGCGCGGACGGAGGCCAAGCAGGCTTCCGCCCTCGAGCTCGGCGCGCACGCGGCGTTCGCCTCCGGTGAGCGGCTGCCCGAGAAGGTCGACGCAGTGATGGAGACCGTGGGCGAGGCGACGTGGGCGCACTCGGTGCGGTCGCTCAAGCCGGGCGGGCGGATCGTGATCTCCGGCGCGACGTCCGGCCCGAACCCGCCGGCGGACCTGACCCGGATCTTCTTCCTGCAGCTGCAGGTCGTCGGCTCCACGATGGGCACCCGCGCGGAGCTGACCGACCTGATCGCGTTCCTGCGGGCCAGCGGGCTGCGTCCGCACATCGACCGGGTGATCCCGCTGGAGCAGGCGCGCGACGGGCTCGCCGCGATGGCCGCAGGCGACCTGGTCGGCAAGATCGTCCTCGAGGTCTGAGCGCGGTTACGCCGCCTGCCGCCAGGACGGGTCGCGGCCGAGCAGGGCGAGGATCCGGTTCAGGACCGTGCCGGCGGTGCCCGCATCGATCTGAACGGCGGGCGCGAAGGCGGCGCCCGGGACGGTGCGGTTCGCGTCGTCGGGCACCGCTTCGGCAACCCGCAACGCGGCGCCGAGGACCTCGTCGTCGAACACCGGCAGCGAGCCGATCGAGACGCCGAGATCCCAGCTGTGCGCGACGTAGTCGACCAGGTGGAAGCTGATCGCGGTCGCGACGGGAACCTCGATCCCGCCCCGGATCTCGGCCAGGTAGACAGAGCGCTCGAGCAGGCCGGGCGCGGCGAACGCGGCGACGACGAACTCCGCCGAGCGTGCGTACTCGCCGACCGGGTCGGGCCCGACCGGACGGCTGCCGAAGGCGTCCGTGCCGGCGCGCTGCGACGCCGCCGCACCGAAGCCGTAGTTCTGGCCGATCATGTGGGCGAGCAGGTCGCGCACGGTCCAGCCGGCGCACGGCGTCCCCAGTTCGAGCTGGTGCGCCGACAGCTTGCCGACGACGTCGGTCGAGGTGGCCATTACCCGGCGGTGCAGCTCCACGATGTCGCTCATGGGGCCACCGTATGGTCGAGCGGCGACAACCATCGAGGGGTTATCCATGGGGACGGTGACCGCGGTCGTCTGCGCGGCGTTCGACCCGGCGACGGACGAGGCGATCTACGCGGTGCGCGAACGCGTCCGCGCCGCGGGGATTGCACTCCCGGACCGCCCACCCCACCGCCCGCACTTCTCGCTGGCCGCGGCGCGCGTGCAGCGCGGACCCGAACTGGACCGGGTGCTGGCAGTGGCTGCCGAAGTGGCGGCGGCACACGCCCCCGTGCCGATAGCGCTCAGCGAGGTCGGCCGGTTCGGACGGGCCGGCGCGCTGTGGCTCGGCCCCGCGCCCAGTCGCGGGCTGCCGGCCCTGCAGCGCGAGGTGTACCGGGCGCTCAAGCACGCCGGCTGGCCGTCCGCCTTCGGCGAGCGGTCCGCGCCGAACCTGTGGGTGCCGCACTGCACGCTCGCCACGCGCGTCCCGAAACCGCGGCTGCGCGAGGTGCAGGCGGCGATCGCCGAGGGGTACCGGCCGATCCGCGGAACCGTCGATGCGCTCGCCACGATCCTGGTCGGCGGCCGAGGCGACCTCGCGCACGCACCCCTGACCGGCTGAGAACCGCAACGGCCCACGCGAGTGGCGACTTTGGGTGCCGAGTGGCGCGATATTTCGCACCACTCGGGGGATTAACGCGCCACTCGCGAGTGCACCTACTTCTTGGCGGGCTCGGCGGATTCGCCGGTGGACAGCGCGGCGATGAAGGCCTCCTGCGGCACCTCGACGCGACCGACCATCTTCATCCGCTTCTTGCCCTCCTTCTGCTTCTCCAGCAGCTTGCGCTTACGGGTGATGTCACCGCCGTAGCACTTCGCGAGCACGTCCTTGCGCATGGCGCGGATGTTCTCGCGCGCAATCACTCGCGAGCCGATCGCGGCCTGGATCGGCACCTCGAACTGCTGGCGCGGGATCAGCTTGCGCAGCTTGCCGGTCATCGACGTGCCGTACCCGTATGCCTTGTCCTTGTGGACGATCGCACTGAACGCGTCGACCGCCTCGCCCTGCAGCAGGATGTCGACCTTGACCAGGCTGGCCAGCTGCTCGCCCGCCATCTCGTAGTCGAGCGAGGCGTACCCGCGGGTGCGGGACTTCAGCTGGTCGAAGAAGTCGAAGATGATCTCGGCGAGCGGCAGCGTGTAGCGCAGCTCGACGCGCGTCTCGGACAGGTAGTCCATGCCGCCGAGCGTGCCGCGACGGTCCTGGCACAGGTCCATGATCGCGCCGATGTACTCGCTCGGCGCGATGATCATCGCCTTGACGATCGGCTCGTGCACCTCGGCGATCTTCGCGCCGGCCGGCCAGTCCGAAGGGTTCGTCACCACGTGCTCGGTGCCGTCTTCGAGCACCACCCGATTGACGACGTTCGGTGCCGTGCTGATCAGGTCAAGGTTGAACTCCCGTTCGAGGCGGTCACGGGTGATCTCCAGGTGCAGCAGTCCGAGGAAGCCGCAGCGGAAGCCGAAGCCGAGCGCAGCGGACGTCTCCGGCTCGTAGACGAGCGCCGCGTCGTTCAGGCGCAGCTTGTCGAGGGCGTCGCGCAGCAGCGGGTAGTCCGATCCGTCGATCGGATACAGGCCGGAGTAGACCATCGGACGCGGGTCGCGGTAGCCGCCGAGCGAGTCGGACGCGGGCTTGGCCGCGTCGGTGACCGTGTCACCGACGCGGGACTGGCGGACGTCCTTCACGCCGGTGATCAGGTAACCGACCTCGCCGACACTGAGGCCCTCGGTCGGCTTCGGCTCCGGCGAGATGACCCCGATCTCGAGCAGCTCGTGCGTCGCGCCGGTGGACATCATCTTGATCCGCTCGCGCGGGGTGAACAGACCGTCGATCACCCTGATGTAGGTGATCACGCCACGGTAGATGTCGTAGACGGAGTCGAAGATCATGGCGCGCGGGGCCGCGTCCGCCTCACCCACCGGCGCGGGAACGTCGCGGCAGATCACGTCCAGCAGTTCACCGACGCCCTCGCCGGTCTTCGCGCTGACCCGCAGCACCTCGTCGGCGTCACAACCGATGATGTGCGCGAGTTCCGCCGCATAGAGGTCCGGCTGCGCCGCCGGCAGGTCGATCTTGTTCAGCACCGGAATGATCTGCAGGTCGTTCTCCAGCGCCAGGTAGAGGTTCGCCAGCGTCTGCGCCTCGATCCCCTGCGCCGCGTCGACGAGCAGGACCGCGCCCTCGCAGGCGGCCAGGGAACGTGACACCTCGTAGGTGAAGTCGACGTGCCCGGGGGTGTCGATCATGTGCAGCACGTACTCGGAGTCCCCCGCGCCGTCCGTACCCCTGACGGTCCACGGCATGCGCACGTTCTGCGCCTTGATGGTGATCCCGCGCTCACGCTCGATGTCCATCCGGTCCAGGTACTGCGCACGCATCTGCCGCGGGTCGACGACTCCGGTCAGCTGCAGCATCCGGTCGGCCAGCGTGGACTTCCCGTGGTCGATGTGCGCGATGATGCAGAAGTTGCGGATGCGGGCCGGATCGGTTCGGCCCGAGGCGCTCTGGACGGTCACGCTTCCATGGTCCCATGCGCGCCGCGCCGGTCCGTCAGGCAAGATGGCCGCCATGGCTACTGACCCGCGTGCTGCCGTCGAGTTCCGCATCCCGGCCACCGCGCTGCGAAAAGGCGATCTGATCAACACCGACCCGAGCGAGCAGGACTGGCAGGAGGTCATTGCCGTCTACACGGGCGCCGCGCAGGCCGAGACGCCGGAACTTCGCGAGCTGGTCGGGTCGGTCGAGGGCCGTTACGTGGTGGTGGAACTCACCGACCTGGCGCCCGTGGACTCGGGGGTCTTCTACGTCGACGGTGTCGCCACGGTGCTCGATGGCGAGAACGAGCTCGCGCTCAGTGACGTTGTCAGCGGCGAGGACGGCGTGCGGACGTACCTGTACACGAAGTACGAGCTGGTCAGTATCCGCGAGAAGTGACCGCGATTTGGGCGGGCCCTGGCCCGACTGGTAGCCTGGCGGGGTTGTCCGCCGCGTTCCGGGGGTTCCCGGAGCTGCAGGCCGGACGGCCTGTGTAGACCTGCTCCACCATCCAGCGAACATCGAGGCTTACTTCGTGGCGAACATCAAGTCCCAGATCAAGCGCATCCGCACCAACGAGAAGGCGCGGCTGCGGAACAAGAGCGTGAAGTCCTCGCTCAAGACGGCGATCCGGCAGTTCCGCGAGACCGCCGAGGGCGGCGACCGCGAGGCCACCCAGCAGGCGCTGGTTTCCGCCTCCCGGCTGCTGGACAAGGCCGTCAGCAAGGGCGTCATTCACGCGAACCAGGCCGCCAACAAGAAGTCGGCAATGGCCCAGCGCGCGAACACGGTCTGACGCCCGAGGCGCACCTCCTCACCGAAGCCCGCGACCTTACCGGTCGCGGGCTTCGTGCGTCTCGCGGACGGATCCGGCTGCGCTCACGCGGAGCGGCGGGATGCCAGCAGCGCGCGAACCCCGCGCTCCAGCGCGTAACCGCCGTCGGCAGCCGCGCCCTTGACGTCGGCGTTCAGCGCGGCCACGACCCCGAGCGCGTGGCGCACCCCGGGCTCGTCCCAACCGCGTAGCTGGCCCTGCGCCTTGCGGATCTTCCAGGCAGGCATCCCGAGGTCGCGGGCCATCGCGTAGGCGTCGCCCCGGCCGGCCGAGGCGACCCGGGCCAGCGTGTGCACGCCGTCGAACAGGGCGTCGGCGATCAGCACGTGTGGCACGCCCTCGGTCAGGGCGTGCCGCAACGCCTCGAAGGCCGCCTGGGCGTTGCCGACCATGACCTGCTCGGCGACCGCCCAGCCGGTGACCTCGGCGCGGCCGCGATAGTAGGCCCGGACGGCGTCGACGCCGACGGCTCCGCCGCAGTCGCTGACCAGTTGTGCCGCGGCGGCCGCGAGCTCGCGCAGGTCACTGCCGACCGCCTCCACCAGCGCCTCCGCGGCGTCCGGCGCGATCTTGCCGCCGGCACCACGGATCTCCGCCCGCACGAAGTCGACCCGTTCGGCGGGCTTGGTCAGCTTCGCGCAGCCGATCTCCAGCGCCTTCGCCTTGCGCGCAGTCTCCAGCAACGCCTTGCCCTTGGCCCCGCCGACGTGGTGCAGCACGATCGTGACCGCGTCGGTCGGCTGCTGCAGGTACGGAGTGAGCGCCTCCACACCGGCGGTCTTGACGTCCTGCGCGGCCGTGATCACGACCAGCCGGGCGTCCCCGAACAGCGAGGGCCCCAGCGCCTCGTGCAGCTCGCCGCCCTCGATCGCCCCGCCGGCAAGCTCGGTCTCGGTGACGCTCGGTTCCTGGCGGCGCGCCGCGGCGGACAGCGCGGCGACCGCCCGGTTCACGAGCAGTTCCTCGTCCCCCACCAACAGCACTACCGGAGGGAGGCGCTCGGACAGGTCGTCGAGCGTCACGGGACGTGCTGGCATGCGCCCATCCTGACACCGCCCGCCGACGCCGTCGCGCGAGGCCGGCCGCGCTCGGCGGGGCAGGGCTGTGCATCACGTGCCCGCGCTCGCCGCGACGCCGTGCCCGAGCACCGACAGGTGGCCGGGCGTTCCGGCGACGGCGACGTCGCCGTGCTGATCCGTGCGCTCGGCCGGGACGCCGAGCACGGCCAGCATGTTCAGCAGGTGCGGCGACGGCTGGCCGTAGTCGTTGTGCGCGCCCACGGAGATGACGCCCACCTGTGCGTGCGCGGCGGCCAGGAAGTCCGGGTCGGAATACGCCGACCCGTGGTGCGGGACCTTCAGTACGTCCGCGTGCAGGTCCACGCCGGCGTCGAGCAGGGTCCGTTGCTCCTCGATCTCCGCGTCGCCGCTGAGCAGGATGCGCACGCCGTGCACGGTTGCCATCAGCACCAGCGAGGAGTTGTTCGGATCGGACCGCGTTCCGTGCATCGGCGCCGCCGGACCCAGCACCTGCAGATGCACGGCCCCGACGTCGTACTCGGTGCCCGGCCCTGGCGAGCTGATCTGCAGGCCGCGCTCGGCGACCGCCCGGTCCACCAGGTCGACGCCCTCGGGCGGGTCGAGCAACGGCCCGGCGATTACCTGACCCACCTGGCGGTCGTGCAGCGCGCCGACGATTCCGCCGACGTGGTCGAGGTGGTAGTGGGTGAACACCAGCAGCGCGATGTCGGTGACGCCCAGCTCGCGCAGGCAGCGGTCGATGGGCACCGGGTCCGGTCCGGCATCGACCTCGACTGCGCTGTGCGGACCTGCGTTCAGCACCAACCCATCCCCCTGACCGACGTCGCAGGCCACGAACAGCCATCCTGGCGGCGGCCAGCCCGACGCGACGTAGCGCACGGGAATCTGGACGACGAGAGCGGCCACCAGGGCACCGGACAGCACCCGTCGCGGAACCGCGCGCCGGGCGATCGCGGCCAGCCCGGCCAGCGCGCCGAGCAGCAGCAGGCCACCACGCAGGCCCCCGGGCCAGGGAACCGCGGCACCCGGCAGCGCGCCGAACCAGTCGCCGTCGATCACCAGCCACCGCGTCGGCCAGCCGGCCAGCCACGCCAGCGAGGCCCCCAGGCCGAGCCAGAGCGGCGCGACCAGCGCCGCCAGGAAACCCAGGATCGTCGCGGCCACGACGACAGGCTCAGCCAGGACGTTCGCCGGGACCGCCACCACGCTCACCCGCCCGGCGATCGCGGCGATGACCGGCGCCGTGACCAGGTGCGCGGCGGCTGCCACCGCGACCGCTTCGGCCAGTCCCGCCGGTACGCGACGCCGGCGCAAGGCCACCGCCCAGCCCGGCGCGATCAGGACGATGGCCGCCGTGGCCAGTACCGACATCACGAAGCCCGCGCTGACAGCGAGTGCCGGATCCCAGAGCAGCAGCCCGAGCACGGCCGCGCCAAGCGCGGGCAGCACCTGTTTGGGACGGCCCGCGGCAAGTGCAGCCAACGCGATCACGGCCATGACCGCCGACCGCAGCACGCTCGGCGACGGACGCGCGACCACCACGAAGGCGCAGACCACAACCGCACCCGCCACTGCGCACACCCAGCGGCGGGCCCGCAGCCGGGTGAGCAGCAGCAGGACGGCGCCGACCAGGATCGAGCAATTGGTCCCGCTGACGGCGGTCAAGTGGGTCAGCCCGGCGATGCGGAACCGCTGCGCGAGCACGGGGTCGAGCCCGCTCACGTCGCCGTCGACCAGCCCCGGCAGCAGGCCCCGGACCGATGCCGGCAGTCCGGCGCAGGCGCGCCGCAGGTCCGCGCGGACCACTCCGGCGGCGCGCTGCCACCAGGGTGGCCGGCCGATCAGGTCGGGCCGGTTGCGCGCCGACAGCGCCACCTCGGCCGAACCGGAGTCCAGCGGCGGCTGCAGCACGCCGTCCACCCGGACCCGCTGGCCGGGCAGCAAGTCGCGCCAGCCGTCCGCGGGGGCGAGGACGAACACCGCTCCGGCCACCTGGTGCCGCACCCCACCGACCACCACCGCGGCGGCGCTGGTGTCCACGCCGACGCGCGGCGAGCCGGCCACTCCTTTCGCGGCGAGCGCGATCGGGTCGGAGTGCACGGTCAGCTCGATCGTGACCGCCGAGTGGGCCGCGGCCAGCGCAGCCAACGGCGAGGCGCGGGCCCGGTACAGCCGACCGGCGAACGGCAACAGGACGAGCGCGAGGCACAGTGCGGCGAACGCGGGCGCCGCCACACGCGTCATCCCGCGCCGCGTCGCGAACGCCCCCGCCCCGCCCAGCACCGCGAACGCGAGCGCAACGGCCAGGACGGTTCCGGGAGCGCAGCCGGTGCACACCGCCAGCCCCAGCCACGCCACGCCGGCACCGAACGCGAGCCGCAGGTCCGTTCCGGCGATCACAGCGTCACCGCGTCCCGCAGTTGCGCGAACTTGGCCGGCCCGATGCCGCTGACCTCGTCCAACTGCTCGACCGAGGTGAAGCTGCCGTGCTGGGTTCGCCAGTCGAGGATGCGCTGCGCGAGCACCGGACCCACTCCCGGTAGCGCCTCCAGCTGATCGAGCGTGGCGGTGTTCAGGTCCACGAGCCCGCCGGTACCGACCTCCGCGCCGGCGGAGCCGGTGCCCGGCCCTGCGGCCGCCGGCTGCGCAGCCGTGCCGACCAGGACCTGTTCGCCGTCCTGCAGCTGCGCGGCCAGGTTCAGCGAGTTCGTGGAGACTCCGTGGCGCGCTCCACCAGCCGCGCGTACGGCGTCGATCACCCGCGACCCCGCGGCCAGCCGATAGACGCCCGGATGTCGCACCTTCCCCGCGACGTCGACCACGAGCGGTGCCGCGGTGGCGGATCCGGTCGCGGACGGACTCGCCGGCCCTGACGAACCAGCGCCGGGTGACGAGCCGGTGCCGGGTGACGAGCCGGTCGGCGCGCCCGAGCCGGCCGACACTGCGGCGGGTGAGGACCGGACGGCCAGGTGGCGGGGCCGTGCGGACAGCACCCACCACGCGGTGATCAGCCCGGCCACCACGACCGCCACGGCCACCGCGGTGACGGCGCGGCGGTCCGGCTGCCAGCGCGGCGCGCCCGCGCCCGGCGGCACGCCCGCGCCCGGCTGCGCGCCCGCGCCCGGCTGCGGGGCGGCTCCCGCGGCATTGTTCTTCTGGCCGGCGGCGTCCAGCCAGTCCCCCGGCAGCCAGGCGTGCTCGCCTGCGCGGTCGGCGGGCCGCGCCGGCGGAGCGGGCTCCGGCTCGCCGAGCAGCGCTCGGACCCGCGCCGCGACTCGCGCCCGCTCACCGTGCCCGGGCCGTCCTGTCTCACGCACCCGGCAGACGCTAGGCGGGGCAGCTGTCCCCACGTGCCGGATTCGCGCGAGCTGTGGACGACACGCCGTGCTGTGGAAGACGCGGTCATCGTGTCGGGGCCGCGTGCTAGTGGCGCCGGTAGCGTGACGGCCGATGAGCACCCAACCGACGCTGAATCGGCCGGCGCCCCGCACCCTGCTGGTGCTGGCCGCGGCCGGTTCGGCACTGCTGGCCGCGGCGTCCTGGTGGGTCGCCGCGACGCCGGTGCGGTTCGCGCACGAACGCCCCGGGCCGCTGTCCTGGTTCCCCGCGCACGGCGTCGTTCCGTTCGCCGTCAGCTATCTCGGGCTCGCCACGCTGTGCATCGCCTGGCTCGCCGTCGGACGTCGGCTGCTCGCGCACGACGAGTCGATCACCGCCGCGTTCCTGCGCAGGTTCCTGCTCTGCGCCGCGGCGCCCTTCCTGCTGGCCGCGCCGTACGGCCGCGACCTGTGGGCCTACGCCGCGCAGGGCAATTTGGTCGCCCACGGGGTCGATCCCTACCTGCGCGGGCCGGCCGCGGTGCCGGGCTCGTTCACGGCGGAGGTCAGCGGCCGCTGGCTGCACAGCCCGACGCCGTACGGCCCGGTGTGGCTGCGGCTGAGCCAGGCCGCGGACTGGATCAGCGGCGGCCACCCCACTGTCGCGGCGCTGGTGCTGCGCCTGCCGGCGCTCGCCGGGCTGGCGCTGTGCGCGTGGGCACTGGGCGAGCTCGCCACGCGACTGCAGCTGCGCGACCGCCTCGACCAGACGCTCTGGCTGGGAGTCGCCAGTCCGCTCACGGTCGTGCTCGGCGTCGGCGGCGGCCACAACGACCTGATCATGATGGGCCTGGCCTTCGCCGGGCTGGCGCTCGCGTGCCGGCCCGGCGCGGTGATGCTGGCGGCCGGTGCAGGCGTGGCTGCGGTCGGCGTACTGGTGAAGTCGCCCGCCGCAATCGCCGTGGCGTTCACCGTGCCCGTCTGGCTGCACACGAACAACCGCCCGCGCAGCGCAGACGATCACCCGGACTCGTCCGTTTCGACGCTGGCCCGCGCCGTGACCGCGTGCGCTGTCGCGCTGGGCGGATGCGCAGTGGCGCTCGTGGGCCTCAGTCTGGCCGGCGGGCTCGGCACCGGCTGGACGCGTCAGGTGAACTCGGATGCGCAATGGGTGAGCTGGCTGTCGCTTCCGTCCGGGGTCGCGATGGGCGTCCACGCGATCGACGGCACCGCGCTGAAGGCGGTCGACGCGACGATGCGGCACTGTCGCACGGCCGGCGAGGTGCTCGCGCTCCTGGCCCTGGTCGCGCTCTGGCTGCTGGCCGTGCGCCCGACCGCGAACGCCCGCACACTGATCACCGCGCTCGCAGCGGCCCTAGGCGTCGCCGCGGTGCTGGCCCCGTCCGTCCAGCCCTGGTACTACTGCTGGGGTCTTGCGGTCGCCGGGCTCGTGGTCGTCAGCCGCGCCGCCGTGCAGCTGCTCGCCGCGGTCGGGCTGCTGTTCGCGGTCATGATCACGCCGGACGGTTTCGGGCTGGAGAGCGGCCCGTGGGCACCGGTCGTGGTGGCGGCCGCGCTGCTCGTCTGCTGGCTGGTGCTGCGCGGGCGGCCGTCAGTGCCGGACGATCACGGTGCCGATCACGCCCGGGCCGAGGTGCGCCCCCACCACCGCGCCGAGCTCCACGACGTGTAGCTCGCCGATCTGCGGCACCACGGCCCGCAGTTGCGCGGCGACCACCTCGGCCCGTTCCAGCGCGTCGAGGTGGTGGACGGCCAGGTCGACCGGACCGGGTCCGGCGGCCTCGGCGGTCAGTTGAACCAGCCGCGCCAGCGCTTTGCTGGGCGTACGCACCTTCTCCAGGGCAACCACTTGCCCCTCGACCATCTGCAGCAGTGGCTTGACCGCGAGCGAGGTGGCGAGCAGCGCGGTCGCCGTCCCGATGCGCCCGCCGCGGCGCAGGTACTCGAGCGTGTCGACGTAGAACAGCGTGCGGGTCTTGTCGACGGTGTCCGTGGCGGCCCCCTGCACCTGCGCAGCGCTGGCCCCGTCGCGTGCCGACCGCGCCGCGGCAAGGACCGCGAAGCCGAGCGCCATCGCCGTCGAGCGGGAGTCGACGACGCGGACGACGCCGTGCCCGAAGTCCTGCGCCGCCAGCGTCGCGGCCTCCCAGGTTCCTGACAGCGGTGCGGCCAGGTGGATGGAGACGACGTGGCTCGCGCCGTCGTCCAGACACGCCTGGTAGGTAGCGGCGAAGTCGGCCGGCGACGGGCGCGAGGTGGTGACGTTCGCCTTTGCGCGCAACGCTTCCGCGACCTCGTGCGGTGTCACGTCGACACCGTCGCGCGCGGACCGGCCGTCGATGTGGACGCGCAGCGGGACGACGCGGATGCCGAGCTCGGCGACGAGCGCCGCCGGGAGGTCCGCCGTCGAGTCCGTGACGACCGCGATGTGTTCGGCCACGCGGCAAACCCTCTCAGCCGACGACGAAGTTCACCAGGCGCCCGGGCACGGTGATCACCCGCCGGACCTGCTTGTCGCCCAGCGCCGCGATCACCTTCTCGTCCGCGCGTGCCGCTGCCTCCATCGCGGCCGCGTCCGCTTCCGCCGGCAGGTGGACGACCGAGCGCAGCTTGCCGTTGACCTGCACCGGGATCTCGACCGTCTCGTCCACCAGCAGCGACTCGTCGGCGACCGGGAAGTCCGCCCACGCCAACGACCCGTCGTGCCCCAGCCGCGACCACAGCTCCTCGGCGATGTGCGGGGCCAGCGGCGCGAGCATCAACACCAGCGGCTCGGCCACCGCGCGCGGAGTGCCGCCCTTCGGGAACGCCTGGGTCACCGCGTTGTTCAGCTCGGTGATGCGCGCGATCGACGTGTTGAAGCGCAGCGTCTCGTAACCCTCGCGCACCGCGTGAATCGTCTTGTGCAACAGGCGATTCAGCTCGTCCGGCACGTCGTCGTCGGAGACGTGCAGCTCACCGGACTCCTCGTCGAGCAGCACTCGCCAGATGCGCTGCAGCAGGCGGTACGGGCCGACGATCGCCTTCGCGTCCCACGGCCGGGACTGCTCCAGCGGCCCGCTGAACATCTCGAACAGCCGGAAGGTATCCGCACCGAACTCGGCGATGAAGTCGTCGGGCGTGACGACGTTCTTCAGGCTCTTGCCGATCTTGCCGAACTCCTGCGTGACCTCTTCGCCGTGGTAGTAGAAGTGCCCGTCGCGCTCCTCGACATCGGCGGCCTCGACGTAGAAACCGTCGGCGTTCGTGTACGCGGGCAGTTGCAGCATGCCCTGGTTGACCAGCCGGTGGAACGGCTCGGAGGAGGACAGGTAGCCCAGGTCGTACAGCACCTTGTGCCAGAACCGCGCGTAGAGCAGGTGCAGTACCGCGTGCTCGACGCCGCCGACGTACAGCTCGACCCCGCCCAGCGGACGGTCGGCGCTCGGCCCCATCCAGTAGTGCTCGATCGCCGGATCCACGACGCGCTCGGTGTTCGTCGGGTCCAGGTACCGCAGCTCGTACCAGCACGAGCCCGCCCAGTTGGGCATCGTGTTCGTCTCGCGGCGGTACGTCTTCGGCCCGTCGCCCAGGTCGAGCTCGACGGTCACCCAGTCGGTCAGCCGGCCCAGCGGCGGTTCCGGGGTGGAGGCGGCGTCGTCCGGCGGGAAGGCCTTGGGCGAGAAGTCGTCCGTCTCGGGCAGTTCGACCGGCAGCATCGACTCGGGCAGCGCGATCGGCAGGCCGGTCTCGTCGTAGACGATCGGGAACGGTTCGCCCCAGTAGCGCTGCCGACTGAACAGCCAGTCGCGCAGCCGGTACGTGGTGGCTCCGCGGCCGTGACCGTTGAGCTCCAGCCACTCGATGATCTTCGCCTTCGCCTCGGTGACGCCCAGGCCGTCCAGCGAGAGTCCGTCGGCCGACGAGTTGATCGCCGGGCCGTCGCCGGTGTACGCCTTGCCGCCGGCCTCCTCGAATCCCTCGCTCGGCTGGACGGTCCGGATGATCGGCAGGCCGAACTTCTCTGCGAACGCCCAGTCACGTTCGTCCTGGCCCGGGACCGCCATGATGGCGCCGGTGCCGTAGCCCATCAGCACGTAGTCGGCGACGAAGATCGGCAGCGGGCGGCCGTTCACCGGGTTGGCCGCGTAGGCGCCGGTGAACACGCCGGTCTTGTCCTTGGCCTCGCCGGCCTGCCGCTCCAGATCGGAGATGCGGGAGGTGCGGGCGCGGTAGTCGGCCAGCGCCTCGGCGGGGGTGCCGAAGCCGCCCGTCCAGCGCTCGTCCGTGCCGTCCGGCCACGCCTCGGCCGCCAGTGACGGCGCCAGCGGGTGCTCCGGCGCCAGCACCAGATACGTCGCGCCGAACAGGGTGTCCGGCCGGGTCGTGAACACCTCGACGGGCCCGGCGGGCGACTCGAACGCGACGTGCGCCCCGACGGACCGGCCGATCCAGTTGCGCTGCATGGTGCGCACCTTGTCCGGCCAGTCGATCTTGTCGAGGTCGTCGATCAGCCGGTCGGCGTACGCGGTGATGCGCATCATCCACTGGGGCAGCGGCTTGCGGAACACCGGGAAGTTGCCGCGCTCGCTGCGGCCGTCCGCGGTGACCTCCTCGTTGGCCAACACGGTGCCCAGCCCGGGTGCCCAGTTGACGGTCGACTCGGCGCGGTAGGCCAGCCGGTGGTTGTCGACCACCTGGCGCTTCTCGACGGCGGACAGCTCGGCCCACGGCTTGCCGAACGGGTTGGTGCCCTCACCCGGCTGCAGCGTGCCGGCGTCCAACTCGGCGATCAGTTCGGCGATGGGACGTGCCTTGTCGGCGGTCTTGTCGTACCAGGAGTTGAAGATCTGCAGGAAGATCCACTGCGTCCAGCGGTAGTACGCAGGGTCGATGGTCGCGATGGAGCGGCGCTGGTCGTGCCCGAGCCCCAGGCGGCGCAGCTGCTTGCGGAAGACGGCCATGTTCGCTGTGGTGGTCGTTGCCGGATGCTGCCCGGTCTGCACGGCGTACTGCTCGGCGGGCAGGCCGAACGCGTCGAAACCCATCGTGTGCAGCACATTGGAGCCGCGCATGCGCAGGTACCGCGCGTAGACGTCGGTGCCGATGTAACCGAGCGGGTGGCCCACGTGCAGGCCGGCGCCGGACGGGTACGGGAACATGTCCATGACGAACGCGTGCGGACGGATCGCGACGCGGTCGAAGCCTTCGGACAGCGGACCGACCGGGTTCGGGACGTTGAAAATTCCCTCGCGCTCCCACCGGTCCTGCCATGACGTCTCGATCGCGCCGGCGGTCGCGCCGGTGTAACGGTGCGGCGGTACGTCGGCGGTCTCGTCGACTGGACGACTCACTGCTCGCTCCACACGCTGTCGCTCGTTCTCATCTGCGTCCCTTCGCTATCCGGACAGACAAAGAGCCTCTGCGATCGCAGTCGCAGAGGCTCAGCCGCGCTGGCGTGGATCGTTGCTCAGCGCGGCCCGATAAGAAGCAGGCGTCCGGACGTCACGCACCCGATGATACCGCCCTGGTGCGCGCCCCGCGCCCGCCGTCCGTCGCCGCCGGGCGCGGGGGCACCGTGGCAGCAACGATAGGCCGGGTAAACATCATGTGAGCAGGCGGGGTCCGGTGGTGTCGCTCACCGGAGCCGGCGCAATCAGGCATCAGCGTCGGGAGCGTCGTCGGCCTGGCCCGGCGGGACGGGCAGGGGCGCGATGACCCCGGGCGCGCCGATGTTGTGCGCGCGCAGCCGCCATTGCGCACTCGATCCAGCGGGGGTGGCCGTGAGCTCGGACCAGTGACAGTTGGCCAGCGGTCCGAGCACGTGCACCGCCTGGTCGATGCCGATCAGCGCGTTGCACAGGGCCATGGCCGTCGCGCTGTGCGTGACGAGGACGGCGGTCTCGACGTCCGGTAGTTCGGCGAACGCGGCCAGCGCCCGTGCCGCAACCTCCTCGCGAGTCTCGCCACCGCGGCGGCTGACGTCCCGGCCGGCGAGCCAGTCGGCGAACTCGTCCGGGTACCGCTCGGCGACCTCGTCCCGCGTCAGCCCCTCCCAGTGGCCGAGCGAGCGCTCGCGCAGCCTGGCGTCGACCCGGACCTCGATACCGGTGACGACACCGATGGGCTCGGCGGTCTGTCGCGCACGCAGGGCGTCCGAGCTCACCAGCAGTTGCGGTTCGAGTGCCGCGACCAGACCGGCGACCTCGACGGCCTGCCGGCGGCCGACCTCGTCCAGCGGCGGATCCGCCTGGCCCTGGTAGCGGCGCTCGGCGTTCCACGCGGTGCGGCCGTGGCGCAGCAGCAGGACCCGCATCAGGCCTCGACCGGAATGAACGGGCAGTCCTTCCACAGGCGTTCGAGGGCGTAGAAGACCCGTTCCTCTGCGTGCTGCACGTGCACGACGATGTCGGCGTAGTCGAGCAGCACCCAGCGACCGTCGCGGCGGCCCTCGCGGCGAACCGGTTTGACGCCGGCCTGCCGCAGCTTCTCCTCGACCTCGTCGACGATCGCCTCGACCTGCCGCTCGTTGTTGCCGGTGGCGATCACGAACACGTCGGTGATGGCCAGCCGTTCGCTGACGTCGATGAGGACGATGTCGGTGGCGAGCTTGTCGCTGGCAGCACGTGCCGCGACCTGGGCCAGCTCGGTGGCCTGTTCGGTAGCAGTCATTTGCTGCGAGTCTACTTATGCGCCCTCTGTGCCCGCGGTTTCCGCGTCCACGTAGAGCCCGTGCTTGTTGATGTACTGCACCACGCCGTCGGGCACGAGGTACCACACCGGTTGGCCGGCGCGGACGCGAGCTCGGCAGTCGCTGGACGAGATCGCCATCGCGGGCACGTCCAGCAGGGTGACCGAGTCCGACGGCAGGTGCTCGTCCGTCAGCTCGTAGCCGGGACGGTTCACGCCCACGAAGTGAGCCATGCGGATCGCCTCATCACCGTCCTTCCACGACAGGATCTGCGCCAGCGCGTCCGCTCCGGTGATGAAGAACAGTTCGGCTCCCGGGCGCTGCCGCTCGATGTCCGCGATCGTGTCGACTGTGTACGTCGGACCGGCGCGGTCGATGTCGACGCGGCTCACCCAGAAGCGCGGGTTGGACGCGGTGGCGATGACGGCCATCAGGTAGCGGTGCTCGGCCGGGCTGACCTTGCGGTCGGCCTTCTGCCACGGCGCGCCCGTCGGGACGAACACGACCTCGTCCAGGTCGAACAGCGCGGCCACCTCGCTGGCGGCCACCAGGTGGCCGTGGTGGATCGGGTCGAACGTGCCGCCCATGATCCCGACCCGCTGCGCCATACGCGAAGCGTATAGGTGACCACAACGCGATGAGCTCCCCCGCAAGCGGGGAGGTACCCCCAGCGCGAAGAGTCCGCGCGCGGCGCGACGGAGGAGCTTGCCGCGGGCGTTTCTCGATCCACCCCGTTCTTTAGGGTGGTCGGGAAACGCCACTGGCGCGTGCCGCTACCAGTGCACGCCGCGGAGGATGTGCGCGAACGCCACGCTCTCGCTGGACGGCTCCTCCTGGGCCCTGGGCTGCTGGCCCTTCTCGACACCGGCGCGGGCCGCGTGCGAATCGGGGAAGATCTTGTAGCCGGCGTTGAGGATCACGTCCACGCCGCGCGGCGCCACTTGGTACAGCAACTCGCCGGCGTTACCCAGCGGCGTGCCGACCTTCTTCGGCTTGCGGATCATCGCCTTGCAGATCATGTCCGCGGCTTCGGCCGGTGTCATCGTCGGGAACCGGTCGTACATCTTGGTAGGCGCGATCATCGGGGTGCGCACCAACGGCATGTGGATCGTGGTCAGGTGCACGCCGTCGTCGATCACCTCGGACGCGATGCACCGGCTGAACGCGTCCAGCGCCGCCTTCGATGCGACGTACGCCGAGAACCGCGGCGTGTTGGTCTGCACGCCGATCGAGCTGATGTTGATGATGTGGCCGCCCTTGCGTCCGTCCGGGCTGGGCTGGCGCATCACCGGCAGCAGGGTGAGGACGAGCCGCACCGCGCCGAAGTAGTTCAGCTGCATGGTGCGCTCGAAGTCGTGGAACCGGTCGTACGACAGCGCTATCGAGCGGCGGATCGACCGGCCGGCGTTGTTCACCAGCACGTCGACGCGGCCGTGCTCGGCCAGAACCTCCTTGGCCATCCGCTCGATGTCGTGCATGTCCGACAGGTCGGCGCGGTGCACGTACGCGACGCCGCCGAGGTCCTCGATCTCCTGCTTGGTCTGCTCCAGCTTCTCCACGCCGCGCGCGACCAGGATGACGTTCGCGCCGGCCGCGCCGACACGCAGCGCGGTCGCGCGCCCGATGCCCGACGACGCCCCGGTGATCATCACGGTCTTGCCGCGGATCGCGCGGGACAGGGCGCGGTCCTTGCGGCGGTCCGGGCTGTACGTCCGCTCCCAGTACTCCCATAGCGTCTGCGCGTACGTGGCCAGCGGCGGCACCGCGATCCCCGAACCGAGCAGCGCGGCCTGAGTGCGCGTCGAGTCGAAGTGGGTCGGGTAGGTCAGGTACGCGAACATCTCGCGCGGGATGCCGAGTTCGGCGAGGACGAGGTCGGTCACCTGACGCGCACCGGGCAGCCCGGCGATCGTGGACGCGACTCGCGCGGGCAACGCGTCCAGGGCCCGCGGATCGATGTTGACGACCGGACCGGGCGCGTGCGCGGCCTTCGTCAGCACCTTGATCAGCCCGGCCACCGTGAGCGGCTCGGGGTCGGTCAGGTGGAAGGCGCGCCCGTCGAGTCCGGGCTGGTGGGCGAGATAGTCCATCGCCTTGGCCACGTAATCGACCGGGACGAGGTTGATCTCACCACCGTCGATGCCGACACCCCGCAGCCACGACGGCATGGCACCGCGCAGCCGCTGGATCGCGCGGAAGAAGTAGTACGGGCCGTCGATCTTGTCGATCTCGCCGGTCTCGCTGTGGCCGACGACGGCGCCGGGCCGGTAGACCCGCCACGGCACGTCGCACTCGTTGCGGACGACGGCCTCGGCCTCGTGCTTGGTCAGGTAGTAGGGGTTGTGCGCGACGTCCTCGGCCTCGTCGAACATGTCCTCGGTGAACGTGCCGCGATACAGGCCCGCCGCCGCGATCGAACTGACCTGGTGGAAGTGGCCGGCGTCGATCGCCTCGGCCAGGTGCACGGCGTGCCGGGTGCCCTCGACGTTCGCGACACGCTGGCTGTCGGCGTCCGCGGTCAGGTCGTAGATCGCGGCCAGGTGGAAGAAGTGCTCGATCTGGCCGGTCAGCCGCTCGATGTCGTCCGGGTTCACGCCTAGACGTTCACGGCCGAGGTCGCCGATGATCGGGACGATCCGCCCGTCGGTGTCGCCGAGCCGCTCGCGCAGTTCCTCGAACTTGTCCAGCGAGCTCGCGCGGCACAGCGCATAGATCGTGCCCTCGCGCTTGAGCAGCTCGACCAGCAGGAACCGCCCGATGAAGCCGGTAGCGCCCGTCACGAAGTACGCCATGAAACTCTCCCACCGCCGCCGAGTGTCACTGGCAGTGTCGTGCACCGACGGCCGATATTCCAACCGACGTCTGGACGGGTGCCGGCAGGTGTGGTGGGGCTAGCACTAACGCCGATTCGGGGGTTCACGCCATCGTCACACGCGCGGCCGTCGGCGACGCTGGATGCGTGATCGATACGAGCGACTTCTGGCAGGCTGAACCCGCGATGACACCCCCGAAAGCACCGCCCCGACCCGTCCGCACGTTCTTCACGGCGCTGTTCACGCGACGGACCTGGGGTGAGTTCCTCTACGCACTCGTCGCGCTGCCGATGGGCGTCTTCGGGTTCGCGCTGACGGTGACCACGCTGTCTGTCAGCGCCGGCCTGATGATCACGTTCGTCGGGCTGCCGGTCCTCGCCGGCACCGGTCTGGCAAGCCGCTACATCGGCCAGCAGTGGCGTGCCGGCGTGAACCAGCTTCTCGGCTGGGACATCCCGGCACCGCCGCCGTTCCGGGCGAACGCGGGCCTGTTCGGCTGGCTCGGCTCGTGCCTGAAGGACGGCACGGCCTGGCGAGCGCGGCTGTACCTGGCGCTCAAGCTGCCGCTGGGCATCGCATCGTTTATGTCGGCCGTCGCCTTCTACGCGTACGGGTTCGGCGCGTTGACCTACGGCAGCTGGTACCGCTGGCTGCCGTGCAACACCGATCCGAAGACGCATGTCTGCCACCACGCGGCCGCCATCTGGAACGGCCAGTACGTCGACACGGCGCCGGAAATCGTGCTGTTCGCCGTCGCCGGGCTGGTGCTCCTGCTGCTGGCGCCCTGGGTGGTCCGCGGGGTGCTGTGGGTCGACCGGGTCACCATGCGGGCGCTGCTCGGACGGACCGGGTCGCAATCGCGCGTCGAGGAGCTCGAGCAGACCCGTGCGCAGGCGGTGGACGATTCGGCAGCGACGCTGCGGCGTATCGAGCGCGACCTGCACGACGGCACGCAGGCGCGGCTGGTCGCGCTCGCCATGAACGTCGGGCTGGCCAAGGAGAAACTGGCCGAGGGCGGTGACCCGGTCGAGGCGGCGGCCCTGCTCGAGCGTGCGCACGCGACCGCCAAGGACGCGATCGCCGAGGTGCGCGACCTGGCACGCGGCATCCATCCGCCCGTGCTCGACGCCGGGCTGGATGCGGCCCTCGCCACCGTGTGCGCGCACAGTGCCGTGCCCGTCGAGCTGCGCACGCAGTTGACCGAGCGACCGAGCCCGTCCATCGAAACGATCGCCTACTTCTGCGCGGCCGAACTGATCACGAACGTGGCAAAGCACAGTGGCGCGCGCCGGGCGGTCGTGGACGCCACCACCGGCGGCGGACAGCTGAGGTTGTCGGTGTCCGATGACGGCCACGGCGGCGCGGAACTCGGCGGCGGGAGCGGCCTGACCGGGCTCAGTGACCGGGTGCGGACCGTCGACGGACGACTTACGGTCGACAGCCCGGCCGGTGGCCCGACGACCGTGACCGTGGAACTGCCGCTGGAAGCGAGGATTGGTTGATGCGGGTCATGATCGCCGAGGACAGCGCGATCCTGCGCGACGGCCTGGCGCACTTGCTCACCGACCGCGGGCACGAGGTCGTGGCCGCCGTACCGGACGGTGATGCGCTGCGCGCCGCGGTCGAGCACGGCCCCCCGGACGTATGCGTCGTGGACATCCGGATGCCGCCGTCCTTCACGGACGAGGGGTTGCGGGCGGCGATCGCGTTGCGGCACTCACACCCGGACGTCGGGGTGCTCGTGTTCTCGCAGTACGTCGAGACGCGCTACGCGGCCGAGTTGCTCGCCGGATCCACCAGGGGCGTCGGCTACCTGCTCAAGGACCGCGTCGCCGACGTGCGCGAATTCGTCGAGGCGTTGACCCGTGTTGCCGGCGGCGGAACCGCCCTGGACCCGGAGGTGGTGGCGCAGTTGCTCGGAGCCAGCCGCAAGACCGACACGCTCGCCTCGCTCACGCCGCGCGAGCGCGAGGTGCTGACGCTGATGGCCGAGGGGCTGTCGAACGGGGGCATCGCGGGCAAGCTCGTGGTCACCGAGCGGGCCGTCGAGAAGCACGTCGCGAACATCCTGCTCAAACTCG
>DASTXN010000047.1:0-18203 GCA_035765515.1 Jatrophihabitantaceae bacterium | reverse complement strand
GTGGCGCAGGTTCTCGCAGATCACCATGACCCGACCGTTGCGACGGATGACCTTGCACTTGTCGCAGATCGGCTTGACGCTCGGCTTGACCTTCACGGCCCATGCCCTTCTTTGGTGGCAGTGACAACTACTGGTGCGGCGCTGCGGTAGCGGCTTACTTGTAGCGGTAGACGATGCGCCCGCGGGTGAGGTCGTAGGGCGAGAGCTCCACCACCACGCGGTCCTCCGGGAGGATGCGGATGTAGTGCTGACGCATCTTGCCGCTGATGTGGGCGAGCACCTTGTGTCCGTTGCTCAGTTCCACCCGGAACATCGCGTTGGGCAGTGGCTCGACCACGCGGCCTTCGACCTCGATGGCCCCGTCTTTCTTGGGCATATCCTCCGCATTTCGTCGCTACTTCGTACGCTGCAACAGCCCTGACAGCTCTTGCACGGCGCTGCCCACTGAGGGAGTTCCGTCCTTCGGCCCGCGGCCACAGCGGGCACAACGAAGGACAGGCGGCACGCGCCAACGACCGAGTCTACCTGTCCGCCCTGCCCGTTGCCAAAACGCCCGCCGCAGGGCTAGCTGCTGCCCTCCGCGGCCACCCCGCCCGGGCGTTCCGGGTCGAAGAAGAGCCCGGGCGGGCAGGCCAGCGCGCACTCGATCGCCCGCGCGGTACCCGGCGAGCACCGGGTGCGCCGTCCTGACAACAGGTGGTTGACGGTGGCGTGCCCGACGCCGGCACGTTCGGCGAGGGTCCGTTCGGACCAGCCGAGCAGGCGCAGGTAGGCACGCAGCGTCACGACGTCTCGAACCCGCATCCGCTCCCCCGGCCGGTATCTCGAGGTTTATCACGACAGACAGACCATACCGCAGCTGTCCGACGTCTGCCGTCATACCGTCCGGCCGGGGTCCGGCGGCGAGCGTGGGCCGGCCGGGGGACGAGCGGGCGCCGTTTGCGCGATGGCTACACGATGGCTGCACGATCCGTCCCGCCCGGTCCCACACGCGGGCGGTCGACCTCAGTAGTGTCTACGCCGTGGCTACCAGGGGCGACACAGGTGAGCGGCGGTGAGCGCCCTCTCCGACGCGCTCGACGCCGCCAACACGGCGGGGATGTCGGCGCGGGCCATAGCCCGAGCGGCCAAGGAGCGCGGCCACACCGTCAACCACGACACCGCCGCGCGGTACCTGCGCGGCGATCACGGCATTCCCGACGAGGCCACCCTGATCGCCTTCGCCGACGTGCTGAACGTGCCGCTGCGGACCCTGCGGGCAGCGGCCGACCTGCCGACCGAGAGCGTGGAGCCCTACATCCCACCGCCGGAGGCCAGCCGGTTGAGCAGGCGCCAGCGCCGCGCGGTGGACGAGGTCATCCGAGCGATGCTGGAGTCCGGCGGCGGGAGCGGCCGGGGCCGCAGCGCGGCAGTACGGCAACTCGCCGCCCAGCGGGACGCAACGCCCCGGGCGGCACGGCACGGGCAGGCCGAGCCGCCGGCCGAGTGAGCCGGCCGCGCGCGTTGTCCACAGGCCCTGCCGAAGCTGTCACCGTCCGGTGCCAGGGTGCCGGCCATGGAGAACGAAGCCCGCAGCACGGCACCTGATCTGCCCTATGACCCGTGGCGCGACCTGGCCGAGAACTGGCCCGGGATCGAGGTCGTGCGCGAACCGATGCCAGGGCGGCTCCTCGGCGAGTTGCGCGTCCCCGTCATCGCCCTGCGCGCCGGGACGAGTGCGGCGCAAGAGCGCTGCACGCTGGCGCACGAACTGGTGCACCTGGAGCGCGGCGGCGGCTGCGGCGGGCCGTGGGCGGCGCGCGAAGAAATGCTGGTGCACGCCGAGGCCGCGCGGCGGCTGGTGACCCTGGACGCGCTGGCGGATGCCATCGCCGAGATCGGCGGTGACCACGACGTCGGGGCGCTGGCCAGGCTGCTCGACGTCGACACCGAGACCGCGCGGCTGCGCCTTCGGCTGCTGGACGCGGCCGAGCGCGCCCGACTGCGCGCCGGCCTGAACCCGCAGACCTGGGTGGCGTGAGTCGGCGTCCCCCGGCGCCAGTGCCGGTGACGCGTCAGCGCGCCGTCAACCGCGCCACGAACGTGTAGCGGTCACCCCGGTACCAGCTGCGCACCCATTCGATCGGGGCGCCGGACGCGTCGAAGCTGTGCCGGCTGAGCACGAGCATCGGCGCGCCGGTGTCGGTGTCCAGCAGCTCGGCCTTGCGCGGCGATGCGGCCGCCGTCTCGATCGTCTCGTCCGCCTCGACCGGCGCGCTGTCGTACGACTCGGCGAGCACGCGGTAGAGCGACGGCTCGCGGCGCAGCTTCGCGACCAGTCCAGGGAAGCGCGCGGCCGACAGCTGCGAGAGCTCGACCGCCATTGCCGCGCCGTTGACCAGCCGCAGCCGTTCGATCACGAATACGGACGCGCCGACCTTGACGTCCAGCCGCGCGGCCGCTTCCTCGTCCGCACGCTGCCGGCGCGCGTCCAGCAGCTGCGTGGTCACCGTGTACCCGGCCTCCGCGGCCTGCTCGGTGAAGCTGGTCATCCGCAACGGCCAGCTGATCTTCGGCTCGGCGACGTATGTGCCCGAACCCTGCCTGCGCACCAGGCGGCCCTCGCCGACGAGTTCGCTCAGCGCGCGGCGCACGGTCGTGCGCGAGGTGCCCAGCTCCAGCGTCAGGATGCGCTCGGTGGGCACCAGGCTTCCCGGCGGCAGCGAACCGATGATGTCGAGCAGGTGCCGCTTGACGAGGTAGTACTTCGGCTCGCGGGGTGCACGCTCGGACACTGCGACGACCACGCGGTGCTCCTGTTCATTCCACGGCGACGACAAGTATGTCTACACCATTGACAGTACCTGCCCGAACAGGCAGGCTGACGCGAAGTGGTCTAGTCCATTTGCGCGTCGCCGGGAGCCGACGGGCACGAACAACCGGAGGCGAGTCGCGGTGCCCGACGACAGCGAGGTGCGCCGGCTGGCGCTGTCCTGCCTGTTGCTGGGCTTCGTCGGCCCGACGCCACCGGCGTGGCTGCTGGCTGCGCTCGGCGAGGGCCTCGGCGGGGTCGTCCTGTTCGGCTCCAACGTCGGCGACGGCGGGGAACAGGTGCGCGAGCTGACCGACCGGCTGCGGTCGGCGGCCGGCCGGGACATCGTCGTGGCCATCGACGAGGAGGGCGGCGACGTCACCCGCCTGGACACGCTGCACGGCAGTGCGAGTCCCGGCGCCGCCGCGCTCGGTGCGCTCGACGATCCGGCGGCGACCGAGGAGGTTTACGCGGCGATCGGTGCTCGGCTGGCCGAGGCCGGGGTCACGCTCGACCTGGCGCCGGTGGCCGACGTCAACGTCGAGCCGCTGAACCCGGTGGTCGGCGTGCGGTCCTTCGGCGCGCAGAGCGAGCTGGTCGCGCGCCACGTCGCGGCCGCGGTGCGGGGCATCCAGCGCGGCGGGACGGCGGCGTGCCTGAAGCACTTCCCCGGGCACGGCGCCACGCGGTCGGACTCGCACCACCAGGTGGCCGTGCTCGATCGCGCGGCCGATCAGCTGCGTGCCGTGGAGTTCGTCCCGTTCTCGGCCGGCATCGCGGCCGGAAGTCGCGCCGTGATGACCGGCCACCTGCTCGCACCGGCGCTGGACGCCGACGCCCTGACCACGATCAGCGCGCCGATCACGCGCACGCTGCTGCGCGACGAATTGGGCTTCACCGGAGCCGTGGTGACCGACGCCCTGGAGATGCGCGCGGTCGCGGACACGATCGGGATGGTCGAGGGATTCGTCCAAGCCCTCGCCGCCGGCGCGGACGCGATCGAGACCGGGGCGCTCGACTACCCCGAACTGGTCGAAGCGATCCCGCGCGCCGTCGCTGCCGCGCTCGCCGACGGCCGGCTGACGCTCGAGCGGTTGCAGGACGCGTCCCACCGCACCGCGGAGCTGGCCGGCGTCGGCGATCCGCAGGTGCGCTACGACGCGGACGCGGTCGCCGGCGTCCCGGCGAGGTGCGTCGAGGTGAGCCGTCCGCTGCCGCGACTGCACGCGCCACTCGTCGTCGAGTGCCGGCCGCCCGACGGCATGGCATCCGGCGCACTGCCCTGGTCGCTGGCCGGTCCGCTCGCACAGCTGGTCGCGGGCACCGAGGGCATAGCCGTCGGATCGGCCCGGGACCTGGCCGCGGTCGCGGCGCGCGCCGACGAGCGGTCCCTCGTCGTGGTGGTGCGCGATCCCGACCGGCACGCCTGGCAGGACGGCGCCGTAGCGCTGGCCGATGCGCGCCCGGGCTCGGTGATCGTCGACGTCGGCTGGCCCGCGCTGTTGACCGGGCAGACGCCGGTCGTGCGGACGCGTGGAGTCGCGCCCGAACTGCTCCGCGCGGCCGCCCGGGCCCTGGCAGAAGGAGGATCGCCATGAGTGGCGAGCGGATGGCGGCGGAGGTCGCCGAGCAGCCCGAGGTGCTGGCCCGGCTGCTCGCGAGCGCCGGCGAGATCGCGGGCGTCGCCGAACAGCTGCGTCGCGCCCGGCCACGCTTCGTGCTCATCGCCGCGCGCGGCACGAGCGATCACGCCGCGCTGTACGCGAAGTACCTGACCGAGATCCGGCTCGGGCTGCCCGCCGGTCTCGCCTCGCCGTCGACGCTGACCGTGTACGGCTCGCGTCCCGACCTGACCGACGTGCTGTTCATCGCGGTCAGCCAGTCGGGCGGATCGCCGGACCTGGTCGACTCGACGGCGGCCGCGCGTGAACTGGGAGCGCTGACGGTCGCGGTCACCAACGCCGCCGACTCGGCGCTCGCCGGCGCGGCACAGCTGCACGTGGACGTGCGCGCCGGTGCCGAGCTCGCGGTCGCGGCGACCAAGACGTACACCGCCGAACTGCTCGCGCTCTACCTGCTGCTGGCCGGCGCGGACGCGGCCGGGCACGCGGCCGGACTGCCGGAGGCCGCCGCGCGCACGCTCGCACTGAACGCACCGGACGGCGCGAACGGCTCCGGTGGTGCGGCGGAGGTCGCCGCCGCGCTGCGTGACGTGTCGCGGCTGGTCGTCACCGCGCGCGGCTACTCGTACCCCACCGCGCGCGAGGCGGCGCTGAAGCTGATGGAGACCAGCTACCTGTCCGCGCAGGCGTTCTCGGGCGCGGACCTGCTGCACGGCCCGCTCGCGATGATCGACGACACGGTGCCCGTCCTCGCGATCACCTCGCCGGGCCGCGGCGGCCAGGCGATGATTCCGGTCATGGACCGCCTCCGTTCCGTGGACGCCCGGGTGATCCCGGTCGCGGCGGAGGGCGAGGCGGCCACCAGGCCGGGGCTGTCGATCGCGGCGGAGGGCATCGCCGAGGAGCTGCTGCCGATGCTGGAGATCCTGCCGCTGCAGCAGCTGGCCTGGCACCTGGCCGTGGCCCGGGGCGAGGACCCGGACCGTCCACGCGGCCTGTCGAAGGTCACCCGCACGTGGTGAGCGATCGGCCGGAGCTCGACCTGCTGCCGACCGCCGAGGTGATCGGCCTGCTGCTGGACGCCGAGGACCGCGTGGTGCCGGCGGTGCGCGATCAGCTTCCCGCGCTGACCGCCGGCGCCGAGCTGATCGCGCAACGGCTGGCGGACGGCGGACGGCTGGTATTCGTCGGTGCGGGGACGTCCGGGCGGCTGGCCCTGGGCGAGGCGGCCGAGTTGCCCGGCACGTTCGGGCTCGACCCCGCAGTCGTGCGATCGCGGATGGCCGGCGGCGCGGCGAGCACCGACTGCGCCGAGGACGACGTGTCGCTCGCCGACCAGGACCTCGCCGATCTCGCGATCACCGCGCGCGACACGGTGATCGCGGTGGCGGCCAGCGGCCGCACGCCGTACACGTTGGCGATGGCGCGCGCGGCTCGCGCGGCAGGTGCGGCGGTGATCGCGGTCGTCAACGCGACGCAGTCCCCACTCGCCGAACTGGCCGCCGTCGCCGTCGCCGTGGACGTCGGCCCCGAGGTGCTGCACGGCTCGACGCGGTTGTCGGCCGGCAGCGCGCAGAAGGTCGCGATGGACGCGTTGACCACGGCCGCCATGGTGCGGCTCGGGCGCGTGCACGGGGACCTGATGATCGACGTCGTCGCCGCGAACGCGAAGCTGCGCGCGCGATCGGCCGGCATCGTCGCGGAGATCGCCGGATGCTCACCCGAGGTCGCGGCGCGTGCGCTCGCCGACTGCGCAGGCAGCGCGCGAGCCGCGGTGCTCCAACTGCTGCTCGGCCTGCCCGCGTCCGAGGCGGTCGCGCAGGCGGCCCGGCACCGCAGTCTGCGCGAGGCGCTCACCGCACACGCGTGACGATCACGCGGCGCATTCGGCAGATCTCGGTCGGGTAACGGTTCGCCCACCGCAGCGGAAAGCCTTGACAACAGAAATGGTCTAGGCAAATATCCAAATTCGTCTACATCAATTCTTGTCCCGCTCCATCCGACGCACTGGCACGGTGCCGTTCGGCACGGTGTTCCTCACCCCATGGAGGCAAGCTTGAAGCGCAAAGCGATCGGCGCACTCGTGGCAGCCGCCGCGATGGCACTCTCCCTCGCCGCCTGCAGCAGTTCGGGCGGAAACTCGTCCCCGAAGAGCGGCGGCATCAGCCTCAGCACCGACGGTGCGGGCAAGACGATCACGGTCTGGCTGCAGGGCGACGCGAAGGGCTGGCAGGACGTGGTCGACGAGACCAACCAGCGCTTCGAGCAGGAGACCGGTGCCAAGGTCAAGATCGAATGGCAGAACTGGACCAACTACACGACCAAGCTGGACTCGATGTTCTCCGGCAGCACCGGCATCCCCGACGTGGTCGAGTTCGGCAACACGCAGACAGCCTCCTACATGGCTGCCGGCGCGCTGACCGACCTGACCTCACTGAAGAGCAAGTTCGACAACAGCGCGTCCTGGATGGCGGGCCTGGCCGACACCGCGAACTACAACGGAAAGCTCTACGCCGTCCCCTATTACGGCGGCGTCCGCACCGTCATCTACCGCAAGGACATGTGGAGCGCGGCCGGCATCACCGCCCCGCCCACCTCGCTGGCCGAGCTCTACTCCGACCTGGACAAGCTCAAGGCCGCACACGCCGGTGACTCGAGCTTCTCGGCCTTCTACATGCCGGGCCAGTACTGGTACGCAGCGATGACGTTCGTTCACGACGCCGGCGGCACGATCGCCACCGAGAAGGACGGCAAGTGGACGGCGGAGCTGGAGAGCTCGCAGGCGCAGCAGGGCCTTGCGAACTGGAAGAAGCTGGCGACGGACTACTCGGTCGGTGGCGCGACCACGAACGAGGCCAACCAGGACGCCGTCATGGCCAAGGGCCACGTCGCGACGATCTTCGGCAGTGGCTGGGAGATGGGCGTGGTCGCCGACCCGAAGACCGGCGACCCGAAGCTGAAGGACCAGCTGGCCACGTTCGCGATGCCCAGCCAGACGGCCGGCAAGTACATGCCGAGCTTCTTCGGCGGATCCGACCTGGCGGTGCCGGCGAAGTCGAGCAACGCGGGTCTGGGCGCGAAGTGGATCCAGATCTTCACCGACACCAAGAGCCAGACGGAGCTGGCCAAGTACGCGATCCCGAACAACACCAGCCTGCTGGCCGCGTACAAGGCGCAGTCCCCGGCGAACGTGGTGACCGGACAGGCCGCAGAGAACACCTGGGTCACGCCCACCTCGCCGAACTGGGCGAACGTGGAGAGCGCGAGCGTGCTGCAGAACATGCTGCAGGACATCGCCACCGGCAAGAGCAGCATCGCCGATGCGACGAAGACGGCCGATCAGAAGATCGACAGCACGCTCAACGCCACTGGCTGACGCCGGCCGAGGCGTAGGTATACAGGGCCGGTGCCGGATCAACGTCCGGCACCGGCCCGCTCCACGACCCGCTCCACGAGAGGCGCCGATCTGTCATGACCGCAGCGGGACAGGCCCCACCGGTGGTTCCGAACTCCACGAGGCCGACGGGTCCTCCGGGCGGCCGGCCACCGCGCCGCCGACGGGTGGGCGGCTACCGGGCCGCCGGGCTGCCCTACCTGCTGATCGTCCCGGCGACCGTGATCGTCCTCGCGGTCGCCGGCTGGCCGCTGGTCAAGATCATCCTGCTTGCGCTGTCCAAGCAGGAGAACAGCAAGTACGCGCTGTTCCACAACCGCGGCACGACGCCGTTCGTGGGCTTCCGCAACTTCGCGAACGTCCTCGGTGATTCCACGTTCTGGACGGTCGTGTTCCGCACGATCGTGTTCACGGCCGTCAACGTCGGGCTGAGCCTGCTGCTCGGCATCGGCATCGCGCTGTTGCTGAACCGGGTATCGAACTGGGCGCGGCTGCTGCTCACCGGCGTGCTGCTGTTCGTCTGGGCCGTGCCGACCACGGTGTCCAGCCAGGTCTTCTACTGGATGTTCAACAACCAGTTCGGCCTGGTGAACTGGTTGCTCGACAAGCTGCCCGGGGTGAACATGCGCGGGCACGACTGGTTCGCGGACCCGGTGCAGGGATTCGGCGTGATCACGCTGGTCGTCGTTTGGGGCGCCTTGCCGCTGCTCGCGATCTCGCTGCACGCCGGGTTGACTCAGGTCCCGGGCGAACTGCTGGACGCCGCCCGGGTCGACGGGGCGTCCGCATGGCAGGCGTTCCGCAGTGTCACGCTCCCACAGCTGCGGCCGCTTCTCGTCATCCTGACCACGCTGTCGATCATCTGGGACTTCGGCGTGTTCAACCAGATCTTCTTCATGCGCAACGGCCATCCCGAACCGGGTTACCAGACGATCGGTGTCTACATGTACGCCCAGGGAGTCGGCAGCAGCCACTACAACCTCGGCTCGACGATCGCGGTGCTGATGATGGTCTGCGTCTTCGCGATGATGGCCGTGTACATCCGGCAACTCATCCGGATGGGAGATGCCGAATGAGCGCGACGACGATCGGCGCGCCCGCAACCGCCGCAGGGACCGAGGACGCCGAAACGCGGCAACACACACGGCGCGCGCGGCGCGGTCGGTCCGTCTGGGGCTGGAACACGCTCGCGGTCGTGCTGTCGGTGATCTTCGGCCTGCCGATCTACTGGATGATCATCACCGCGTTCATGACCGGTGCCGACCTCAGCAGGACCACGCCGCAGTTCGTCCCGATGCACCCGACGCTGCGAGCATTCCGCGAGATCCTCAGCGATCCGGTCTTCCGGGAGAACCTGCTGAACACGTTGATCATCACGCTCGCAGCGGTCGTCATCAGCCTGATCGTCGGCTTCTTCGGCGCGCTGGCCATCGCGCGCTTCCGGTTCGCCGGACGCAAGGTCTTCGTGCTGACGATCCTGGTCGTGCAGATGATCCCGCTACTGGCGCTGACGATCCCGCTGAGCCTGCTGCTCGACCAGTTCCACCTGAAGAACAGCCTGATCGGCGTCATCCTGTCGTACCTGATCTTCTCGATGCCGTACACCGTCTGGACGTTGCGGGCGTTCATCGCGGGGATCCCGAAGGAGCTGGACGAGGCCGCGATGGTCGACGGCTGCACCCGGTGGCAGACGTTCTACAAGGTGATCCTGCCGCTCACCGGGCCAGGCCTGATCGCAACCGGCGTCTACTGCTGGATCCTCGCCTGGAACGAGTTCGTCGTCGCGAACACGCTGCTGCTCGACAACAACAAGCAGACGTTGATGGTGTACCTGCTGCAGTTCCAGACCAGCTCCACGCACGGCGCCGACTACGGCGGCATGATGGCGGCCGCCACGTTGACGTCGCTGCCCGTGGTCGTGCTGTTCGTCCTGTTCCAGCGCCGCATCTCGGCCGGGCTCACCTCGGGCGCGGTGAAGGGCTGATGGCGGTCCTGACCGGAGCCCGGGTGGTCACACCGTCCGGGGTGCTCGATGACGGCTGGGTGCAGGTGGACGCGTCGACCGGGCTGATCGGCCAGGTCGGCCGCGGGGAACCGCCCGCGGGCGAGCGGTTGGCACTCTGCGGCTGGCTGCTGCCCGGCTTCATCGACGTGCACGTGCACGGCGGCGGTGGCCACGACTTCACCGCCTCGGCGGACGATCTCGCCGGCGGCATCGCGTTCCACCGCAGGCACGGGACGACCGGCACGGTGGTCTCGCTGATGGCCGGTCCCGTCGACGCCATGTGCGAGCAGCTCGGCTGGGTCAGCGAGCTGGCCCGGGCCGGCGCCGTGCTCGGCGCGCACCTGGAGGGGCCGTTCCTCGCGCCCGGCCGCTGCGGCGCACAGAACCCCGCACACCTGCTGGCCCCGGACCTGCCGATGCTCGGCAAGCTGCTGGACGCCGGCCAGGGCACCGTCCGCACGATCACCGTCGCGCCCGAACTGGACGGCGCCGGCGCGCTGATCGGTGAGGCGGCCGCCGCGGGTGTGATTGCGGCGGTAGGTCATACCACCGCGACCTACGAGCAGGCGAGGGCCGGATTCGTCGCCGGCGCGAGCCTGGCCACACACCTGTTCAACGCGATGGGACCGATCGGCCAGCGGGCGCCCGGCCCTGCGGTGGCCGCGCTCGACAGCGGCGCGTACCTGGAGCTGATCAACGACGGCGTGCACGTGCACGAATCGCTGGTGCGGTTGACGGCCCGGCTCGCGCCCGACCGGCTCGTGCTGATCACCGACTCGATCAGCGCGGCCGGGATGACCGACGGCCACTACCGGCTCGGCGACCGCGATGTGCACGTCACCGACGGCCGCGCTCAGCTCGCACCCGGCGGCCAACTGGCCGGCAGCACGCTGACCATGGCGGCCGCGGTGCGACACGCCGTGGACGGAGTCGGGCTGCCGATCGAGTTGGCGGCGGCCGCGGCGGCGACGAATCCGGCGGCCCTGCTGGGCCTGTCCGCCGAGCGCGGCGCGATCGCGTCCGGGCTGCGCGCCGACCTCGTGCTGCTGGACGACCGGCTGCAGGTCGACAAGGTCATGGTGGGCGGCAGCTGGATCTGAGCGCCGCCCTTTCCGGGGTCGCCCCACTACCTGTGCCTGCGCAGGCAAACGCGCCCAGGTCTGGACGAGCCGCACCACGGCGGCCGCCCAGACCTGGGGACGGAACCTCAGACGGCTTCGGCGCCCAGGGCGAGATCGAAGCCGGCGCCATTGCGTGCCAGGCCCATCAGCAGGATGCCGGCCCATTCAAGGGCGGAGGCCATCTGCAGACCCCCTGCGTCGAACGGCCGCAGGTCCAGGCTCGCCAAGAAGGCCGCGACGGCGGCCTTGGCCTCAGCGCTATCGCCGGCGAGGAATGCATCCAACGGCCTGTCCTTGGCTAGGACGTGGCCGAAGATCGAATTGAGCGCCTTCACGACGTGCGCGCCGTCGGGAGCGGCCGCGGCGATCCGCTGGGCCATCGAGTCGCCCGTCGTTGTCACGAGCCCGCTCGCGTCGGCGTTGAACGGGTTGGAGATGTCGACGATGGCCTTGCCGGCCAGCGCATCGCCGTAGCTCGTGACGACATCGACCGCCGCTTGGTACAAGACGGCCAGGATGACGATGTCGCCCTGCGGTGCCTTGCCGAACGTGCCGACGATGGCTCCGTTGCCGATCCGATCGGCAAGTGCCTGAGCCTTGGCGGTGTCGCGGCTGATGAGCTCGATGGTGTGGCCGCGCTTGGCCGCCCGGGTGCCGATGGCGTCGGCCATGTTGCCGGCGCCGATGATGCTGATGGTTGTCATGATGTGTTCCCTTCGTTGGATGTGGATCAGCTGGTCGTGATGCCGTGCTGCGGATGGGCCGCCGTGTCGCCGGCTCGCCCACGTCTAGGGGTCAGAACACTCCGCTGACGACCTCGTCGAGGGGCTCGGGTTGGCCGGTCTCCTGGTGGAACCGCGTGCCGCCACGGATCAGGAAGCCGCAGATGACGGCACCCGCCCAGAACGCTCCCGCCGCCCACCAGAAGCCGACCGTGAACCCGTGCACGGTGGCGTCGACGACGGCCGTGCTGCCGTGGCGGGCCAGGTAGCGATCGGTGGCAGTGCCGACGAAGGTGCTGATGACGGCGACGCCGAGCGCCGCGCCGAGCTGCTGGGAAACGTTGTTGATCGCGCCCGCCGAACCCGCGTCACGCGGTTCGACGCCCTGCTGCCCGATGGCGACCGCCGAGACGATGGCCGACCCGATACCGGTTCCGACCAGGATCAGCCCGGGCAGCACCCAGGCCGCGTAAGGGCTGCGCGCGTCGGCCTGCGTGAGCTCCTCTCCCGGCGCTTCACCGACAGTGCCGAGACCGAGCGCATCCACGACCAGATGTGCCAGCAGATCGGGCAGGTGCTCGACCGAGCCCAGGCCGCCGGCGCCGCACGCCCCGACATCACCCAGGCCGACATCATCAACCTCATCTGGTCCAACGGCCGGATCATCGACGCCACCAGCGACACGGCGCCCAACGCCTGGCGGCGCTACCTGTACCTCATGCTCGACGCCTACCGGGCCGAACGGGCGCATCCGATCCCCGAGCCGCCGATGACCGACGAGCAGCTGTACGACGCGATGGTGCATCTGAGCAAGGCGGAGTAAGCCCTTCTAGGATCGGCGCCATGACGGCCCGTGTCGATAGCGCCGAACCCGGAGACACGACCGGGCGCGCAGAGATCGCCGGGCGCATCGACGCGGCAGCCCTGCTGGAATGGACGCGCAAATGGCGCTGGTACCAGCGCTCGCGGTTGCCGTGGAATCGGATCGCGCTGCACGCCGAACTCGCCCGGCGGCACGCCTTCGCCCGCGGCCCGTTGCACGGAAACGTCTTGGAAATGCTGCGCGAGGGGCGGCTGCAGATCGGCGCGCAGGCATATTTCGAACCGGGCGTGTGGCTGACATCCGACACCGGGCACATCTCCATCGGCGGCGGTTCACTGCTGAACCTCAATGTCATG
This sequence comes from Jatrophihabitantaceae bacterium, assembly GCA_035765515.1. Taxonomy (GTDB): domain Bacteria; phylum Actinomycetota; class Actinomycetes; order Mycobacteriales; family Jatrophihabitantaceae; genus DASRSS01. Next base: position 5,369 of record DASTXN010000047.1, on the reverse strand, counting down.
GTCGCCGCGCTCGACCGCGTCGAGATCGGCGCGCACTGCATGCTCGCGAACGGCTGCGTGGTCACCGACGCCAACCACCGCTATGACGACCCGGCGCGGCCCGTGCCCTGGCAGGGTTTCACCAGCAAGGGGCCGACCGTCGTCGGCGACAACGTCTGGTTGGGCGCGAACGTCGTGGTGACCAGTGGTGTGAATATCGGGCGTAGGTGCGTGATCGGTGCCAATTCGGTCGTCACCTCGGACGTACCGGAATTCACGGTGGCGGTGGGCGCGCCCGCGAAAGGCATCGCGACCATTGCGCACTGAGCCGAATTGACGGCATTTGGCCCTGCCTGAATTCGAATAGACAGAACAAGATCCAGCTCGGGCCTCAACATTCGCGACCGGTGGACGAATTGACCGTCATGGCGCTTCCAGGGACCCGTCGCGATGGCGGCCGATTGCGCACGCGGCTACTCGTGCTCGTCCTGGTCCCGCTGCTCGGCGTCGCGGCCTTCGCTGCCGCCGAGATCAACGCGCGCAGTTCGAGCGCGCAGAACGCCCGCCAGGTCGAGAACCTGCTCACCACGGCCGCCCACACGTCCAAGGCGCGCACCGGCCTGATGCAGGAGCTGGTGCCCAGCCTGGCACGGGCCATCCTGCAGGTCCCGATCATCGCCAAGCAGCTCGGCATCACCTCCGTGTCCGTGTCCGAGCTCGGCCTGTCCGACGCGCAGGTCGTCGCGCTGCGCGAGCGCACCGACAACGCGGTGACCACGCTGGAAAAGGATCCGCGCACGCACAAGCTCGCCGCGCAGCTGACACCGCAGATCACCCTGATGCGGCGCCAGATCGACTCGGGCGTGGCCATCCCCGCGGCCTTCGACCTCGCGTTGAAGCTGATCAACCGGCTCACCAAGGCACAGAACGCCATCGTCACCGACGCGACCGGCACGGGCGTCGTGGACGCCGCGAGCACGGCCGCGCGCGACCTCGACCGCGCCACCCAGGTGGTCCAGCTGGCCGAGCTGGAGCTGCCGCGGCTGGCCGCCGTCCTGTTCCCCGAACTCGCCCCGCCGTCCGAGTCCGCGATCGTCGTGCAGGAGTGGCTGCAGGTGTGGGGCGGCTACACCACCGCGTACTCCACCCTGCTCGCGCAGGGCTCCAAGCCGATGGTGGCGGCGCTGCGCAAGGCGACCGGAACGCCCGAGGCGAAGTTCTTCGACCGGACGGCCGCCGCGGCCGCGAAGAACCCCTCGGTCGTCAAGGTAGACACGCTGATCCAGCTCTACCGCGCCGGTCAGGCGCGCAGCGTCGCGCTCGGCAAGGTGCTCGACCTCGCCGTCGACCGGGCGCTGTCCGCCGCCGCCGCGCAGCGGCACTCGGCGGTCACCGCGCTCTGGTCGATCGCGGCGATCGTGCTCGCCGTCTTCCTCGCGTCCGTGCTCATCGGCTGGTGGATGCTGCGCTCGCTCGCCAGCCCGCTGCAGAAGCTCGCCAGCAGCGCCCGCAAGGTCAGCGAGGGTGTGCTGGACGACGTCCCGGTTGACGGACCGCACGAGGTCCGCACGGCCGCGCGAGGTCTGGCGGCCGCGGTCGCCAACCTGCGGAACATCGAGGCCCAGGCCGCCGCGGTCGCCGCCGGAGAGCTCGACAGCGATGTGGTGCGCCGGCCGCTGCCCGGCCCGCTCGGCGAGGTCGTGCACGCCTCGGTCGAAACGATCGTCGGCGCGATCCACGAGCGCGACGCCGCCCAGACCGACCTCGCCTACCGCGCCGCACATGATCCGCTCACCGAGCTGACCAACCGCGCGCAGGCGATGGTGGCGATCGAGCGCTCGCTGCACCGGGCACAGCGCAACGGCACGGCGACCGGGTTGATGTTCGTGGACCTGGACCACTTCAAGACCGTCAACGACACGCTCGGCCACGAGGCCGGTGACGCCGTGTTGGTCCGCTGCGCCCGGCGCATGACCGATGTGGTGCGTGGCGGTGACACCGTGGCGCGCCTCGGCGGCGACGAGTTCGTCATCCTGCTCGAGGACATCACCGACGAGACGGACGTCGTCAAGCTCGCCGAGCGGGTCGTCCGTACCCTCGCCGCACCGATCCAGCTCGGCCACCGGCAGCTGCATGTCGGCGCGAGCGTGGGCGTGGCGATCTGCACCGACGGCTACATCGACGCCGGCCGCCTGCTCAGCGAGGCCGACGCGGCCGCGTACCAGGCGAAGAAGGACGGCCGTGGCCGCTACAGCATTTTCAACGACGCGTTGCGTGAGGAGATGGCCCGCCGTTCAGCACTGGATCTGGCGATCGCGGACGGCCTGAACCGCGGCGAGTTCGTGCTGTACTACCAGCCGGTCGTGGACCTGCGCACCGGCCAGCCGCAGGGCGTCGAGGCGCTGATCCGGTGGAACCGCCCCGGTCACGGGCTGGTGCAGCCCAACGACTTCATCCCCTCGGCCGAGACGTCCGCGCTGATCAACGACATCGGCCGGTGGACCCTGTTCGAGGCGACAGCGCAGCTCGCCCGGTGGGACGACGCGATCGGCGTCAACAACCTCACCGTCGGAGTCAACATCTCCGGGCGGCACCTGTGCAGTGACGACCTGCTCAACGACGTCCGGAACGCCTTGAACGCGGCGGGTCTGGATCCGCACCGGCTGATCGTCGAGCTGACCGAGACCGTGCTCGTCGAGAACATGTCCGCGGCCACCAACCTGATGGCACTGCGCGAGCTCGGCGTGCAGGTGGCGATCGACGACTTCGGCACCGGCTTCACGTCCATCGGCCAGCTGCTACGACTGCCGATCGACACGCTGAAGATCGACCGCAGCTTCGTGGCGTCGTGCGATCCGGCGCATCAGGAGTTGGTGCAGCTGATGGCCCGCGCCGCGCACGCCTTCGGCCTGCAGGTGATCGCCGAAGGTGTCGAGGACGCCGCCCAACTCGGCAACCTCACCAACTGCTCGGTCGAGGCGGCACAGGGCTTCCACTTCGCGCGGCCGCAGACGGCCGACGCCGCGCTCGCGCTGATGCGCCTGCCGGCCCTGCCCGCACTCGGCGGGCTGTGAGCTCCAGCGACGTCCGGGGCAGTCCTTTCAGTTCTGCCGATGGGTGCCGAAGGTCAGGTATGTGATGAGGCTTCCCGGTGCGCGCGGTGCGAGCACGCTGCGCACCCGGTTGACGGTGCTTGCGCTGATCCCGTTGATCGGTCTGGGCGGCTTCGCGAGCGCGGCGATCGTCCAGCGCGCGCACAGCGCGGACAACGCCCGCCACGCCGAGAGCCTGCTCACAAGTGCCGTCCGGCTCTCGGACGTGCGCGGCGACCTGCTCCGCGAACTCGTCCCGAGCATGGCGTACTCGATCATCAAGATCCCCACACTCGCGGAGTCCATCGGCGTCACCGCTATCTCACTCGGTGACCTGGGCCTGTCCGACGCCACGGTGCGCGAGCTGCGCGGGGAGACCGATCGCGGCGTCGCAACCCTCGCCGCGGACCCGCGCTCGCACCGCTTGGCCACCTCGGTAGACGCGTCCATCGTTCAGCTGCGCAAGGACATCGATGCCGGAATCGGCATCCAGGCGGGCTATCAGATCGCCGACGAGGTGATCGCCCGGCTCACCGCGGCGCAGAACCACGCCATCTCGACGGCGGTCAAGGCCGGCCTGGTCGGCGCCGCCAACAGCGCGGCCCGCGACCTCGAACGTGCCACGCTGGTCGTTCAGCTCGGCGACCAGGAACTGCCACTGCTCGCCGGCAGCCTCTTCCCGATCTTGGGCGGTCTCGGATCACCCGACGCCGAGGCCTCGATCGCCACCTTCCTGTCCGCGTGGGGTGGGTACCAGTCCGCCTACGCCGATCTCGTCGCGCAAGGCGCCGCGCCCCTGGCCGCTGCGCTCCACCGGGCCACGGACACGCCGACCGCCCGGTCGTACGACGCCACGATCGCCAAGGTCGCGGCCCACCCCAGCCGGATCGGCCCGGCGGTGCTCGTCGGGCTGTACACGGCCGGCCAGGAACGCAGCGCGGCCCTTGCCAACGTGCTGCACCTCGCCGTCGCCCGGACCCTGGACGCCGTGACCGCTCAACGCCGGTCGGCGACCGACGCCCTCGCGGCGATCGCGGCGACCGTGGCAGCCGTCCTGATCGCGTCCCTGCTGATCGGCTGGCGCGTGCAACGCTCGGTGGCCCGGCCGCTGCGCAGGCTCGCGGCCAGCGCCCGCAAGGTCAGCGAGGGGGTGCTGGACGACGTCGCCGTCGACGGCCCCCGCGAGGTGCGCACTGCCGCGAACGGTCTGGCCGCCGCGGTCGCGAACCTGCGCAACATCGAGGCTCAGGCCACCGCGGTCGCGACCGGGGACCTCGACAGCGAGGTGCTGCGGCGGCCGCTGCCCGGTCCACTCGGCGAGGTCGTGCACGCATCGGTCGAGACGATCGTCGGCGCCATCCACGACCGCGACGCCGCCCAGTCCGATCTCGCCTACCGCGCCGCGCACGACCCGCTCACCGAGCTGCCCAACCGCGCGCAGGCGATGACGCTGATCGAGCACTCGCTGCACCGCGCCCGCCGCAGCGGCAAGATGACCGGCCTCATGTTCGTCGACCTCGACCACTTCAAGACCGTCAACGACACGCTGGGCCACCACGCCGGCGACCGCGTGCTGGTCGCGTGTGCCGAACGGATGACCTCGATCGTCCGCGGTGGCGACACGGTCGCGCGCCTCGGCGGCGACGAGTTCGTCATCCTGCTCGAGGACATCGACGACGAGACCGACGTGGTCAGGCTCGCCGAGCGGGTCGTCACGGCGCTCGCCGAACCGATCGTCCTCGGCCACCGGCAGGTGCGCGTCGGCGCGAGCGTCGGCGTCACGATCTGCCACGACGCGTACCTGGACGCCGGCCGACTGCTCCGCGAGGCCGACGCGGCCGCCTATCGCGCGAAGAACGCCGGACGCGGTCGCTACGACGTGTTCGACGACGCGCTGCGTGCGGAACTGGCCCGGCGCGCCGAGCTCGACATCGCGATCGCCGCCGCGCTCGAGCGCGACGAGTTCGTGCTGCACTACCAGCCCGTCGTCGACCTGCGCACCGGACGCCCCCGCGGCGTGGAGGCGCTGATCCGCTGGAACCGGCCCGGGCACGGGCTGCTCGCACCTGCCGACTTCATCCCGGCCGCCGAGCTCTCCACGTTGATCAACGACATCGGCCGGTGGACCCTCGTGGAGGCAACCGCCCAGCTCTCGCGCTGGGACGCCGAGATCGGGCCGAACACCCTCACCGTCGGCGTGAACATCTCCGGACGGCACCTGTGCAGCGACGAGTTCCTCGACGACGTGCGCGCCGCCGTCGAGGCAGCACAGATCAATCCGCACCGGCTGGTCATCGA
>DASTXN010000046.1:0-29716 GCA_035765515.1 Jatrophihabitantaceae bacterium | reverse complement strand
TGAGCTCGTACGTCGCACGTGCCTCCGGCATCGTCACGTACGAGAGGAGACCTCTATGTCAGAGGCCAACCAGAACGAGGACGGCGTCTTCGAGACCGTCGCCACCATCGACAACGGCAGCTTCGGCAAGCGCACGATCCGCTTCGAGACCGGGCGCCTGGCCAAGCAGGCCGCCGGTTCGGTCGTCGCCTACCTGGACGACGACACCATGCTGCTGTCGGCCACCACGGCCGGTAAGCACCCCCGCGAGGGCTTCGACTTCTTCCCGCTGACGGTCGACGTCGAGGAGCGCATGTACGCCGCGGGCCGCATCCCCGGCTCGTTCTTCCGCCGCGAGGGCCGCCCGTCCGAGGACGCCATCCTGACCTGCCGGCTCATCGACCGGCCGCTGCGCCCGACGTTCATCAAGGGCCTGCGCAACGAGGTCCAGGTCGTCATCACCGTCATGGCGCTGAACCCCGACCACGCCTACGACGTGCTCGCGATCAACGCCGCGTCGGCGTCCACCCAGATCTCCGGCCTGCCGTTCAACGGACCGGTCGGCGGTACCCGCGTGGCACTGATCGACGGCCAGTGGGTCGGCTTCCCGACGCACAGCGAAGTCGAGCGCGCCACGTTCGACATGGTCGTGGCCGGCCGCTCGCTCGCCAACGGCGAGGTCGCGATCATGATGGTGGAGGCTGAGGCCACCGAACGGACCATCGAGCTCGTCGAGGGCGGCGCCACGCGTCCGACCGAGGAGGTCGTGGCCGAGGGCCTGGAGGCCGCGAAGCCGTTCATCGCCGAACTGTGCCGCGCGCAGGCCGAGCTGGCCAAGGTCGCCGCCAAGGAGACCCGCGAGTTCCCGATCTTCCTGGACTACCAGGACGACGTGCTCGAGGCCGTCACCGCCGAGGTGTCCGAGCCGCTCGCGCAGGCGCTGACCATCGCCGACAAGCAGCAGCGCGAGGCGGAGCTGGACCGGCTCAAGGACCTGGCCAAGGAGCTCGTCGGGCCGCGTTTCGAGGGCCGCGAGAACGAGATCAGCCCGGCGTACCGGTCGCTGACCAAGAAGCTGGTGCGCCAGCGCATCCTGCGTGACAAGGTCCGCATCGACGGCCGCGGGCTGGCGGACATCCGCACGCTCTCCGCCGAGGTCGAGGTCGTGCCGCGGGTGCACGGCTCGGCGCTGTTCCAGCGCGGCGAGACCCAGATCCTGGGCATCACCACGCTGAACATGTTGGGCATGGAGCAGCGGCTGGACACGCTCAGCCCGGTGCGCACCAAGCGATACATGCACAACTACAACTTCCCGCCGTTCTCCACCGGTGAGACCGGTCGCGTCGGTTCGCCGAAGCGCCGCGAGATCGGCCACGGCGCGCTGGCCGAGCGGGCGCTCGTCCCCGTGCTGCCGGGCCGCGACGAGTTCCCCTACGCGATCCGCCAGGTGTCCGAGGCGCTCGGCTCCAACGGCTCGACGTCGATGGGCTCGGTCTGCGCGTCCACGCTGGGCCTGCTCAACGCCGGTGTGCCGCTGCGCGCACCGGTCGCCGGTATCGCCATGGGCCTGGTCTCCGACGAGGTCGACGGCAAGACCGAGTACGTGGCGCTGACGGACATCCTCGGTGCCGAGGACGCGTTCGGCGACATGGACTTCAAGGTCGCCGGCACCCGCGAGTTCGTGACGGCGCTGCAGCTGGACACCAAGCTCGACGGCATCCCGTCCGAGGTGCTGGCCGCCGCGCTCAAGCAGGCCCGCGACGCGCGCCTGCACATCCTGGACGTCATGGCCGAGGCCATCGACGGACCGGACGAGATGAGCCCGTACGCGCCGCGCGTGTCCGTGGTGAAGATCCCGGTCGACAAGATCGGCGCGGTCATCGGCCCCAAGGGCGCGATGATCAACTCGATCCAGGACGACACCGGCGCCCAGATCACGATCGAGGACGACGGCACGATCTACGTCGGCGCCGAGGACGGCCCGTCCGCCCAGGCCGCGATCGACCGGATCAACGCGATCGCCAACCCGCAGATGCCCAAGGTGGGCGAGCGCTTCCTCGGCACGGTCGTCAAGACCGCGGCGTTCGGCGCGTTCGTCTCGCTGCTGCCGGGCAAGGACGGCCTGGTGCACATCTCCAAGCTGGGCAAGGGCAAGCGCATCGGCAAGGTCGAGGACGTCGTGAACGTCGGCGACAAGATCCAGGTCGAGATCCTCGAGATCGACCAGCGCGGCAAGATCAGCCTGGGCCTGGTGGACGCAGCCGACGACTCGTCCGACAGCGCCACGGCGGACGCGGCCGTCGAGGCCTGAGCAAGCCGAAAACGATCACCGCCCCTCGTCGAGTGGGCACCTAGCGCGCGAGTGGGCACCTATAGGTGCCCACTCGACGCGTATCTGCCCACTCGTGGCAAGGGACGCTGTCGCGGAAGGGGGGACGGACCATGCGGGCGTTCGGGCTGCGGGAACTGCCCACCGAGGTGCGCGCGCTCGTCGTGGTGGCGTTCATGGTCGCGCTCGGCTACGGCGTCGTCGCCCCGGCGATCCCACTGTTCGCGCGCGAGTTCGGCGTCAGCAAGACCGCCGCGAGCGCGGTGATCAGCGCGTTCGCGTTCCTGCGGCTGATCACTGCGCCGTTCGTCGGACGGCTGGTGAACGCCTTCGGTGAGCGGGTCATGCTCGCGACCGGTATCGGTGTCGTGGCCGTCTCCAGCCTGCTCGCGGGGCTGTCGCAGGCGTACTGGCAGTTGCTGCTGTTGCGGGGCATCGGCGGTGCCGGCTCGGTGATGTTCAGCGTCAGCGCCGCGAGCATCCTGGTGCGGGTCACCCCCAGCCATCTGCGCGGGCGGGCCCAAGGCACCTGGGCAGGGGCGTTTCTGCTGGGCATGATCGCGGGGCCCGCCGTCGGGACCGTGGCGGTCTGGTCGCTGCGGGCACCGTTCTTCCTTTACGCGGGCACGCTCGTGGTCGCCGGAGCGCTCGGGCTGAGCACGCTGCGGCACAGCGAGTTCGCGGCGCGCCAGCGCGTTCGGGAGACGCCCGTCCCGCTGCGCGGAGCGCTCCGCCAGCGCGCCTACCTGGCCGCGCTCGCGGCCGGATTCGCCGGTGACTTCGCGATCGTCGGCGCGCGCTCGGCGATGGTGCCGCAGTTCGTCACCGACCGGCTGCACCTCGGTTCCGGCTGGGTGTACGCGGCGTTCCTGCTCGTCAGCGTGATCAGCGGGGCCATGCTGATGCCGTTCGGACGCGTCGCGGACACCCGCGGCCGGCGGCCGGTCATGGTCGCCGGACTGCTGGCGGCGGCCGCGGGGTTCGCGGTGCTCCCGTCCGCGCTGTCGATCGGCGGGCTGCTGGTCGCGATGGTGCTGCTCGGCATCGGTGGCGCCGCCGACTCCGTCGCTCCCGGCGCAGTGATGGGCGATGTCGTGGGCGGCGGCCGGGCGGGTGGCGTGGTGGCGTTGTTCCAGATGGCCGGCGACCTCGGTGCCGTCGTCGGGCCGGTCGCCGCCGGATGGCTGGCGGACGCGCACGGCTACGGCCCGATGTTCCTCGTGAACGCGGCCGTGTGCGCGGTGCCGGTGCTGGCCATCGTCAGCGCGCCCGAGACGCTCACGCGCGGCGCGCCGCAACCGGCCGCCGAGCCGGTGTAGCCGCGCGGAGCCCTTCAGCGAATGGCCGGGGTGGTGCTTTCTGCTAATGTCTAGTAACTCCATAGAGTTAACAGACATAGTAGGAAGGCTAGCGAGATGATCAGGTCCAGGACCGGGCGCGACCGTGGGCGAGCAGCAGGCGCCGTCGCGGCAGGCGTCGCAGCGGCGGTGGTACTCGCCGCCTGCTCATCCAGCGGCGCGGGCGCGCCGAACAAGGTCGCGATCGTCGGGTTCTCGGTTCTCAAGCCGGGCTATGACGCCGTCGAAAAGGCGTTCCAAGCCACCGCGTCCGGCCGGGGTGTCAGCTTCTCAGCGTCTTACGGCGCGAGCGGTAGCCAGAGCAAGGCGGTCGCGAGCGGTCAGCCTGCCGATTACGTCGGCCTCTCCCTCGAACCGGACATGACGAAACTGGTGCCGCAGTTCGTCGACCCGTCCTGGAACACCGGCCCCACCAAGGGCATCGGCACGACCTCGGTCGTCGCATTCGTGGTCCGGCCCGGCAACCCGCTGCACATCACCGGCTGGGACGATCTGGTCAAGCCGGGCGTGCAGATCGTGACGCCCGACCCCGCCACGTCCGGATCAGCGAAGTGGAACATCCTGGCCGCCTACACCCACAAGCTGCAGACCGGCGGTACGGACGCCGACGCCAAGGCGTTCCTGGCCGCGTTCTTCAAGAACGTGGTCAGCAAGCCGGCCAGTGGTGCGGACGCCACCACCGCGTTCCTGCAGGGCACCGGCAACGTGCTGATCTCCTACGAGAACGAGGCGATCGCGGCCAAGCAGGCCGGCAAGCAACTCGACTACGTGGTGCCGAGCGACACCTTCAAGATCGAGAATCCGGTCGCGGTGACCAAGAACGCGTCGAGCGCTGCCAAGAAGTTCCTGTCCTACGTCGAGAGCGACGCCGGGCAGAAGGCGTTCGCGGCGGAGGGCTTCCGCCCGCTCAACCCGGCCGACGTGCCGGCCACCGTCCAGGGCGCGAACGACCCGTCGAATCCGTACCCGCCGATCACCAAGCTGGAGACGATCGACGACCTCGGCGGCTGGACGAAGGTGAACACCGAGTTCTTCGATCCGGACAACGGCATCGTGAGTCAGATCGAGAAGGCGAATGGGTGAGCGCGAACTCGCTCGACTCCGCGCGCCGTCAGCGGCCGGGCTCGGCGTGTCCGTGCTCTGGCTCAGCCTGCTGGTCCTGATTCCGCTAGCCGCCGTCGTCACCAAGAGTTTCGCCGGCGGCTGGTCCGGCTTCTGGACGGCGGTCACGACCGAGCAGGCCATCACGTCGCTGCGTCTCACCGTGATCAGTTCCCTGGTCATCACGGTGATCAACGCGGTGATGGGGACGGTGATCGCCTGGGTGTTGGTGCGCGACGAGTTCCCCGGCAAGCGGCTGGTCGAGATCGTCATCGACATACCGTTCGCGCTGCCCACCATCGTGGCCGGGCTGGTGTTGATCAGCGTCTACGGACCGGCCAGCCCGATCCACCTCGACATCTACGGCACGCAGAAGGCGGTCGCGTTCGCACTGCTGTTCGTGACGCTGCCGTTCGTGGCGCGGGCCGTTCAACCTGTGCTGCTCGAGTTGGACGTCGAGGCCGAACAGGCTGCCGCATGCCTCGGCGCCGGTCCCGTCACGACGTTCCGCCGCATCGTGCTCCCGCAGTTGCTGCCCGCGATCGCATCAGGTGCGGGGCTTGGCTTCGCTCGCGCGATGGGCGAGTACGGCTCGGTGCTGCTCATCAGCGGCGGCCTGAACCGGACGCAGGTCACCTCGCTGTACGCGTACGGCCGGATCCAGAACTACGACTACGTAGGCGCGGCCGCGGTCTCGACCGTGCTGCTCGCGATCAGTCTCGCAGTCCTGCTCGGACTGGACGTGCTGCAGCGTCAGGCCCGTCGTTATGGCTAGCCGCGCCGTGCGTAGGGGGCTGCGGGTGCTTGCGCTGATCTACGTCGCCGTCCTGGTTGCCGTCCCGCTGGTGGTCATCGTCGGCAAGGTCGCCGGGGCGGGCTGGTCCGAGCTCGCCGCCGCGCTGAGCTCACCGTCCGCCGTCACCGCCTACCGACTCACGGCTGAGGTGTCGCTGATCGCGGTCGTGCTGAACACCGTGTTCGGTGTCGGGTTCGGGCTGCTGCTGACGCGTTATCGGCTGCCAGGACGGCGGCTGCTGAGCGCGGTGGCCGACTTGCCCATCTCCGTGTCGCCGATCGTGGCCGGGCTCGCGCTCGTCCTGGTCTACGGTCCGGTCGACGGCTGGTTCGGGACGGATCTCGCCGACGCCGGCATCCGGGTCATCTACTCGCTGCCGGGCATGGTGCTGGCGACGACGTTCGTGAGCTTCCCGCTGGTGCTGCGCGAGATCGTCCCCGTCCTGGACGAGGCCGGCACCGACATGGAGCAGGCGGCCCGCGTGCTCGGCGCGAACGCCTGGCAGCAGTTCGTGCGCATCACGCTGCCGACGATCCGGCCGGCCCTGTCCTACGGCGTGGTCCTGAGTCTGGCCCGCTCGCTGGGTGAGTTCGGCGCGGTGCGCGTCGTCTCCGGCGGCATCAGCGGCGCCGGACAGACGCAGACGGTCACATTGCTGATCGAGGACAAGTACACGCAGTTGGAAGGCGGCACGTACCAGCTCGCGCTGCTGCTCGTGGTCGTGACCGTCGCGGCCATCGTCGTCGCGTCGCTGCGCAGGGACAAGGTTGCACCGGGTGGAGAAAGGGGAGTTCGTGAGCATCGAGGCACAAGGGATCTGCAAGCGGTTCGGTGACTTCGTCGCGCTGGACGGCGTGGATCTGCACGTGCCGAGCGGGCGGTTGACGGCGCTGCTCGGTCCGAGCGGTGGCGGCAAATCGACATTGCTGCGGATCATCGGCGGGCTTGAGGAGGCGGACGCGGGCAGCGTCCGCATCGGCGGGATCGAGGCGACGGATATGCCCGCACAGCGGCGCAACGTGGGCTTCGTCTTCCAGCACTACGCGGCCTTCAAGCACCTGACCGTGTACCGCAACGTCGCGTTCGGCCTGGAGGTGCGCAGGCGCCCGAAGGAGGAGATCCGCGGACGCGTGCATGAGCTGCTGGAGCTGGTGCACCTGGATCAGTTCGCGGACCGGTTGCCGGCGCAGCTGTCCGGCGGCCAGCGCCAGCGGATGGCTCTGGCCCGCGCACTCGCAGTCGAGCCGCAGGTGTTGCTGCTGGACGAGCCCTTCGGCGCGCTGGACGCCAAGGTGCGCAAGGAGCTGCGGGACTGGTTGCGGCGGCTGCACGACGAGGTGCACGTGACGACGGTCTTCGTGACGCACGATCAGGAGGAGGCGCTGGAGGTTGCCGACGAGATCGTGGTGATCAACCACGGCCGGATCGAGCAGGCCGGGACACCCGACGAGCTGTACGACCGTCCGGCGAACGACTTCGTCATGGGTTTCCTCGGTCCGGTCACGGACTTCGGTGGCCGGCAGGTGCGTCCGCACGATCTGGAGCTGTTCGACCGGCCGGTGGACGGCGGCGTCGAGGCCAAGGTCGAGCGGTTGCAGCGGATCGGCTTCGAAGTGCGGGTCGAGCTGCAGACCGAGGCCGGCGCCCCGTGGGCACAGCTCACCCGCGGCCAGGTGGACGCGATGGCATTGGAGAGCGGCGGGCGCGTCTGGGTCCGGGCGCCGCGCTGAACCCTGCGACAACGCCACCGAGCGAATGCGACAATGGCAGCGTGCAGATCTCGGCGAAGTCGGACTACGCGGTGCGTGCGCTGCTCAGCCTCGCCTCGCACGAGCCGGACCTGGTCAAGGTCGACATCGTCGTCGCCGAGCAGGGCCTGCCCCGCAAGTTCGTCGAAGCGATCCTGGGCGAGCTGCGCCGCGGCGGGCTGGTGCGCAGCCAGCGCGGTGCCGACGGCGGGTACGCGCTCGCCAAGCCGGCGGCCGAGATCACCATCGCCAGTGTGATCCGCGAGGTGGACGGTCCACTGGCCGAGGTGCGTGGACTGCGGCCGCACGAGACGACCTACAGCGGCGTGGCCGAGCACCTGCCGCAGGTGTGGGTCGCGGTGCGGGCCGCCATCCGCGCGGTGCTCGACGAGACGACGCTGGCAGACGTGCTCCGCGGTGAGCTGCCGCCACACGTGGCCGAACTGCTGGACGCGCCCGAGGCCTGGCTGCCCCGCTGAGGGCTGGCACGCGATGCAGCTGAACCTCGTCCAGGGCGACATCACGACGCAGCACGTCGACGCGATCGTCAACGCGGCGAACTCCTCGCTGCTCGGGGGTGGCGGAGTGGACGGCGCGATTCACCGGGTCGGCGGACCGGCCGTGCTCGCCGCCTGCCGCGAGTTGCGGGCGACGACGCTGCCGGACGGGCTGCCGCCGGGACAGGCGGTCGCCACCACCGCGGGCAACCTTCCGGCCCGGTGGGTGATCCACACGGTGGGCCCGGTTTACGGTCACGGGGACGTCGAGACCTTGCGCTCCTGCTACCGCGAGTCGCTGCGGGTCGCGGCTGAACTCGGCGCGGCCACGGTCGCGTTCCCGCTCATCTCGGCCGGCGTGTACGGCTGGCCGATGGACGACGCGGTGCGCCAGGCCGTGGACACGATCCGGGCCGCGTCCAACGACGGCGAAGCCACGCTGGTGCTCTTCGGCGCGACCGCGTACAAGCTCGCGCAACGAGCGGTGGCCGACACCTGACCAGACGCCTGGAACCTGCCCGAGTAGAGCCCGCGGCGCGGCTCCAGCAGGACGGACCGCTGTTCGGTCAGCTCAACCCGGCGGCGGTAGTCCTGACGCCGCTGATCGAGGTCTGCTAGCGAATGGGCCAGCAGAGCCCGATGCCCGCGCGTGCACCTTTGTCCGATGCGTGAGGTCTGCTCGCGTTCTTGCTAGCAAACCCCGATGTCCGCCGGTGCAGTCCCGTCCGCCAGTGGCTGACTCGGGCAATCACGGCCTGGCCACCGGCTGCAGGCGGCGCTGGGCGGCCACCCCACAGCCGACCCCATAGGATCGCGGGATGCGAACAACCCGCGCGACGACCGTCCGGCTGCCGGCCACCGGCGGCAGCGAGATCACGCGCACCGTGCTCCCCGGCGGACTGCGCGTCATCTCCGAGTCCATGCCGGGCGTGCGCAGCGTGAGCGTCGGCGTGTGGGTACCGGTCGGCTCAAGGCACGAGACGCCCGCGCTCGCGGGAACCAGTCACTTCCTGGAACACCTGCTGTTCAAGGGCACCACGACCCGCTCGGCCCTGGACATCGCGAGCGCGATGGACGCGGTCGGGGGAGAGTTCAACGCGTTCACCGAGAAGGAGCACACCTGCTTCTACGCGACCGTGTTGGATCGCGACCTGCCGCTGGCGATCGACATCGTGACCGACGTCGTGCTCAACGCGACCGTCACCGCGCAGGACGTGGACATAGAGCGCAGCGTGGTGCTCGAAGAGATCGCGATGCGCGATGACGACCCGGCCGATCTGGTGCACGACGAGTTCGCCGCCGCACTGCACGGCGACACCCCGATCGGACGGCCCATCCTCGGCACCGTGTCCTCGATCGGCGCCCTGACCCGTCGGCAGATCGCGGGTTACTACCAGCGCCGGTACGCGCCGGAGTCGATGGTCGTGTCCATCGCCGGCGCCGTCGATCACGCCGCGGCGATCCGCTTGTTGCGCAAGGCCTTCGACGGCCAGTTGGACGGACGGCGCGCGCCGGCGACCGCGTCCGTTCCCGCGCAGCGCCCGGTCGCGCCGCCCGCCGTGCCGGTGCGCGTGGTGGCCGAGGACTCCGAGCAGGCGAACCTGATCTACGGCATGCACGGCGTATCCCGGCACGACCCGCGCCGGTTCGCGGCGGGCGTCCTGTCCGCTGCGCTCGGCGGCGGGATGAGCTCGCGGCTGTTCCAGCGCATCCGCGAGGAACGTGGCCTGGCCTACTCGGTCTACACGTTCAACACCGCCTACACCGATGTCGGTCAGTTCGGTGTGTACGCCGGGTGCCAGCCGGGCAAGGCCGACGAGGTGCTCGGCCTGATGCTCGACGAGACGGCTGCGGCGGCGCGCGGCGAGCTCACCGTCGCCGAGATCGAGCGCGGCAAGGGGCAGATGCGGGGTTCGATCGTGCTGGGACTGGAGGACTCCGGTTCGCGCATGTCGCGAATCGGCAAGAGCGAACTGGTCTACGGCGACGTGCTCGGTGTCGACCAATTGCTCGCGTGCGTCGACGCAGTGACGCCGGGAGACGTCGCGGAGATCGCCGCCGACCTGCTCGGCCGGCCCGGCTGCCTCACCGTGGTCGGCCCGTTCGGCGAGCACGACTTCGACGGTGCGGTCGAGAGGAGCCAGGGATGAGCGGGCGAGCGAGCCAGGGGGCGGTCAGCGATGAGTGAGCCGATTCGCGTCGGGGTGCTGGGTGCGCGTGGTCGCATGGGGCAGCAGGTCTGCAAGGCGGTGGACGCGGCGCCGGACCTCGAGGTGGTCGCGATGGTGGACGCCGGTGACTGGCTGTTCAGCCTCGCGGACGCCGGTGCCCAGGTGCTCGTCGACTTCACGCATCCGGACGTCGTGATGGACAACGTCCGCTTCGCGATCGACCAGGGCATCCACGCCGTCGTCGGCACAACCGGCTTCACCACCGAGCGGCTGGAGACCATCCGCACCTGGCTGGCCGACGCGCCGGAGACCGGTGTGCTGGTCGCGCCGAACTTCGGTATCGGTGCCGTGCTGTCGATGCGGTTCGCGCAGCTCGCGGCCAAGTACTACGAGTCGGCCGAGGTGATCGAGCTGCACCACCCCGGGAAGGTCGACGCCCCGAGCGGCACCGCGATCCGCACCGGGCAGCTGATCGCGGGTGCGCGGGCTCATGCCGGCATGCAGCCGCCACCGGACGCCACCAGCCAGGCGCTGGACGGTGCCCGCGGCGCCGACGTGGAGGGCATTCACGTGCACGCGCTGCGCATCGCCGGGATGGTCGCCCACCAGGAGATCGTGTTCGGCGCCGAGGGCGAGACGCTGACGATCCGGCACGACTCCCTGGACCGGTCCTCGTTCATGCCGGGTGTGCTGCTCGCGGTGCGTGGTGTCAGCGGCCGGCCGGGGCTCACGGTCGGGCTGGAAGCGCTGCTCGAGCTGTGACCACTTGACGGCGAAGCGGATCGTCGCCGGGCTCCTCGGCGCGCTCGCCGTGTACTTCGCCCTGATCGGTTATCGCGGCATGTACCTGCTGGGCCAGGACCGGATCGCGCTCAAGGTGCTCGGGGGCGCCGTCCTCGTGCTGCCGCTGGTCGGGCTGTGGGTAGTCGTCGCCGAGTTGCGCTTCGGCGCCGCCACCGCGCGGCTCGGCAGGCAACTGGACGACGAAGGCGTTCCCGCCGACCCCGACCTGCCCCGCCTGCCGTCCGGGCGGATCGAGCGGACTGCGGCCGATGCGCTGTTCGCCGAGCGCAAGGCCGAGGTCGAGGCGGCGCCGGACGACTGGCGCGGCTGGTACCGGCTGGCCGAGGCGTACGACTACGCCGGCGACCGCAAGCGGGCCCGAGCGGCGATGCGCACCGCCATCGACCTGGCCGGTCAGGTGCCCGGATAGCCCTGCTGGCGCCAGGCCTCGTAGACGGCAACAGCAGCCGAGTTCGACAGGTTCAGAGACCGCCGTCCGGGCAGCATCGGGATGCGCAGCCGATCGGTCACGTGCGGGTCGTGCAACACCTCCGGCGCGAGCCCGGTGGGTTCCGGGCCGAACATCAACACGTCCCCGGGCTCGTAGGCGACGTCTGCGAACCGGGTGGTGGCTGACGCCGTGAACGCGAAGACGCGCGCGGGCAGCACTGCATCCCACAGGTGCTGCAGATCCGGATGGACGGTCACGGTCGCCAGGTCGTGGTAGTCCAGCCCGGCGCGCCGCAGCTGCGCGTCCGTCATGGTGAACCCGAGCGGCTCGACCAGGTGCAGGTGCGAACCGGTCAGTGCGGACAGCCGGATCGCGTTGCCGGTGTTCGGCGGGATGCGCGGCTCGACGAAGACGATGTGGAACACGAACGGGACGCTACCCACCGCCGTGATCGACAGTCCGTTGCGGGCCTCGGGCGGCCGGCGAGCATCTAGTCGCGACCGACGTGGGTGTCCAACCAGGTCACCAGCGGACGCAGCGCACGCCAGGCCCTGACGATCTCGCCCTTCGCGCGTGCGGTGTGCAACCAGTCCGGGAAGCCCAGCTCGCGCGACGCGGTCAGCGTCTTGTGGCGCAGCAGCTCGGCCCGCGGATGGTCCTTGTCGAAGCCGCTCGGGACGCGGGTGAGCTGGTGTCCGCCGACAGTCATCCCCTTGCGCCGGACCGCGGCGACCGCACGCTCGAGTTCCGCGCCGGCGACGTCGTCGGCTACCGCGCGGCGGCAACGCTCGACCTGCCCGGGGGAGGTCTGCCAGTAGCCGGCCGCCACGAACAGGCCCGCCGCCGAGACCTGCACGTACACCGACGTCTCGCCCAGCCACATGCCCTGGTGCGTCTTGTACGGCGTCTTGTCCTTGCTGAAGCGCACGTCGCGGTACGGACGGAACAGCTTGGCGGGACCGAACTCCTTCTCCACCTCGACGGCCAGCGCTTCGAACGGCGCGCGCACCGACTGGTCGTAGATCGCCTTGTGCTCTGCCCAGAACGCCTTCGAGTTGTCCGCCTCCAGGTCGTCGTAGAAGTCCAGGGCCGCGGACGGGAAGCCGGTGAACAACGGTCGCCCCGTCACTCGGCCAGCGAGACATGCAGGCGGATCTCGCGCAGCTCGCCGGCCCCGGTATCGAGGGCGCGCGCCAAGCCGTCGGGTGCCCAGCCGGCCGAGGTGTAGAAGTCGCGCGAGGCGGTGTCGGCCTCGGGGATCCAGATGATTCCGCGGGTCATGCCGTCGCGGCGCGCGTGGTCGACGGCCGCGGCGAGCAGCCGGGAGCCGTGGCCGCGGCGGCCCCAGCGCGGCTCGACCAGCATCGGGCTGATCTCCGCCGTGGTGTCCGGCTCCGGGTCGTCCGGCTGCAGGTCGGCGGCCGGACCCAGCGCGGCGAACCCGACCGTCCAGTCCTGTTCCTTCGCCACGAGCACGTGATGACGGGACGACGGCGGCGTGCTGATCGCGTCCCGCCAGATGTTCGTGGCCTGCTCGGTCGAGAGCGCGTCGAGCACCGGCGCGGGCAGCAGTTTGGCGTAGCCGACCTGCCAGGTCACGACCTGGATGCGGCCGATCTCGTCCGCGTCATCAGGAAGCGCGGCGCGCACGCTCACATCGGCCATGAACCGAGCCTAGTGACCGCGATCGGTCAGTCGTCCGCCGCGTCCGCGCGCTCGAGCCGCCGGCGGCGCAGGTGCATGCCGACGTAGACGATCACGATGGCGCCGATCAGCGCGAAGGGGGCCCAGGTGAGCGTCTTGCCGACGGTGTCCAGCGACGTCGAGAACGCGTAGCCGAGTAGGACGCAGCCGGGTGCCCAGATGATTGCGCCTGCGATGTTCCAGACGATGAACGTCCGGTAGCGCATCCCGCTCATGCCGGCCATGGACGGGATCAGGGCGCGGAACAGTGCGGTGAGGCGTCCCAGGAAGACCGCCTTGCCGCCGTGCCGGTGCAAGAAGCCGTCCACCATCTGCCATCGGTGCTCCCCGACCCACTCCCCGAGCCGTGACCGGCGCAGCGGAGGGCCGAACTTCTTGCCGAACTCGAAACCGACCGAGTCGCCCGCGATCGCGCATACGACGGCGACGACGATCATCAGCCACAACTGCAGCGTGCCGTGCTGGCAGAACACGCCCGCCACCAGCAGGGCCGTCTCGCCGGGCAACACCATGCCGACGAGGATCGCGGCCTCGGCGAAGCACAGCGCCCCGGCGATGACGTACAACCAGACGCCGACGGCGTTGCCGATCGACTCGACGAGGTGCTCGAACACCAAGGCATCCTGTCATGCGGACCCGACGGGCCGCTGTCGGTGATCACCCCTAAGTTGTCGGACATGGCATCGTCGACGGTCCGGCGCGAGCGCCTGAGTGCCGCGCAGGCCCGGCGTATCGCGCTCGCCGCGCAGGGCTTTGCCGAGCCGCGCCCGTCCGGCCGGATCGACGCGCGCCACATCCGTAAGGTGCTCGAGCGGATCGGTGTGCTGCAGCTGGACTCGGTGAACGTCTTCTGCCGCACCCACTACATGCCGCTGTTCTCGCGCCTCGGGCCGTACCCGCGCGACTTGCTCGACAAGCTCGCCGCGCACACCTCCGGCCCCATCCGGAGGGAGCTGTTCGAGTACTGGGCGCACGAGGCGTCCCTGGTGCCGGTCGAGCTGCAGCCGCTGCTGCGCTGGCGGATGGAGCGCGCGTCCGCAGAGGCATGGGGCGGGATGCAGCGCGTCGCCCGCGACAATCCCGAGCTGCTGGAGCAGGTGTTCGACCTGGTTTCCGAGCAGGGCCCGCTGCGCGCCGGCGACACCGGGATCGAGCGTGCGCCCCGCCGCGCCGGGCAGATGTGGAACTGGCACGACGGCAAGGTGGCGCTGGAGTTCCTGTTCTGGGCCGGACGGGTCACTGCCGCGCGCCGGGTGAACTTCGAGCGCCTCTACGACCTGCCCGAGCGCGTCCTGCCGCGGGAGGTCATCGCGACGCCGACGCCGTCGAAGGAGGACGCGCAGCGCGAGCTGGTGCGGATCGCGGCGCGCGCGTACGGCGTGGCTACCGAGCCGGACCTGCGCGACTACTTCCGGTTGCCGCACGGCGATTCGAAGGCCAGGGTGGCCGAACTCGTCGATGCCGGCGAACTGCTCCCCGTCGAGGTGACCGGCTGGAACGCGCCGGCCTACCTGTGGCCGGGGACGCGTCTCCCGCGCCGGGTTGCGGCGCGCGCCCTGCTGTCGCCGTTCGACTCGCTGGTCTGGTTCCGCGAGCGCACCGAGCGGATCTTCAACTTCCGGTACCGGATCGAGATTTACACGCCCGCCCACAAGCGCGTCCACGGCTACTACGTGCTGCCGTTCCTGCTGGGCGAGGCGCTGGTCGCACGCGTGGACCTGAAATCCGACCGGCAGGCCGGCGTGCTGCGCGTGCAGGGCGCGTACCTGGAGGACGGCGCCGACCCCTACGACACTGCGCGGGAGCTGGCCGCGGAGCTGGCGATCACCGCGCAGTGGCTCGGGCTCGACGGCGTGCGCGTGGCCGGACGCGGCGACCTGGCCCACGACCTGACCAAAGCGCTCGACGAGCAGTAGTACGCAACTGCGTACGGTATGTTACGCACATGCGTACTACCCGTGTCTCGCGCGCTGAGGCAGCCGTGCTGCGCCGCGCCGCCACCGGGCTGGCCGCGCGGGCCCGCGCCGAACGCGGCGGCGAGCTGAGCCTGAACCAGACAGCGGTACTCGGCCGGCTGATGACCCACGGCGCGATGACGCCCGGGGAGATGGCCGCGCAGCTGCGCATGCAGCCACAGTCGCTCACGCGCACGTTCGCCGCCCTGGAGGACGCCGGCTACCTGCTGCGCACGACCGACCCCGGCGACGGGCGGCAGTTCCTGCTGACGATCACGGCAGCCGGTCGGCGCGCACTCAACGACGAGATGGCGCCGCGCGACGCCTGGCTGGCGCGGGCGATGGCACACGTGCTGTCGGGCGACGAGTGCGCCGAGCTGCTGCGCGCGGCGGAACTGATGGAGCGGCTTGCCGAGTTCGAGCGCGGCGTTGTCACGGTCGAGAGGTGAGACGCGCATGACGGCGCCGGCCGATGCAACGGCCCAGCTCCGCGATGAGCCGGCCGCCGCGGCGGACGCCGTCCCGCTAGGCCGGATCGCCAACCTGTTCCGTCCGTACCGCTGGCAGGTGCTCGGCCTGGTGGCGATCGCCGCCGCGCAGGCGCTGACCAGCGTCACCTCCCCGTTCCTGCTGCGCGAGATCGTCGACCGGGCGCTACCCGAACGCAGCGCCTCGCTGGTCAGCTGGCTGGCCGGTGGCATGCTGCTCGCGGCGGCCGCCACCGCGACGCTCGGCGTCGGGACCACCTGGCTGTCGAACCTGATCGGCCAGCGCGTCATGCACGACCTGCGGGTCGGCGTCTACGCCCACCTGCAGCGGATGTCGCTGCGCTTCTTCACCCGCACGCGCGCCGGCGAGCTGCTCTCGCGGATCGGCAACGACATCGGCGGCGTCGACAACGTCGTCACGAATACGGCCAGCTCGACCGTCCAGAACGTTCTTGCCGCGACTGCGGTGGCGATCGCGGCGCTGGTCATGCAGTGGCAGCTGGCGTGCGTCTGCCTCGTGGTGGTGCCGGCGTTCCTCGTCGCCTCGATCCGGCTCGGGCGCACCCGGCGGGACATCGCGCGCGGGCGGCAACGGCGACTTGCCGGCATGACCGGTCTGATCGAGGAGTCCCTGTCGGTGGCCGGTGTGCTGCTGACCAAGACGCTCGGCCGGCAGCAGGCGCTCACGTCCCGGTTCGAGGCCGAGTCGCTCGACCTGTCGCGTACCGAGATGCAGGCGGCGATGAGCGGCAAGTGGATCCTGTCCTCGCGTCGCGCCATGTTGACCATGATCCCGGCGGTCGTCTACTGGCTCGCGGGCATTGCGCTCGCGCACGGTTCGGCGCCGATCTCGATCGGTACCGCGGTCGCGTTCGCGAGCATGCTCAACCGGCTCGTGGGGCCGGCAACCGCCCTGCAGAGCGTGGGCGTGCAGTACTCGACGTCGATCGCGCTGTTCGTGCGCATCTTCGAGGTGCTCGACCTCCCGGTCGACGTTCCCGACGCACCGGACGCGCGTCCGCTGCGAATCACCCGCGGCGAGGTGCGCGTCGAGAACGTCAGCTTCCGCTACGAGCCGGCCGGCGAGTGGACGCTGCGCGACATCGACTTCGTGGTACCGCCCGGGACCACGACCGCGCTGGTCGGCGAGACCGGGTCGGGCAAGACCACGCTCGCCTACCTCGTCGCGCGGTTGTACGACCCGGAGCTGGGCAGCGTGCGGATCGACGGAGCCGACCTGCGCAGCGTCACGCTCGAATCGGCCGCGGACGCGATCGGCCTCGTCGCCCAGGACACCTATCTGTTCCACGACACCATCGCCGCCAACCTGCGCTTCGCCGCGCCGGACGCGTCCGACGAGCAGCTGGTCGCTGCGGCGAGCGCGGCCCGCATCCACGCGATGATCGCCGGGCTGCCGGAGGGGTACGACACGATCGTCGGCGCGCGCGGCTACCGGTTCTCCGGAGGCGAGCGGCAGCGGCTGGCGATCGCCCGGATGCTGCTGCGCGATCCGCGCATCCTCATCCTGGACGAGGCGACGAGCGCGCTGGACACCGAGACCGAGCGCGCGGTGCAGGCCGCGCTCGACGACCTCTCCCAGGGCCGCACCACGATCGCGATCGCGCACCGGCTCTCGACCGTGCGTGGCGCCGATCAGATCCTGGTCCTCGACCGGGGACGCATCGCCGAGCGCGGCACGCACGACGAACTCCTCGCGCGGGGCGGCCGGTACGCGACCCTGGCCGGCGAGCTGCATTAGGTCTGGTCAGCTCGCGCGGAACAGGTGCACGTCGCCGCTGCCGGTGCGCGCGCGGACGCTGATCGGCGTGCCCTGGCTGCTCGGACGGTCGACGATCGCCAGCTCGGAATCGACGTGCCCGGAGCCGGTCTGGATGTCCAGCCGGGCCGGGCGACCTGCGGGCAGGCCGATCTGCAGGTCACCGCTGCCCCAGGTGGCGTTGAACGGGCCGTCGATGCGGGCGAACCGGGCGGACCCGGAGCCCGACCGCGAGGTGACCGATCCGTCCACCCGCTCGCTCCGGCACCTCCCGCTGCCGTAGCGCAGCCGCAGGTCACCGGTGACGTGCTCGATGGCGATGTTCGCCGACCCCGCTGCGATGTCGACACCGCTTGCGCGGCCGCTGATCGTGACATCGGCGGACACCGTGGAGATCTTCATCGCGGTGTCGGTCGGGACCCGGATCACCGCATCGAGGGCGAGCCGGCCGCGGTTCCCCGCGAACACCAGGTCCATCAGGCCGCCCTCGCGCGGCGCGAGCACCGACAGGGTGCGGCCCCGCAGCTCGACCTCGACCCGGTCGGCGATGTCAGAGCCGGCCTGGCGCGGGGTCAGCTCCACGGACGCCTCGGTGAGGCCGTCGACCGCCTCGACCGTGACGGCGCCGCGGCCGAGCCGCGCGTGCAGGTTGATGGGTCCGTCCAGCGGAAAGGTTCGGGTGGGCATGTGTGACTCCTTCTAGGTCCTGGTGACTCAGCCGTTGATCCAGCCGGTGATGCGCTGGGGACCGTTGCCGTGCCGGTTGCCCCCGCCCCGGCCGGGAAAGCCGCCGCCGCCCCCGGCGCCGAAACCTGCGGCCCGGGTCCACTGCGCCCACGGTGGCGCGAGCGCCGCTTCGGCCGCGCGCACCAGCCAGGTGTTCACCGAGACGCCGGCGGCCGCGGCAGCCTGCTCGACGTCCGCCTTGAGCGACTCGGGAAGGCGCAGCGAGATCCGCGCGCTGGCGTCGCCCTCATCCGGCCGGGCGGCGGTCGCCTGGGCCGGTTCGTCGGCGCCGGTGTGGACGTCCAGTTCGACGTCGGCCCCGTCCAGGTGGACGGCGACGGCCGGAGAGCCGGGGGAGTCCAGCAGCGCCGCGGTGATCTCCGCGGCGGCATCGCCGAGCGCGGCCAGCAGGGCCAGCCGCACGGCACTGTCGGCGGTGCCGACGAGGGCGCGGGCCACCTGCTGGGTGCGCTCGTCCCCGAGGGCCGCCGCGGCGGCGAGCTGGTCATGCACTTGCGCTACGTAGTCGTCCAGTCGCATGATGTCATCATGACATCACTGGTGACGCCACCGCAACGCCTCTTCGGCGTCAGGATTCCGGGGCGCCTCGTCCCGGCCGCCGCGGATAGGGTGAGCACGCCGGAACGGAGCCGGCCGGACGCCCCAGCGGAGGAAGCCGTGACTGCCCAGGACCGTGGCTTCGGCGTGACGGCGATCGCGTGGACCCAGTTCGTCCCGCCCGCGGACGTCGACTGGAGCACCGACGCCGGGGGTGGGGAGGCGCTGGCCGAGTTCGCCGGGCGCGCCTGCTACCAGTCCTGGGACAAGCCCAACCCGGCGACGGCCACGAACGCCGGCTACCTGCGCCACATCCTGGACGTCGGGCACCTGGCCGTCCTCGAGCACGCCAGCGTGACGTTCTACCTCACCGGGATCCCGCGCTCGCTGAGCTCGGAACTCGTGCGGCACCGGCACCTGTCGTTCTCGCAGCTGTCGCAGCGGCAGGTCCCGTCCGCCGGCGACGTCGTCGAGCCCACGATGATCGCCGACGACCCCGAGCTGCACGCGCGGTTCGTGGCCGCGACCGAGTCCGCGCACCAGGCCTACACGGCGCTGCTCACCGGTCTGGAGCAGAAGCTGGCCGGCGCCGGCGCCGGCGATGCAGCGCTGCGCCGCAAGCAGGCCCGGCAGGCGGCGCGGTCGGTCCTGCCGGCGGCGAGCGAGACCCGGCTGGTCGTCACCGGCAACTACCGCGCCTGGCGGCACTTCGTGGCGATGCGGGGATCGGAGCACGCCGACCCGCAGCTGCGCGCCCTCGCCGTCGCGATCCTGCGCGAGCTGTTGCGGCTCGCGCCGAATGCGTTCGGCGACTTCGTGATCACGGCCTTGCCGGACGGCACCGAGGTCGCGTCCAGCCCGCGCGTCGGCGAGGCCTGAAGATCCGGCCAATATCCCGGCCCCGGCGAGCGGTACTTTTAGCTCATGCCCATTGTTGCCGACCCGCGCCGTCCGTTCGGGCGTCTGCTCACCGCGATGGTCACCCCGTTCGACGTGGCCGGCGGTCTCGACCTGGACAGGGCTGCCGAGCTGGCGACGTACCTGGTGGACGAGCAGGGCAACGACGGTTTGGTGATCAGCGGGACGACGGGTGAGTCGCCGACGACGACGGACGCCGAGAAGGCCGACCTGGTTCGCGCCGTCGTGGACGCCGTCGGCGACCGCGCGCACATCGTCGCCGGCGTCGGCACGTTCGACACGGTGCACTCGATCCATCTGGCCGAGCAGGCGGCCAAGGCCGGCGCGCACGGCCTGCTGGTCGTCACGCCGTACTACTCGAAGCCGCCGCAGGCCGGAGTCCGCGCACACCTGCAGGCGGTCGCCGACGCGACCGAGCTGCCGGTGATCCTCTACGACATTCCCGGGCGGACCGGCACCCCGATCGCGACCGAGACGCTGATCGAGCTCGCGGCACACGAGCGGATCGTCGCGGTCAAGGACGCCAAGGGCGATCTGACCGGATCCGCCCGCGTGCTGGCCGAGACCGAACTCGCCTACTACAGCGGCGATGACGCAATGACGCTGCCGCTGCTGTCGGTGGGCGCGGTCGGTGTCGTGGGCACGTCCACGCACTTCTCCGGCCGTGGCACCAAGGCGATGGTCGAGGCGTACGAGCGCGGCGACGTGGCTGAGGCGCTGCGCCTGCATCGCGCGCTGCTGCCGATCTACACCGGCATCTTCCGCACTCAGGGCACGATCCTGGTCAAGGCCGGGCTGCGCGACCGCGGGCTGGACGTCGGCCCGGTGCGCCTGCCGCTGGTGGACGCCACCGACCACGAGCTCAGCCACCTGCGCCAGGACCTGGCCGCCGCAGGCCTGTGATGCCCGCTTTCCCCACGCTCTGACCAAAATTCGTGCCTGGATCTGGTCGGAACATGGGGAAAGGCGGCCGAAATACCCGGTAACCGTCGAGTTCAGAGTTAGGGTTCTTCGGTGGCAACCGCAACCCGTACCCGCCCGCCCGCGCGCAGTTCGTCCGGACGGGGCCGGCGCCCGTCCACGCCCGGATATCTGAAGCCGTTCCTGCTGCTTGGCCGCGCGATCGCGGCCCTGTGGCGGGGGCTCGCCGCGCTCGTGGGCACGCTCGCGCGCGCGGTGGGCCGCAACGCCGCCACCGCCCGCGACCTGGAGGCCGAGCACCGCCGCGACGCGTCGGCGCTCGGCGTCCTCGCCGTCGGTCTGGTGATGATCATGGCGGCCTGGTTCCACGCTGCCGGTCCGGTTGGGCGCGGGCTGGACGGGCTGTGCCGGCTGTTCGTCGGCAACGGTGTCGTGCTGCTGCCGCTGGTGCTGCTGGGTGCGGGCGTGCACCTGCTGCGCCAGGCGGCCGAACCGGCCTCGCGCGGACGCGTGGTGGTGGGTAGCGCGGCGATCACGCTTTCGGTGCTCGGCCTGTTCGACCTGTGGGCCAACTCGCCGCACAGCACGCACGGGCGCGAGCACGCCGGCGGGCTGCTCGGCGCGCTCGCCGCGCAGCCGCTGTCGCACGGGCTGTCCGCGGCGATCACCGTGCCGTTGCTGCTTCTCGTGGGCGGGTTCGGCGTGCTGGTGGTGACGGCGACTCCGATCAGCGCCCTCGCCGGATACGTCCGCGACCTCGTCGCCCGGCGCGGCCATGCCGACGAGTACGACGAGTACGAGGTGTACGGCGAGGCTGAGGAGTACGAGGAGCCTGCCCCGAAGCGTCGTCGCCGTTCGCGGACGGTCGCCGAGGCCGAGGCGCTGACCGAGGACCTCTCCGGCCTCGTCGCGGACGCCGACGAGGACGCCGACGCGGACGGCCTGACCGAGGCCCTGCCCGCAGTGCCCAAGCCCCGCAAGCCGCGCAAGCCGCGGATCGTCGAGGAACAGCTGCCGCCGATCTCCGAGCCCATGCAGCTGGAGCTGAACAACGGCGCGGGCATGTACACCCTGCCGTCGCTGCAGGCGCTCGCCCAGGGCTCCCCGCATCTGGAGCACACGCGCGCGAACGACGAGGTGATCGCGGCGCTGACGCAGGTGTTCGCCGAGTTCGACGTCGACTGCGCCGTGACCGGTTTCAACCGCGGCCCGACCGTGACGCGCTACGAGGTCGAGCTCGGCCCGGGCGTGAAGGTCGAGAAGATCACGAACCTGACCCGCAACATCGCGTACGCCGTCAAGAGCGCGGACGTGCGCATCCTGTCGCCAATCCCGGGCAAGAGCGCGGTGGGCGTCGAGATCCCGAACGCCGACCCGGAGATCGTGATGCTCGGCGACGTGCTGCGCTCACCGGTCGCGCAGCGTGATCACCACCCGATGCTGGTGGCGCTCGGCAAGGACGTCGAAGGCGGTTTCGTCGTCGCGAACCTGACCAAGATGCCGCACCTGCTGGTGGCCGGTGCGACCGGTGCCGGCAAGTCGAGCTGCATCAACACGCTGATCCTGTCGGTGCTCACGCGCGCGACGCCGGACCAGGTGCGCATGGTGCTGATCGACCCCAAGCGCGTCGAGTTCTCGGGGTACCAGGGCATTCCGCACCTGGTCACTCCGGTGATCACCAACCCGAAGAAGGCCGCCGACGCGCTGCAGTGGGTCGTGCGCGAGATGGACATGCGCTACGAGGACATGGAGCACTCGGGCGTGCGGCACATCGACGACTTCAACAAGAAGGTGGTCAGCGGCGAACTCGTCGCGCCGCCCGGCTCCGAGCGCGTGTACACGACCTACCCGTACCTGCTGGTGATCGTCGACGAGCTCGCCGACCTGATGATGGTTGCGCCGCGCGACGTCGAGGACGCGATCGTGCGCATCACCCAGCTGGCCCGCGCCGCAGGCATCCATCTGGTGATCGCGACCCAGCGTCCGTCCGTCGACGTCGTGACCGGACTGATCAAGGCGAACGTCCCGTCGCGGCTCGGGTTCAAGACCTCGTCGGTCACCGACTCGCGCGTCATCCTGGACCAGCCGGGTTCGGAGAAGCTGCTCGGCAAGGGCGACGCACTGTTCCTGCCGATGGGCGCGTCCAAGCCGGCACGCATGCAGGGCGCGTACGTCACCGACGCCGAGATCCACGCGATCGTCGACCACTGCAAGGCGCAGCTGCAGCCGTCCTACCGCGAGGACGTCACCGCGCCCGCCGCGCCCAAGAAGGAGATCGACGAGGACATCGGCGACGATCTCGATCTGTTCCTGTCCGCGGTCGAGCTGGTGGTCTCGACACAGTTCGGTTCGACGTCGATGCTGCAGCGCAAGTTGCGGGTCGGCTTCGCCAAGGCGGGCCGGCTCATGGACCTGATGGAGTCACGCTCGATCGTCGGGCCGTCCGAGGGGTCCAAGGCGCGCGAGGTGTTGGTGACACCGGACGAGCTGGCCGGGCTGTTGTACGCGCTGCGCAACGGCGGCAGCGCCGAGGACTTGGTCGAGGCCGACGACGATGACGAAGGCGACGAGTACGAAGACGCCTCGCAGCTGCACGAGACAGGGGAGCTGGACGGCTGAAATGCCCACGCGAGTGGCGAGTTAACCCAGCGAGTGGCGACTTATAACCCGCCACTGGAGGGGGTAAGTCGCCACTCGCGAAGGTCGTTGGCTGTGGGCTCAGCGGGCGCGGTGCCGGGGGCGGTACATCATCCGCATCACCGAGAGCGATCGAAGGCCGGCCTTGCGGTGCTTGCCGGTGTAGCTGTCCTCGCCGACGAGGTCGTCGAGCGTGGCGGACGCGGCCGTTGGCGCCGGCGTCCAGCGCAGGTCTGCAGTGGTCACGGTGATCACCTCCCTTGTAACGGAAGGTAGCTGCTGAGGCTGCAGTTACGGGTGAGGCGCGCGGATACGGCGCTCGGCGAGTTTTCCGGGTCGCCGTCTCACCCAAGGCCGGTAAGACTCCGGGAACGGGCTAGAGCTTGAGCAGCATACGGGTGTTGCCCAGCGTGTTCGGCTTGACGTACTCCAGGCCGAGGAACTCCGCGACGCCCGGGTCGTACGAGCGGCGCAGGGCGTCGTAGGTGTCGGGATCGACCGGCGCGCCGTCGATCTCGACGAAGCCGTGGCGGGCAAAGAAGTTCGTGTGGAACGTGAGCGCGAACAGGCGCGAGAGGCCGAGCTCGCGCGCGGTGTCGATCAGCGCGTCGAGCAGTTGGGCGCCGATGCGGTGCTGGACGTGTTCGGGCCGGACGGCCAGTGTGCGCACCTCGCCGAGATCGGCCCAGAGCACGTGCAGCGCGCCGCAGCCGAGTACTTCTCCATCCGAGTCCGCGACCAGGAAGTCCTGCACATCCTCGTAGAGGGCGACCAGTTCCTTCGCCAACAGCTTGCGTCCCGAACCTGCGTAGACGTCGACGATCTCCTTGATGGCGGGGACGTCGGCGGTGCGCGCGCGGCGGACGATCACGGTCACGTGCTGCACCGTATCGTCCGCGCCAACTCAGTTCGTGGCGCGGTAGCCGAGCGCGATCGGGATGCCGCTCGCCTTGCGGATAGCCATCGCCAGTCTGGAGTCGCTCATGAAGTCGGCGGTCGCGCTGCGGGTGGTTGACTGGCCCTCCCCGCAGTCCGCGAAGTCGGCAACGGCGATGCGATCGGACCGACCGGCCGTGTGGGCCAGCAGCAGCACGCCGTCAGTCTTCGCCACGTCTTCGCACGCGGGTAATGACGGCTGCAGCGGGCGGCTCGGCCATTCCGAGGCCATCCCGGTGGTCGCGGTCAGCACGCGGCGGGTCGCCGGCCCGTCCAGCAACGCCGAGGCGACAAGGCGGGTGGACACGTACCAACAGACGCTGAGTTGCTGGGTGGACGCCGGCAGCAGCTCGCTGTCGAGCAGCACCTTCGGATGCGCCGCAATGGGCGGTCCGGCGAGCTGTTTTGCGTCGGCGCGCGCCGCGCAGCCATTGCGGTCGATCGAAACCGCGTGTGCACTGCGCAGGATCGTTTGTGTCATGGCGCCGGAGAGGTTGGCAACGGTAACGCTCACGTGGTGACGCGGCCAGCTAACCGTCCACCATTTAGGTCCGTCGTGGCCCGGCGTCCCGGTGGTCGTTGCTCCGATTGGGCATGCCCGTTCCGATGCGAGCGAGATCGGATGCGAGCACGACGTCGCGGCGACGACGCGCGGGTCGCCGAGCTGATGGTGACCGTCTCTCCACCCTGCTGCGGGGTGGGGCAGGACGATTCGGGATCGGTCGGCACCGGTCGAATCACGGTGGGGCCGCCATGACAGGTGTCGTCGACGCGATAGCTTTCCGGCACGAAGATCTCGACGCCGAGCGCGTCGACCGCCTGCATGCCGGAGGGAACAGGCTGCTGGGCAATGGGGCTCGTCCAGGCGTTCGACCCGTCACCGTCTCGCAGACCGACCACTACGCCGAGCACGGCGAGCACCACGACCGCTGCGGCAACGGGCGCGACCCGATGCGCTAGGCGGCCGTCCCGAATCGCGATTGACACGTGATTCTGGACGCGTTGGACGGCGGATTCCGTTGCGTGTTACTCCAGCCAGCCGTCGGACGGGAACGTCGCCGCGATCAGGTCATGGTCGTGGGCGGGTAGCACGGTGATGTCCGGCGGCAGCTTCGACAGCCGGATGACCGTCCGGTACGCGGCCTCCGGGTCGGCGTCCGCCATGCGGGACAGCGCCGGCCGCTGCCTTACCAGCTTCAGCTGCGCGCCGTTCCACACCGCGTCGCCGGCGAGCAGCAGCCGCCGCCCGGAACGCAGCGCGAGCAGGATCCCTACGTGCCCCGGCGTATGGCCGGCCAGGTCGCACAGCACGACCGATCCGTCACCGAACACGTCATGGCTCGCGGGGAACGTCAGCGCCGGCGGACCGTCCAGCGGCACCGGCTCGAACGAAACCTCGCGCAGCGCGGCGGCGGAAACACCCGGTCGGGGCGGCGCGTCCTGGGCTACGAGCGGCAGCTCCGCCGCGCTGATCCGCGCGGGTACGCCGGGCAGTTCGGCCAGTCCTGACACGTGGTCCCAGTGCACGTGCGTGAGCAGCGCGAACCGAAGCGCGGACGGGTCGATGCCCGCTTCATGAAGTCCGTCCACGAGCCCGATGCGCGGAGGCGGACCCGCGGACATCTTGCGGACCATCGCCGGCATGTCGGCCAGGTGCCGGGTGTGCGCGTCAGCGCAGATGCCGGCGTCGGCGAAGAACGTCGCGGTCGGGTGCTCGACCACGAACGCGCCGATCGCCATCGTCGTCATGGCCGGGGTGAACTGGCCCTCGATGACGCCCGCGGTCGGCGCGTCCCACTGGGTCTGCAGGATCACGCGCACCCGCACGCCCTCGGTCGCGGCGGGCGGCTCGACGTACCGGACGTCGGCCAGCTCGGTGCCCGTCGGCTGCCGCGGGCGCAGCAGCCCGCGCGCGGTATCGGGCAGGCTGCGCGCCAGCCCCTGCAGCAGCATCCGGCTCTCGCTCATTCGCCGCAGCCTAGTGCCGATCGGCGCAGTCGGCCGGACGGAACCAACCGTAGATCCACAGCAGGTTGTGGCCGCCCTGGCGGCCACGAGGCGCTGTTGATCACGGGGGAATAAGGCCTCGTCAGCAGGTCAGCGGCGGCAACGTGGACGCGTCCAGCCGGGTGATCGTGAACCGGGTATCGGGATTGATCGTGTGCGGATTGCTCTGGAGATACACGAGGCCGTTCGATGCGGCGTCGAACGACATCGCTTTTATACGCACCGTCGCGCCCGTGCGGGTATCAAGAACATGGAGCAGCCAATCGTTCCCGGTACCGAAGAACACCAGAGGGCCCGCGACCCCGAGCACGGCGGGCCGCGGAATGGCCGTCCGGACTAGCTGACTGCCCGGCGCCCACCAGTAGATCGTCTTGCCTGCCGGCCAGGCCCATGCCGTTCCGTCGCTGACCAGCCGCGAGCGCGCTTCGTTCGTACCAGCACCCTGCGCTACGGGACCGGGTAGCCGGGCACCCCGGTCCGGATGCAATGCGGTCCCTGACCACCACACGCCTGCCGCGCTCGATTGGACGACCCCGACCGCTCGGCCGTGGTAGACGACGCGATCGGTCTTCGTGGTGATGTCGTATGCATGGACGACCTCCTGCTTCGTTGCGCCCCGCGGATAGTCGTCCCAATACACGACACCATCGAGACTGGCGAACCCGCCTTCGGTGATACGGCGATCCTCTGGCGTGCGACGCAACTCGGTCCTTGCGCCGGTGTGCGTGTCGACGACGACGATCTCGCGCGGCGCGCCGGAATCCAACGTGCCGTCCTTGCCGAAGCTGGCACCGATCACGACCGAATTACCGGCAACTGAAACGTCGTAAGACGCGGTGTCGGCATCGCGGCTGCTGAACGTGGCCAGAGTGTGCGGGCGTGTCGCGTCGCGCGGCAGGGTGCCGACCGCGAACGCCATGGTGCCGCTGGGCGTATGCGGAGGGGTGTACTCGACGATGGGGATTCCGTCGCGAGTCACACCCTTGACCCACAGCTGTCGCCTAGCGGTATTGGTGGTGCCCGCCTTCATCGCGGATCGCCACGATGACGGGAGCTTCGTGAGGGTGCACGAGCCGAGGACGGGTTGCGCGGACGGTGTGGGCCGCTTCGTCCCCTGGCCCGCTGCAGTGTGCTGATGAACGGAACCGCGCGAGCCCAGTGCGATGCCGACGCCCGTCGCAGTAGCCGCTGCCGCGACTAATGCCACCGCGAGGATCGTCCGCCTCCGGCGCGAAGACGGCGGACGCGGGTGGGCGTCCACGGCGTCGTCGTCCGGCGGCTCGATGAACTCGACACTCACCGCAGCAGGGTAACCGCGATCAGCAGTGCAGGTCCGGCAGCGTGCTGGTGTCGAATTCGGCCAACTGGGCAGGCCGGTCGACCCAGTAGCCGTTCTGCCAGTGCGCTCTCCCCGCGAGGTCGAGCTCGGCCACCCATCGTCCGTGCGCGAGCGTGCCGATCTGCATCAGCTGTCCGGACGGCGCCTTCCGAGTCGAGTTGGGGTAGTGCGCGGCGGCACCGGTGGCGACGTCGATGATCTCGCCACCTTGAACGGTCATCACGTACTGACCGCTCAGGACGATGGAGCCGAAGCCGGCCGGTTCGCGAAGCCGGAGGTAACGCGGCTTCGCCAAGCCGGGCTGCCACCACGCCAGTACACGCGGCGCGACTTCCCAGACGTACGCCCTTCCGTCCGTCGCGACCGTGAGCGGGTACCGCGCGCTGAGGTTCGCCCGGACCACCGGGGGCAGCGGGGCGCGCACGTAAACCTGACCTGCCGATCCCGTGCCGATGCCCGCGGCGCTGCTGACGAGGTACCCCATCGTGCCGGAGTAGGTCGTCGCGGTTCGCCGGGTCGCCGGGTCGTAGGACTTGATCACGCCGGTCGGGCTTGCGTAAGTCCGCCGGACGTCCCAGTAGACCTTGCCGTTCAGGACGGCGGCCAGGTTGATCGTCCGCCCGCCGTGGACGCCGTTGACTACAGGGCTGGCCGCGATCTCAGTGCGGCTGCCGTCGCGCAGGTCGACGACATAGAGGTGGACCACGTTCGGCATCGGCGAGTCGCCAGGGATGGTGTGCTTTTGTGGGCGCGGATGCGCGCCGACTCCGACGACCAGCCAGTGCCCGGTGATCTGCGCGTTCTGGACGTTCAGTTCCTGCGGGTCGGGCACCGAGAAGATCGAACGCGGCGCCTTTCCCGGGCTGACGATCGCTAGGTCGCGGGGGCGACCCTGGCCGAAGTCGCGTGCGACCAGGACGTCGCCGTTCGGCAGCTCCTGCATCGGCGTCGCCGACTGCGCGCCCTCGGCTGACGCCGTTGAGGCGAGTGCAGCCTGCCACGCCGTAGGGAGGGTCGCGCTGCAGACCAGAGGCGCGCCGGGCAACGCCTTGTTCGTAGCCGACGGACCCGGCGTGCTCCCGATCTGGCTCCCGGTCTTGGTCGCCGTCGCGGCGGGGTGCTGGTGCCCGTGCACCAGCTTGACCGTGATTCCGGTGGCGGTCGCGGCTACGACGAGTGCCAGCGTCAGGACGACCCAACGTGGGAGGCGCGGAGCGCCGTTGCCGAATTCTTCCTCGTCGGACGAGGGTGCCGGCGGATCGACGAACTCGACACTCACCGCAGCAGCGTAGACGCGTTCAGCAGTGCAGGCCGGGCAGAGCGGAGACGGCGGTGAGTATCAGTTGCGCTCCGCCCTTGGACCCGACGTCGTTCAGGGCGAGCACCTGGTGAGCAGCGGCGGCGGTCTCGAAGCCCTGCTGCAGGCCACCCGTCCGTACCAGCGCTGTCGTTGCGCCTGTGCGCGTGTCGAGGACGGTGATGTCCCCAGGGCCGGACCAGATCAGGTACGGACCGCTGAGCGCGAGCGGGCTCAGGACCGCGTCGCTGTCCGTCGTCGTGAACACGGTCACCGGATCGGGATGGGCGGGGGTGCTCATCCGCAGCACCTCGCGTCCACCCTGCTGCGCGGCCCACGCGCGGGTGCCCCCGTCGCTCAGCAGCACGTCCGCCGTCGACGGCTGGAGGGTGTATCCGGGCGGCAGAGTGGGTCGGACGTGCTCGACCAAGCTGCTGCCGTGCCACCAGACCAGACCGCGCCCGACGGATACGGGCGGGCTGACCTGGCCGGTGTCGAGCGTGTTCCGGGCCCCGGTGGCGAGGTCGTACGCGTACACAGACATCGGCCCGGTGCTCATCCCCTCGCTCCAATACACCTTGCTGTCCAGCAACACCGGTTCGGAGACGATCGGCAGCGCTCCGAGTGCCGTACTGCGCACCGTCTCGACCGCGTGACTGGCGAGGCTCACGGCGTAGATGCCGCCACGAGCGCCCTGGCCGCCACCCAGGATCAGCGAGAACACGACCCAGCGGCTATTCGCGACGGCGTCACCGATCCGTACCGTGCCCTGGCCCGGAACCGTTCGTGGTGCTGTGTACAGGCGCACGATCGAGTGGTCCGGCCGCACCAGGACGAGTTGCCGGGGAACCGCGTTGGTGCTGGATACGACGTCACCGGACGGCGTCATCGCGAGGATCGGCAGGCCCGCCGACGCTGCAGGGCCAGGTGCTTCGACGGCGCCGTCGACGAACAGGGCCCGGGCCCACTGGGACGGGAGGGCGACGGTGCAGGCCGCGGGGTGCAGCCCGCCGGGATGCGCCGGCGCCGTTGGCGTGGTGGTCGGGGCGGGTGAGTTCGGGGTGGCGGGGCGGGTGTCGTGGCTGCCCAGCTGGCGGATGCCGATGATCGCGCCCGCCACGGCCACGACCAGCGCCACGGCGGCGGCGAGCAGCCAGGCGGAGTGACGAGTCGGCCGCGCATCCAGAACCTCCTCGTCCGGCTCGAAGTCTGCGTCGCGCTCCAGGTGCGTCAGTCGCGC
>DASTXN010000045.1:0-65738 GCA_035765515.1 Jatrophihabitantaceae bacterium | reverse complement strand
CCTCGGTCAACTCGTCGTCGCCGACGATGTGGCCGAGGGCTTCCTTCGCCTTGCCGACCACGACGTTCTCCCACGTCGCCGGCGCCTCGGGAACTTCGTCATCGCTGTGTGCTATACCGCGAGGCTAGCTCGTCGATCAGCCCGCGAGGCTCGAGAAAGGATCAGCGTCGCTTGGCCGGCTTGCCGACCGGCACGACGCGCAACTGCAGCATCGCGGCGAACCGGGCCTCGGGGTCGGCCAGGTCGACCTCGCCGACCTCTGCCAGCCGCCGCAGCCGGTAGCGGAACGTGTTCGGGTGCACGTACACGGCTGCGGACGCGGCGATGACGTCGCCGAACGCGTCCAGCCAGGCCCGCAGCGTCTCGACCAGGTTGGTGTTGTGCTGCTCGTCGTAGGCGATCAGCCTGGCGACCGCTCCGGTGGGCTGGTCGCCGCGTGCGGTGACCAGGTCGCGCAGCTCGAGCATCAGCGCCTCGACGTGCACGTCGCTGAGCCGCGCGGTCCGCACGGTGCCGTGCCCGGCCCGCAGGACCCGCAGCGCACGGTCCGCGCAGCCGCGGGCGTGCGCGAGGTCCGGGACGCCGTGCGCGACCGGTCCGATGCCGATCACCGCGCGGGAGCGGTCGCCGACGCGGTCCAGGAAGTCCGCCGCGATGCGCAGCGCGCGCTGCTCGCCGTCGTCGTCCTGCCGCGCGACGGGGACCAGGCCGTACGCCACGTCTCCCACCAGCGCCGCCGCACACCGCGGGTGCACCGCCGACAGGTGCATTCCGAACGCGTCGGTCAGCCGCTGCCGCTCCGCAGTCAGCGAGGCGTCGGTGACGATCGACGGGCCGTCGTCGGCGTCCACGATCGCCAGCGCGAGCACGACTACGGGCTGGTCGGTGAGGCCGAGCCGGTCCAGCGCCTCGCGCGCGCCCGGTCCGCCCTCCAGCGCGGTGCCGAGCAGGTCGGCGCGCAGCCGCCGCTCGACGTCGGCGCCGGCCCGGATGCGCAGCATGTGCAGGGCCACCAGCTTCGCGGCGTCGCGCAGGGCTCCGTTGCGCTCCTCGCTCAGCGGCTCGCGGACGGCGGCCCAGATCGAACCGAGCACCTCGTCCCCGGCGCGGACCGCGACGGCCACCCGCGGCAGCGCGAACTCGCCCGGGTCGGTCGCGGCCGGCGCGACGTACACCGGCTCCTCGCTGCGGTAGAGCTGCCGGAACACGCCCTGCTCGGTCAGCATGCGCGAGTACCGCTCCGGCACGCGGCGGCCGAGGATCGTCTCGACCCGGGACGCGTCCGCCTCGTCCTGCCGTCCGGAGAAGGCGAGGACACGCGAGCTGCGGTCCTCGATCGTGACCGGTGCGTCCAGCAGGGCCGCGACGGCGTTGGCCAGCGCGAACAGGTCGCCGGAGCCGATGCCGCCGAGCGTCTCGGGTTCGCCGTCGCCGATGTCACCCTCGGCGAGCAGCGAGCGCAGCAACGCGGCCAGCTGCGTCCAGGACGCGCCGCGGGTGAGCGCAAGGACAGCGACGCCGGACTGTTCGGCGGCCGCCTTGATCGCGCTGTCCGCAGGCACCGGGGCGCGCAGCACCAGGCCGGCCGCGCGCTGGGTGCCGAGTTCGGTCAGCAGGTCGACGATCTCCTGGACGTCGCGCAGGCCGACGCCGAGGACGAGCGCGTGACGCGGCAGCACCGGAGCGTCGACCGGGTCGTGGATCGCGATGCCGCCGATCTCGCCGGCGGGCTCGCGATCGGGGTCGCTATCGCCGTGCACCAGTTCGAGCAGGGTGGCGCCGAGATCGTCGAGCACCCTGCCGAGGCTGGCGCGAGGACGCAGGTTCACAGCCGCGAGCACCACCTGAAACTAGGAGCGAAGCCGCCAGCCTAGTTCGTCCGCGCGGACCAGATCGAGTAGTCGCCTTGTCGGGGCGAACGAACCCGGCGTCAGCCAGTGGCCGTCCGCGCGAAACGGCGACCGCCCAGGCTGATCGCTTCGACGTGGCCGTCCGCGCCGCGGGTGAAGAAGCCGCGCAGCCCCTTCATCGCGCCGTCGCCCACGTAGTAGCGGTCGTCCGAGCCGTCGATCAGGCCGAGGATGATCGGCTCGTCGTAGTGGTCCAGGTCGCCGACCTCGGCCAGCAACTCGGGACGGATCGTGATCTTCGCGGCCAGCCGGCCGGCCCGGCCGCTGATGTCGACGGTCATCGCCACCGTGTCGTCGTAGCGGCCCGCGTACTGCTCGAGCAGCTCCGCGGGCGCGTCGAGGATGTCCGGCTCGGCGTCCACGACGCCGAGGTACGCCTGCATCGCCCAGTCGACCAGCTCGGTGTTGAGCTGCTCGCCGCTCGGCCCGCAGTTCGTCAGCACGGTGACGGCGAAGTTGCGCTCCGGCACCATCGAGAACGCCGAGTGCTGCCCGATCGTCGTCCCGCCGTGGCCGACGAGGAGGACGTCGCCCACCTGTCGCAGCATCCAGGTGATCCCGATCGCGTCACCGAGCGCGTGGCCCGGCGTCTCGACGGTCGGTTGGCGCATCGCTCGCACCAGCTCTGCCGGAAGCAACTGCGTACCGTCGGCGGTACGCCCGTCGGCGAGGTGAAACTTGGCCCACGCGATCTGGTCGCCGACCGTGGCGGACATGCCGCCGGCCGGGTTGCCGTTGCGCGGCAATGCCCACGGCCGGGCCACCTTGACCACGCCCTCGGCGTTGTTGGTGTGGCCGACGGCGAAGCGCCTGGTCATCACGTCGTTGGGGAAGAAGAACGTCTCGGCGAGGCCGAGCGGGGTCAGCAGCAGTTCGCCGATGGCCCGCTCGAACGTCAATCCGGTGACCTTCTCGATCACGCGGCCGGCGAGCGACAACGACGCGTTGTTGTAGGACACCTCGGCGCCGAGCGGCGTGACCTGGTCGATGCCGGCCATCGCCTCGACGTACCGGGCCAGCGCGTCGTCGCCGTTGCCGGTGTCCTTCTCGAAGTCGCCGGCCCACCCCGCGGTGTGGTTCAGCAGTTGCAGCACCGTGACCTTCTCGGCAACCGACTCGTCCTTGAGCTTCAGCTCGGGCACGTAGGTCCGCACGGGTGCGTCGAGTTCGACCTTGCCCGCATCGACCAGCCGCAGGATCGCGGTGGCGGTGTAGGTCTTGCCGGTGGAGCCGAACTGGAACAGCGTCGAGGCGTCGACCGGTAGCGGGTTCTCGACGCTCGTGACGCCGTGGAAGGCGTAGTGGTCGGTGCCGTCGTGGTGGACGCCGATTGCCACGCCCGGCACGCCGAGGCGGGTGGCGCGCTCGGTGAGTTCGGCCGCGAGATCGTGCTCGGTGGTCATGTGGTTCCTCTCTACGTGGTAACCCACTCGGTGCTGGTGGTCACCGCGTCGAGCAGCTCCGGGATCGGGTCGACGCCGATGCCGGGTGCCGTCGGGACGTCCAGGTACCCCTCGGCGAGCACGAACGGTGCGGTGATGTCGGTGCGGTAGTAGCGGTCGGACGCGGACGTGTCGCCGGGCAGGGTGAAGCCGGGCAGCGCGGCGAGCGCGACGTTGGCCGCGCGGCCGATGCCGGTCTCGAGCATGCCGCCACACCAGACGGGGACGCCGTGGGCGAGGCAGACGTCGTGGATGCGACGGGCCTCCAGGTAGCCGCCGACGCGACCCGGCTTGATGTTGACGATCGAGCACGCACCCAGCCGGATCGCATCCGCGGCGGCCCGTGCCGACACGATCGACTCGTCCAGGCAGATCGGGGTACGGACGGCCTTCGCCAGGTCCGCGTGGCCGAGCACGTCCTCCTCGTCCAACGGTTGTTCCATCAGCAGCAGGTCGAACGGGTCGAGCTGGGCGAGCAGCCGCGCGTCACCGAGCGTGTACGCGGCGTTCGCGTCGACCTGCAGCAGCACGTCGTCGCCGAACCGTTCGCGGACCGCGCGCACCGGCTCGACGTCCCAGCCGGGCTGGATCTTCAGCTTGATGCGGACGTAGCCGTCGGCGAGGAATCCGCCTACGGCGTCGAGCAGTTCGGGGATCGAGTTCATGATCCCGACCGACACGCCGCACGGCACCCGGTCGTGGACCGCACCGAGTTCGCGGGCCAGCGGCCGGCCCTGCGCGCGCAGTTCGGCGTCCAGCACGGCCATCTCGAGTGCGGCCTTGGCCATCCGGTGTCCCCGGACGCCGGCGAGCGTGGGCGCGACCCGGGTGGCGTCCAGCTGCTGCTCCGCGGCGAGCAGCGGGATGAGGAAGCGGCGCAGCACGTCGGCGGCACCGTCCGCGTACTCCGAGGAGTACATCGGCCGCGACATCGCCACGCACTCGCCCCAGCCCTCCGCGTCGTCGGTGACCGCGCGCAGCAGCAGGATGTCGCGCAGCGACTCGACGCCGAACGAGGTCCGGAACGGCGCGGTCAGCGGCATCTGGATGCGGCGCAGCTCGACCCCGGTCAACTTCATCGCGACATCCCATCTGCAGTTGCCTCTGACGCCGAGGCAAGGACGTACCACCCGGCCCGGTCGAACCCGGTTACGCGCGCTCCGGCGGCGAGCTGCGCGACCAGCACCTCGCGCACCGCGGCACGCCATTCGCGTGCCAGCGCCGGGGCGCTCCTGCGCAACGACTCGATGTCGGGCGGAACGGCCACGAGCAGCGTCGCCGCGTCCGTGCGCCCGGCCACCGGACCGCCGTCGGCAGACGTTCCGAGCGCGAGCGCCGCACCCGCAGCGCGCGCCGCCGCGGCATCGGTGTGCTGGACGGTGCCGGCGCACGCGGCCACGACGGGCGGCGCGGTCAGCGCCCACCGGATCAGCACCCGGTCGGTGTCGTCGCCGTCGTTGATGCTGTCGTGCATGCCGCCGTAGAAGTTGGGCAGGTACTCGGACACGCAGGCACCGAGCTTGGCGACGTTGAAGTACGCGTTGCGGCAGATCAGTGGGTCGAACGTCCAGGCGATCTCCGAGACGCCCTGCAGCAGGGCCCAGGCGCGCTGGTGCAGCTTGAGCGCGAAGCCCACGTTGCGTCCGCGCATGCCGGCTGACACCCCGGCGATGTGGCTGTGCATCGCCTCGTCCGCGGGCGCGCCGAAGAATCCGACACACGCGCCGACCAGCGTGTCGCCGTCGAACGCGCCTGCCACGTAGTTGCCGGCCTTGGTCAGGGCACGCATCAGCTCGGTCGTCACCGGCGGGTTGCTCGGGTCCGGCCGCCAGATCTCGTCGTAGAGGCGGTACACCCCGTCCAGCGCGGCGAGATCGCGCAGCTCGCGGACGGTCACGCCGGCGGCACTGGCAGCGGCGTCGGCGGCCTGCACGGCAGCGTCGACCGCGACGGTCAATTCGTCGGCGGGCGCGTCATGCAGATCGGTCACGCGTTTCATGCTCGTGATGTCCGGGGCGTCCGTCATGGTTGTGTGACACCAGAGGCGGCCGCCGGATTGGTTGCGCCCGACTGCGCGGGCGCGAGCAGGTCGGCCAGCAGCGCCGTGAGCAGTGCCAGGCGGCCGGGCAGTTCGTCGATCAAGACGTGCTCGTCGTCGGCGTGCGCGCCGCCGCCGACCGCGCCGAGCCCGTCCAGCGTGGGCGTACCGATCCCGGCGGTGAAGTTGCCGTCCGACGCGCCGCCGACCGCCGCGCTGCGCAGCGGCGGCAGGCCGAGCTCGGCGGCCAGGCGCTCCGCGTGGGCGAACAGCGCCGCGGACGCGGCAGCCTCCAGCGGCGGCCGGTTCGGCCCGCCGCTGACCACGATGCGGGCACCGGCCAGCACCGGCGACAGCGCGTGCATCGCGGTGTCCACCCGCTGCTGCTCGGCCGCGTCGCGCACCCGGACGTCGACGGCGAACCGGCCCTGCGCCGGGACGGTGTTGGTGGTCGTCCCGGCGGACAGCGAGGTGGGTGTGACCGTCGTGCCGCGCTGCGCGTCGCCGAACGATTCGACGGCGAGCAACTGGTGTGCCAGCTCGAGCGAGGCGTTGACGCCGCGCTCGGGCTCCAGCCCGGCGTGGGCGGCGCGTCCCTCCGCAGTGACCTGGTAGAGCGAGACGCCCTTGCGTTCGGTCTTGAGCGCACCGTCGTCGGCGGATGCCTCCAGCACCAGGGCGGCTGCGCATCCGGCCGCGTCCGCCTCGATCAGCTCGCGCGAGGACGGCGAGCCGAGCTCCTCGTCACCGGTGATCAGGATCGTCACTCCGGTCGGGTCCGGCAGCGCAGCGGCGGCGTGCAGGGCCAACACGACCCCCGCCTTCATGTCGAAGCAGCCCGGCCCGCGCAGCACGTTTCCGCTTGTCGCATAGGGGTGTGTCGCCAGCGAGCCGAGCGGCCACACCGTGTCGTGATGGCCGAGCAGCAGCACGCGCGCGGGTGCCGCCGGGTCGCCCAGCCGCCACCGCAGGTGGTGGGTGCGCCC
Source organism: Jatrophihabitantaceae bacterium (assembly GCA_035765515.1). Classification (GTDB taxonomy): domain Bacteria; phylum Actinomycetota; class Actinomycetes; order Mycobacteriales; family Jatrophihabitantaceae; genus DASRSS01. The sequence goes on along the minus strand of DASTXN010000045.1, from coordinate 59,362 downwards.
GTCGCGGACGATCACCTCCGGTGCGACGCCCAGCCGCTCGCTGCCCAGACGCGCGACGACATCCGCGCTGCGGGCGACGGCGGCCAGGTCGGACGACGGCGACTCGCAACGCACCAGCGTCTCGATGTCGCCGAGCAGGCGCTGCAGCAGATCGGTCACGAGTCCACCCGGGGCGTCGCACGCACCCCGAAGTGCACGTAGCGCTCCCCCGTCGGCAGCGCGTAGAACGTCACCGGCGTCCAGGTCTGCAGTTCCGGCGGACGCATCACGAACAGGTTGCCGGAATCGTCGACCGGCACCAGCTCGTGCTCCTCGACGGGGTCCGGTACCAGCGCGGCGAGCGGGCCGGTGAGCGTCGTGCGCAGCAACGGTGTGCCGTCGCGCTCGAGCACCTCGACGATCACGCTGGCCCGCTCGTACCGTCCGACGTGCGGGGTGATGTCCACCTGGACCGGCTCGTCCGGCGGCGCGAGCGGGTGTGGCATCGCGACGTCGGCCAGTTCGGCGAAGATCTCGCGGTACAGGTCCTCGTACAGGTCCCGGGTGTTGCCGCCGTTGGTGAGCAGCGTGACCGCGAGACCCTCCTCGGGCAGCACCCGAAGGAACGCGGCCTGGCCGATCGTGTTGCCGTCGTGGCCGATCAGGCGGTGGCCGTCCCAGCCCATCCGGATCCAGCCCAGCCCCCACGAGTCGCCGAGGGTGTACTTGTCCGGCAGGTCGGCCTGCTTGTCGGCCATCGCGGCGGCGCTCGCCTCGGACAGCACGCGTGATCCGTCCGGCGCGAGCCCGCCGGCCAGGTGCATCCGCGCGAAGGCGAGCGCATCGGCCGCAGAGGCGGTGACCAGGCCGGCCGGGCCGAGCGAGCGCGGCAGCGACCAGACCGGCGCGGGCTCGGGCTCGGCGTCCCCCTCGGCCACATGGCCGACCGCGGCGCGGTGCAGCAACGCCTCCTCCGGCAGGGTCACCGCGTGCTGCATGCCGAGCGGGGCGAAGATCCGTTCGCGCATCGCGGCGTCCCACGTGCCACCGGTCAGCTTCTCGATCACCCGGCCGGCCAGCGAGAAGCCCGAGTTGCAGTAGGACCAGGTCGCGCCGAGCGGATGGTTCTGGCCGGCCTCGTCCAGCTGCGCGACGTATTTCTCCAGGCAGTCGTCGCCGCGGCCGGTGTCGGTGAAGACGTCGCCGTCGATGCCGCTGGTGTGCGTGAGCAGGTGCCGCATCGTCACGCGCTTGGTGACGTCGGGGTCGGACAGGTGCAGCTCGGGCAGCACCTCGACGATCGGCGCGTCGAGGTCGAGCTTGCCCTCGTCCACAAGCTGCAGCACGACGGTGGCCGTCCACACCTTGGTCATCGAGCCGATCTGGAACACCGAGTCCGTCGTGACGGGCACGCCGGTGCGCTTGTTCAGCACGCCGTAGGCGGCCTCGACCAGTTCCTCGGTTCCGTCCGGCCGGCGGCGCAGGATGCCGAGCGACGCGCCCGGCACCCGGTGGGCTTCGGCCAGCGCGGCCAGCCGCCGTTCCCAGTGCGCGGCGTCGATGCGCGGACGGCGCGGCCCGCTCGCGTCACCGGCGTACTGCTCGACCCAGTCGACGATCCGCCGGTTGAAGTCCATGCGGTGCGACGGCGGCCCCTCCAGGATGAACAGGTGCGAGCCCTCGGGGTAGAGCACCAGCCGGGTGGGCACGCCCTGCTCACGAAGCGCGGTGTGCCACTGCTGCGCCTGGCCGACCGGGCAGCGAATGTCGGCGGCGCCCTGGACGATCAGCGTCGGTGTGCGCACCTGGTCGACCCGGCTCAGCGGTGACATCGCCTCGACCTCGGGCGAGCGCTGCCACGCCGGGCCGCCGAGTTCGTACTCGGCCAGGAAGTGCCCGGCGTCCGAGCCGCCGTTCAGGCTGACCAGGTCGCTGACCACCCCGCCGGTGACGGCTGCCGCGAACCTGTCGTCGCGACTGGTCAGGTAGCAGGTCATGTAACCGCCGTAGCTGTAGCCGGCGACGGCGAGGCGCTTCGGGTCGGCCAGGCCCTCGGCCACCAGGGCGTCCAGCGGCTCGAGGAAGTCCTTCGCGTCGGCGGTCCCCCACGCGCCGATCGCGGCGGTGTAGAACGCCTCGCCGTAGCCGTCGGACCCGCGCGGGTTCAGCAGCAGCACCGCCCAGCCGCGGGCGGCAAGCTCCTGGTGGTAGAGGTGGATCTCGTCCGCCGCGCCGTTCCACGCGTTGTGCGGGCCGCCGTGGATGTCCAGCAGTAGCGGCTGCGGTCCGGACGCCTGCGGGTCGCGGATCAGCCAGCCGTGCACGCGCGTGCCGTCGGAGATCGTGAACTCGCGCTCGACGCGGGCGAACAGCTCGACGTCGGCGAGCGCTTCGCCGTGATTGGTGCGGACGCGCTGCTCGCCGGTGGCCAGGTCGATCAGCACGATCTCGCCGAACGAGGTGGGCGTGCCGAGCACGATCGCGGCACGTCCGCCCGCGACCGAGAGGCCGGACACGTTGTTGCCGGCGCCGCCCACGACCAGTCGGGGTTCGTCCCCGCCGCTTCCGGCGCCGACCGCGTACAGGTACGTGTAGCCGCGGTCGCGGGCGCAGAACAGGACGGTCCGCCCGTCGTCGACGAGCTGCGGGACCGCGCCCGGATAGGCCGGGCCACCCGGCACGACGTTGCGGTCCAGGGGCGCGGCCAGGTCGACTACCTCCCCAGCTCCGGTGACCGGCACGCGCAGCAGGCCGGCGTGCCCGGTCGGCGCGCCGGCAGTGCCGACGACGAGCAGCGCGCTGCCGTCCGCGGTCCAGGAGAGCGGGCCGCCCAGCCCGTCGGCCAGCCCGACCAGCGCGGGACGGGCCCGCTCGTCCGCGGCGTCGATCACGTAGACCGGCGCGCGGAACGTCAGGTCGGCGTCGGGCGCGGTCGCCGCCGCGAACGCCAGCCGGGTGCCGTCGGGCGACCAGGCCGGATCGCCGGCGTGCCAGTCGCCGGAGGTGACCTGACGGCACCGCTTGGTGGCGACGTCGACGACGTGCACGTGCTTGCGCATCGTGCGCAGCAGGCCCGCCCCGTCGGCCTGGTAGTCGAGCCGGTCGGCCACCACGGGGGCGTGCGCGCGCTTGCCCCGCACCGCGTCGTCCTCGCCCGGCGCGGCAACGGTGTCGACCGCGGCGCCGAACGCCAGCCGGGTGCCGTCCGGGCTCCACACCGGTGCCCCGGCGCCGAGCGGCAACGTGGTCAGCTGTTCGGGCTCGCCACCCGCGGCGGGCAGCAGCCACACCTGCGCCGGACCCCCACTGTCGGCTCGCAGGAACGCCAGCGTGCTGCCGTCCGGAGACCAGGCCGGCGCTGAGTCCCCCTTGCCGTGCGTCAGCGGACGCGGGTCCGCGCCGTCGCGGGCCAGCCACAGTTGACGCACGGTGCGGTCGGCGTCCGCATCGAGCGTGCGCAGCACGTACACGAGGTCGGTCCCGTCCGGCGAGAGCGCGGGCTGCTCCGGTACGGCCAGGCTGGTCAGGTCTTCGATCGTCAGGCGTCGGGTCACGACGTACTCCCAATCTCGACGGTGTCCTTCGCGGTGGCGAAGTGGCAGGCGGCGTGGTGTCGGTGGTCGGTGCTCGGTTCGGTGGTGCGGCAGATCTCGCGATCGGCGAGCACGAACGGCCCGATCGGACACCGCGGGTGATAGCGGCAGCCGGGCGGTGGCGAGTGCGGGTCGGCCGGTTCGGCGTCCGCGACCGCGCGCACCCGGGGGTCGGGATCCGGCTCGTCCAGCGTCCCGGCGCCGCCCGTGTCGGGGACCGCCTCGAGCAGGTCGCGGGCGTACGGATGCTGCGGATCGTTCAGCACCTGCTCCGTCGGCCCGTGCTCGACGATGCGGCCGAGGTACATGACAGCGATGCTGCTGGCGACGTAACGCACGACGGCGAGGTTGTGCGAGATGAACAGCAGCGACACGCCCAGCTGTCGCTGCAGATCCCGCACCAGATTCAGCACGGTGCCCTGGATGGACACGTCCAGCCCCGAGGTGATCTCGTCGGCGATGATCACGTCCGGCCGGCCGGCCAGCGCGCGCGCGAGCGCCACCCGCTGCCGCTGCCCGCCGGACAGTTGCGCCGGGTACTGGCCCGCCCGCGCCGGGTCGAGGTCGACCAGCTCCAGCAGTCGTGTCACCTCGGCGCGCCGGGCGCTGCCGGTCAACGCGTCCGGGCCGCGGCGCGGGAGGGCCTCGGCAACCGAGTCGCCGATCCGCATGCGCGGGTCGAGCGAGGAGTACGGGTCCTGGAAGACCATCTGCATCGGGCGACGTCCGCCGGACGGACGGACCGGCTTGCCGTCGAGCAGGATCCGTCCGCCCGCGAGCGGGGTCAGCCCGACGGCGGCGCGCGCCAGGGTGGACTTGCCGGAGCCGGACTCCCCCACCAGGCCGACGACCTCACCGGACGGGACGGTCAGCTGCACGCCGTCGACCGCGGTCAGCGCGCGCCGGCCGGAGCCGAACCGGACGGTGACGTCCTCGAAACGCAGCTCAGCCATGGGCGTGCCAACACGCGACGAAGTGGCCTGGTCCGTGTGCCACCAGGGCCGGGTCTTCCTGCTCGCACTTGTCGGTGGCGAGCGGGCAGCGCGGCGCGAAGGCGCACCCGCGCGGCTGCTCGGCAGGGCTCACCGGACGGCCCGGGATGACCGCGAGCGGCTGGCGCAGGTCGGTGCGCATGTCCGGGACGGCGGCGACCAGCGCGCGCGTGTACGGGTGCAGCGCGCCGGTGAGCAGCTCGGCGGACGGCAGGTCCTCGACGATCCGCCCGGCGTACATGACCAGCACCCGCTCGCACACCTGGCCGACTACGGCCACGTCGTGGCTGATCAGCAAGATCGCGACGTCGTCGGCGGTGCGGATCGAATCGAGCAGGCGCAGCACCTGGCGCTGCACGGTCACGTCCAGCGCGGTCGTCGGCTCGTCCGCGACGATCAGCGCGGGCGTGCCCATCATGCCCAGCGCGATCATCGCGCGCTGGCGCATCCCGCCGGAGAACTCGTGCGGGTACTGCCGTACGCGCCGCTCCGGTGCCGGCACGCGGACGGCCCGCAGCCGGTCGACGGCCCGGCCGCGCGCCTCGGCGCGGCTGAGCCCGCCGTGCTCGCGGACCAGCTCGGCCAGCTGGCCGCCGATCCGGCGGGACGGGTTGAACGAGGTCATCGGGTCCTGGAACACCATCGCGAAGGACGTCCCGAGCAGGTGCCGGTGGGCCCGCGCTCCGGCCGTCAGGTCGGCGCCGAGGAAGTCGAGCTGCGCGGCCTCGACCCGGCCGGGCTCCTCGATGAGCTGCGCGAGCGCGAGCGCGGTCAGCGACTTGCCGGACCCGGACTCGCCCACCACGCCGATGGCCTCGCCGCGGCGGATGGACAGGCTCACGCCCCGCACCGGACGCACCGGGCCGGCCGGCCCTGGGAACGTCACCGTCAGGTCGCGTACTTCGAGCACGGTGTCGGAGTGGGAATCCGACGGCGCCGATCGTGCCGGGCCACTCGCGCGCGCGGACCTGCGCCGCGGCAGCGGCGGCAGGTGGCCGACGACCACGCTCTGGCCGAGGCCCTTGGCGACGGCCTCGCCGAAGAGGTTGAACGCCAGCCCGGCGATGACGACGGCGACACCGGGAGCGAGCGCGGCCGCGGGATGCACATAGATGCCGTTGAGCCCTTCGCCGAGCAGCCGTCCCCAGTCGTAGCTGGGTGCCTGTACGCCGAGGCCGAGGAAGGACAGCCCGGCGAAGCCCAATAGCGCGCCGCCGGCGCCGATCGTCGCATTGACGACCAGCGGTTCGGCGATGTTCGGCAGCACGTGCCGCACCATGATCCGGAACCGGCCGACGCCGGCGATCCGCGCGGCCGCGATGTAGTCGCGTTCGATGACGCCGGCGACGAGCGTCTGCCCGAGCCGGGCGAAGGCGGGAGCGCCGGCGAACCCGATCGCCAGCACCGCGCCCTTGGCCCCGATGCCGAACACGACCGCGAAGAACAGCGCGAGCAGCAGGCCCGGGAACGCAACGGCGATGTTGACCAGCGCCGTCACGAGCCGGCCGAGCCTGCGCCCGACGAGCGCGGGCAGCGTGCCCAGGATCAGCCCGGCCACGACCGCGATGACCGTGGCGAGCAGGGCCAGCTCTATCGACAGCCGGGTCGCGACGAGTACCCGGAAGAACAGGTCGCGGCCGAGCGCGTCAGTCCCGACCCAGTGCGCGGACGACGAGCCCTGCGCGATCGCGTTGGTGTCGATCTTCGTCGCGTCGTCCGTCCAGAGGATCGGCGCCAGCACGGCCATGATCAGGACGGCGGCGAGCAACAGGCCCGCGCCCGCGCCGACCGGGCTGCGGAGCACCGCGAGCCAGCGCGCTGCCGGGCCGCTGCGGGGCGCGCGGATCACCGGCTCCGGCGGTGCCGCGGTGCTGGTCGAGGTAGCGGTCATCGCGTCAGCTCTCCCGGATCGCTGAACGCGGGTCGAGCAGCGCCAGCGCCACGTCGACGACGAGGTTCACGGCCAGCACGCCGATGCCGTAGACGAACACGATGCCCTGCACGAGCGGGTAGTCCTTGGCCAGGATCGATTGCACGATGGTCGAGCCGAGGCCCGGCCAGGCGAAGACGTTCTCGACCAGCACGGTGCCCGCGACCATCGCGCTGAGCAACAGCCCACCGAGCGTCAGCGTGGCGGTCACCGCGTTCGGCAGCGCGTGCTTGAGGTAGATCGCGGTCGAGCGCAGCCGCTTGGCGCGGGCCGTCCGGACGAAGTCCGCCTGCAGCACGGCCAGCATCTCGATGCGGACGATGCGGGCCAGCACCGCGGCCGGCCCGATGGCCAGCGAGAGCACCGGCAGCACGTACGAGTCGGGGCCGGACCGTCCGGCCACGGGCAGCCAGCCCAGGTTCACGCCGAAGATGTAGACCAGCGCGACCGCGAGCAGGAACTCCGGGATGGCGCCGAGGATCACGCTCGTCGAGGTGAAGGTGAGCTCGATGCGGCGCGCCCGGCCGGCTCGGGTCACCACGCTCATCAGCACCCCGACCGGGATCGCCAACAGCACCGCCACCGCGAAGGCCAGCACGGCGAGCAGCAGCGTCGCCGGCAGGCGCTGCGAGATCACCTGCGACACCGGCAGCCCGGACCCCAGGGACGTCCCGAAGTTGCCGGTGAACACGCCGTGCAGGTAGTGCCCGTACTGCCGGTACAGCGGCTGGTCCAGACCCAGATCGTGCCGCTTCGCCTGCACCAGCTGCGGCGACGCCGTCGGCCCGAGCACCGCGCGGACCGGGTCTCCCGGGATCAGGTGGATCATCGCGAAGGCGGCCGTGAGCAACACCCACACCGAGACGATCAACCGTTCCAGCCGGCGCACCGCGAACCGCACCCACGCGTTGCCGGTCGCGCCGCGTGCCCAGTCCGTGACGGCGCGCGGGGTCGCGCTGACGCTCGTCATGGGCACCAAGGCTGCACGGTCCGCCCGCCGCGTTGTTCGTCGCCGCGCACAACTTGGGTACCACCCAGTCGTCCAGCCGCACGATCGCGGTCCCTGGGCAGGTGCGCTTGACTGGCCCGGTGATCCTTCTTCGCGGCGGCCGGGTGATCGATCCGGCGACCGGATTCGATGCCGTGGCCGATCTCCTGCTGGACGGCGCGACCGTGCGCGCGGTCGGTACCGGCCTCGAGGTGCCGGACGGGGCGACGGTCGTCGACGTCACCGGCCTGATCGTCGGCCCGGGCTTCGTCGACCTGCACAGCCACGTCCACTCGATCGCCGGGCACCGGCTACAGGCGTTGGACGGCGTCACCACGGCCCTGGACCTCGAGGCCGGCCTGATGCCGATCGCACGCGCGTACGCGAACGCGGCCGCCGAGGGCCGCCCGCTCAACTACGGCTTCTCCGCGTCCTGGGCAGAGGCCCGTGCGCAGGTGCTGCTCGGCCGGCAGCCGGACGCGACGCTGGAGAGCGGGCTCGCGCTGCTCGGCGACCCGGACTGGCAGCGCTCGTCCTCGCCGCGCGAGCTGGCGGCGTGGCTCGAACTGCTGGCCGGCGAACTCGCCGACGGCGCGCTGGGCATCGGCGTGCTGATGGGCTACGCACCGCGCACCGAACCGGGCGAGTTCCGCGACCTGGCCCGGCTGGCGGCCGCGGCAGGCGCGCCGACCTTCACGCACGTGCGCGAACTGGTCGAGGCCGACCCGACCACGCCGATCGACGGCTCGGAGGAGATCACGATCGCCGCGGCCGAGACCGGCGCGGCCATGCACCACTGCCACGTGAACAGCACGTCGCGCCGCCACCTCGACCGGGTGCTCGGGCTGCTGGACCGCTCCCGCGCGGCCGGCTCGCGGGTGACCGTCGAGGCCTACCCGTACGGCGCGGGCAGCACCGGCATCGGGGCGTTCTTCCTGGCCCCTGAGCGGCTGGAGGTCTGGGGGCTGCGCGCCTCGGACATCGTGGTCGTCGCCACCGGCGAGCGCGTCGCCGACGAGGCACGGCTACGGCAACTGCGCGCGGACGATCCCGGCGCCGAATGCATCGTGCACTTCTTGGACGAAACCGCCGAGGCAGATCGGGCGCTGCTGCATCGGGCGCTGGCGTTCCCGGACTCGATCGTCGCGAGCGACGCGATGCCCGTGCTGTGGCCGGACGGGACGCGGGACACCCGGGCCTGGCCGTTGCCGCCCGGCGGGCAGACGCATCCGCGCACCGCGGGCACGTTCGCCCGGACGCTGCGCTGGCTGGTGCGCGAGACCGCCGCGTGGAGCTGGCCGGAGGCGTTCCGGCGCTGCTCGTACCTGCCCGCGCGCGTGCTGGACGAGGTCGCGCCCGCGGCCGCCGGCAAGGGTCACCTCGGCGTCGGTGCGGACGCCGACCTCGTCGTCCTGGACCCGGCCGCGATCACCGACACCGCGACGTATCTCGATCCGGCCCGGCCTTCCGTAGGTGTCCGGCACGTGCTGGTGAACGGCGAGTTCGTCGTCCGGGACGGCGACATCGTCCCGGACGCGTACCCCGGCCGTCCCCTCCGCGGCGAGCCCAGGTAGCCCTCGGCCGCCCGGTTGAGGCGGCCGCAACTGACTGCCCCAGCCGGGCCCGGCGGCCGCGGCCACCTCCCCAACATCAACAGCGCGTCGTGGCCGTCCTGGCAGCCACAACGCGCTGTTGATTCAGCGGAGCCGAGTCCGTATCAGCCGAACATCCGGATCGACGTCGGGCTGATGATGGTGCCGTCCTCGACGCCCAGAGTGGCGCCCTGCACGAAGACCGGGACGCTGGACAGCACGTACGGCAGCACGTCCACGTTCTGGAAGAGCGCCTTCTCGGCGGCCTTCCAGTCCGGGCAGCCCGCCGTTCCCGCCTCGGTCGAGGCCTTCTGCACGGCGGCGGAGTACTGCTTGTTCTGGATGTTGGCGAAATTGGCGCCCTTCGGCGCGGAGGGACCGGACAGGAAGCCGACCAGTTGCGTCGGCACCGACACGGTCAGCGGCAGCAGCGTCACGTTCCAGTTGCTCTGCCCGGCCACGATGTACTGCCCGGCCTGCGCGTCCGTCATGCCCTTCAGCGAGACGTCCGCACCGATCGCCTGCCACGACTTCTGCACCAGCTCCGCGGCCGCCTCCACGCCTGAACCGACACCGGTCGGGTAGTAGAAGTTGATCGACAGCTTCTTGCCGTTGTTGGTGCGCACGCCGCCGGCACCGACCTTCCAGCCCGCAGCGTCCAAGCCCGACTTCGCAGCGTTGACATCGAAGCTCGGGAAGCTTCCGGTGACCGAGTCACCGGAGCAGGGTCCGGAGCCGGTCGCGATCAGGCCGGTGGCGGGCTTGCCGGTGCCGCCGGTCGTGACCTGCCCGAGCTGCTTGAGGTCGAGCGCCTGCACCAGCGCCTTACGGACGGCGTCGTCCGCGGTCGGCTCGCCGGCCTTCTGGTTGAACCAGATCTCACCCAGCGGCGCAAGGAAGTCGAGTTCGCTCACGCCGCTCTTGTTCGACAGTCGCTGCCGGTCAGCGCCGACGATCTGGGTGGCGTTGACCTGGCCGGAGAGCATCAGGTTCGCCGCCGTCGACTCGTTGGAGACGACCTTCATGACGACCTTCGCGGGCATGCCCGGCTGGCTCGGGGAGAAGTTGCCCGGTCCCCAGTTGTAGCCCGCGCGCTTGGTGAGCGTGTAGTGATCGTCCGGCACGACGTCGGTCAGCGTGTACGGTCCGGTGCCGTCTGCGCCCTGCTTGAGGCTGCTCCGGTCGGCCATGCCCTTGGCGCAGACGATGTCCAGGCTGCCCAGGTCGCGGGTGAGGAACGGGTCCGGGGCCTTGGACTCGACGGTGACTGTTCCGGTGGTGTCGTCCGCGCTCGCCTTGGCGCCCGGCTGGACGAGCACGCCGAGGAACGGGGACTTGTTCGCGGGATCGGCGACGAAGTTGATGTTCTTCGCGACGTCGGTCGCGGTCAGCGGGCTGCCGTCCGAGCAGGTGATGCCCTTGCGCAGCGTGAAGCTCGCGTTCGTGGTGTTGCCGGACCACTTCGCGGCCAGCCGCGGCTGCTCCTGCCCCTTGCTGTCGATCTGCACCAGCGTGTCGTACAGGAAACGGTCCAGCTGCACCGCCACGTTGATCACGCTCAGTTGCGGGTCGAGCGTGCCGGGGTCCGAGGCGATCGCCATCGTGAACGTCTTGCCGTTCGCATACTTCTGCGCGCCCGAGCTCGAGTTCGAGCCGCCGGACGAGCCCGAGCCGGACGAACAGGCGGCCAGCGACAGCGCGAGCGCGCCGACTGTTGCCAGGGTCAGGGCAGTCTTCATCTGTGGCCTCCAGTTGCGGATCCGTGGGGCGTACCTTGCCGGTCGGCGCCCGCTGTGTCGTTGTCCGACCGCACCAGGTATGGCGCCGTGATTCGTCCGCGGCACCGACATCAGGCGCCGTGAATCCGCCGCTCGGAGCTCATCCCGCGTCGACCCTCCGGTCGGCGCGGCCGGTGTGCAGGAACAGCGCGTGCCCGGCGCCGTCGTCGCCGACGAACGCGTGCGGCATGTGCAGCCCGTGCTCGGGCTCCGCGGCGATCAGGGTGTCGCCCGCCAGCGCGACCAGTTCGATGCGACTGGGCGTCATGCCGAGCTCGGCGGCCAAGCCCTTCGGAGTCTGGTCGAGCCAGACGCGGCCGTCCTCGTCCTGCGAGACGACGTTGTCGACCAGCCGGGACGAGTAGGTGCCGAGGTAGCGGGTGGCGTCGATGCGCGCGGGCTCCGCGGGCGGCGTCGGGTGCGCCGGTACCTCGACGCCGGCCAGCTCGGACAGGACGTGCGCGAAGATCTCGTGGTACACATCCAGCGCGCCGCCGCCGTTGGTGCACAGCGCGATCGCGACGTCGCGGCCGGGGACGATGCGCAGGAACGCGTTCTGCCCGATCGTCGAGCCGTCGTGGCCGAACACCGGGCCACCCGGCCAGTCGAACAGCTCCCAGCCGAGTCCCCACGCGTCGCCCATGACGCCGAGGTAGGGCAGCTCGACCTGACGCTCCTGCATGGCCTTGACCGCGGCCGGGCTCAGCACGCTCGTGCCGTCGTGAGCGGTGCCGCCGGCCAGGTGCATCTGCGCGAACGCCACCAGGTCGCGCGGGCGCATCGCCAGCGTCGAACCGGCCGGGGCGTTCGAGCGTGCCAGCGCCCACACCGGCGCGGGCTGCGGATCCGCGTCCGGTTCGAGCGCCATGTGTCCGACGGCTGCGCGGTACAGGATCGCCTCGTACGGCCCGGTGGCGGCATGCGTGAGACCGAGCGGCGCGAACAGGTGATCGCGCACGCAGTCGTCGAACGGCTTGCCGCGTCGCTTCTCGATCAGCCGGCCGAGCACGCAGAACCCGGCGTTGTTGTAGGAGAACATCGTGCCCGGCTCGAACAGCTGCGGCACGTCACCGAGTGTGGCGACGTACTTCTCGACGCAGTCGTCGCCCCTGCCGGTGTCGGTGAAGATGTCCCCCTCGAAGCCGGCGGTGTGGCTCAGCAGCTGCCGCACGGTCATCGCCGCGGCGGCGGCCTCGTCTTCGAGCACCAGCTCCGGCACGTAATCGCGGACCGGACGGTCGAGGTCGACGTCGCCCTCGTCGACCAGCTGCATCACCAGCGTCGCCGTCCAGGTCTTGGTGATCGACCCGATCTGGAACAGCGAGTCGACGGTCGCCTCGACCCCGGTCGCCTTGCTCAACAGGCCGGCGGCGTGGTCGATCACCTCGCCACCCGCGTAGACGGCGACACCTGCCGCCGGCACCTTGTGTTCGGCCAGCAGCTCCGGCAACCGGTCGACCAGCCAACTGTGGATCTCACTCAGCTTCGACATGCGGCCACCGTAGGGCGGCTGCCGCGCGGCATGTTCGTCGTGTCCGACGAGCCTGCTCGGTGGATTCATCCACCCCGACAACCGACGCCGGTCGGCTACCCGGTGCCGATCAGATCGCGCAGGCCGGCGGCGTCGAGCAACGCGACCGGTTCGACGGTCTCGTTGCTGCGCACGTAGTGGAACGCGGCCCGGACGCGGTGCAGCTGATCGTCCGGGATGCCGGCCAGCCGCGCCCAGGCCAGCCGGTAAGCGGCGAGCTGGATCGCGGCCGCCCGTGCCGCGGCGCCGGTCGGCTTGGCCCCGGTCTTCCAGTCGACCACGAGCCATCCCTCGGCGGCGCTGCCGAAGACCGCATCCATCCGGCCGCGCACCACCGTCCTGCCGAACGCCATCTCGAACGGCACCTCGACCTCGGCCGGGCGCCGGTCGGCCCAGACACTCGCCTCGAATGCGGCCCGCAGCGCCTCGAAGTCGCGGTCGTCCGCGCCCGCGTCTGCCGCGCCCGGCAACTCGTCCAGGTCGAGCAGCGGCTGGGCCTGCCAGCGTTGCTCCAGCCAGCTGTGGAACCGGGTGCCGCGCCGGGCCAGTGGTGCCGGACGGGCCGGCACCGGGCGGCGGATCCGTCGCGCCAGCTCGGCCGGATCGCGCTCCAGCTCGACCAGCTGCGAGACCGAGAGCTGCTCGGGCATCGGCACGTCGATCGTCTCGCCTGTGCGCGTCGCAGCGCGCTCGGCGAGCAGCAGGTCGACGTCACGCGCCCACTCCGCTGCGCGGCCGCCGGCAAGGACGGCCGGGGGCAGCAGGAACTGCTCGTCCTCGGCGGCCGCAGCCGCCGCGCGCACGAGGGCGGCACCGGCCTCCACCGCGGCTCGGCGCCCGGCCGCGACGCCGCCGGGACCGCCGAGCGGGTCCGCCGGCCAGACGCCGGTGCGCACCTGTGCGGTCACCGGGTTGGTGGCATCCGGCGCGGGCTCGAACCAGTCGTCCCCGGGGCACAGCTCGCGCACCTCCAGCAGGAACGGCGAGACCTCGCGTGGCCGCACGCTGGTGTCCCAGACGTACGCCGAGGCGAGCAGCACCGAACGCGCGCGGGTGAGCGCGACGTAGGCGAGCCGGCGTTCCTCGCGCGCGTGCCGTTGCTTGAGCTCGTCGTCGTGCGCGTCCAGCAACTGCTTGAGCTGCTTGGGATCCGCGGCCGCGGCGAGTTGCAGGTCGGGCAGGTCGTCGCGGTCACCGCGCAGCGGGGTCGGGAGTTCGTGTCGCGCCTTGGCCCAGTTCACGCTGCGCGGATCGGCCGGGAAGCTGCTGGACACCAGTCCCGGCACCGCGACGATGTCCCACTCCAGACCCTTCGCGCCGTGCACGGTGAGAATCTGCACGCGGTCGGACTCGACGGCGACCTCGCCGGCCTCGAGCCCGTTCTCCTCCTGCTCGGCGGCGTCCAGGTAGGCGAGGAACGCGGTGAGCGTGCCGCCCCGGGCGTCGGCGGCCTCGGCGGCGAACCGCGACGCCTCGTCCAGGAACCGGTCCAGGTGGACGCGGCCCACCCCGTCCGCGCGCGAGCCCACCTCGACGTCGACACCGCTGAGGCGCTCGACCTCGGCGATCAGCTCGGGCAGCGGAGTGCCGACGCGGCGCCGCAGCCGCTTCAACTCCGCTGCCAGCGCTGCCATCCGCGCGTGGCCGGCGGACGAGTACTGCCCGGCCGGGCCGAGATCGTCCAGCGCCTCGACCAAGGTGAACTCGTCGTCCTCGCTGGGCGTGGCAGCGACAACCGCGGCACTGTCACCGGCCGCACCGTCCGGGCCGCGGCCCAGCCAGCGGGCGCGGTTGCGCAGGGCGGCCAGGTCGCGCGGGCCGATGCGCCAGCGCGCGCCCAGCAGCAGCCGGGCCAGCGACGGCGCGGCCCGGTGGTCGGCCAGCACGCGCAGGGTGGCCACCACGTCCGAGACCTCGGGCGTGGTCAGCAGCCCGCCCAGACCCACGATCTCGACCGGCATGCCGGCATCCTGCAGCGCGTCGGCCAGGATCGGGATCTGGCTGCGCCGGCGCACCAACACCGCGGCGGTGCGCCCGGTCGGCGGCAGCGCGTCCCAGTGCTTGCGCATGCGCTCGGCGACCCAGCGGGCCTCGTCCTCATGCGTCTCGGTGCGGGTGACCTCGACGATGCCCGCGCCCGCGCCGGGACGCGCCCGCAGCCGCACGGTGCTCGGGCCGGTGTGCAATTCGGCGGCGACGGCATTGGCGGCCTCGAGGATGGCCGCGTCGTTGCGGAAGCTGGTCGCGAGCGGGTGGACGGTGGCGGGTGTGCCGTCCGCTCGCAGGAAGCGCCGGTCGAACGCCTCGATGTTCCCGGCGCTCGCGCCGCGCCAGCCATAGATCGACTGGAACGGGTCGCCGACGGCCGTCACCGGGTGGCCCGCCCCGAACAGCCCGTGCAGGAGTTCGACCTGGGCGTGCCCGGTGTCCTGGTACTCGTCCAGCAGCACCGCACGGTAGCGGTCCCGCTCGGCGGCGCGAACCTCGTCCAGCCCCGCGAGCCGCGCGGCGAGTGCCATCTGGTCGCCGAAGTCCACCGCCGGCAGGGCCGCCTTGGCTGCGGCGTACTTCTCGACCAGGGCGACCAGCGCCTGCCGGTGCCGCAGCGCGGTGCCGAATTCGGCCACCGCTCCGGTCTTGGTGCGCTTGCCTGCGGCGAGGATCGTCTCGACGGTGGCCAGCGCGGCGGTGCAGAACTCGTCCACCTGCGCCGGCGTGACGAGGTGGTCGGCGAACTGACCGGCCATCGCCAGCACCCAGTTCACGACCGATCCGGGCGTGCCGATGTCCGCCGGCAGCGAGCCGCGATGCGTGCGCACCGCCGTGTCGGCCAGCTGCCAACACTGCGCGGGCGACAGCAGCCGGGCGTCCGGTTCGGCCCCGAGCCGCAGTGCCTGTTCGCCGACCAGCCGCCCGGCGTAGGCGGCGTAGGTCGAGACGGTGGGCTCGCCGGCGCGCAGCCGGGCCAGCAGCTCCACGTCCTCCGGGGTATCCCGCTCGAGGACGTACCGCCACTGCCCGAGCCGCCGGCGGATGCGCCGGCCCAGCTCCGACGCGGCCTTGCGGGTGAAGGTCAGGCCGAGCACGGCCTCCGGCTCGACCAGCCGGTTCGCGACGAGCCACACCACGCGCGTGGCCATCGTCTCGGTCTTGCCCGAGCCGGCACCGGCGATGACGACCGCAGGCTCCAGCGGCGCCTCGATGACGGCCGCCTGTTCGGCGGTCGGCTCGTGCAGGCCGAGCCGCCGGCTGAGCTCGGCGGCAGAGATCAATGCGCTCATTGCGTTACCTGCCGGCCCTCGGGCTGGACGGGGCAGCTGGCCTTGACGTCGCACATCCGGCACAGCGACGCGGAGACGGTGGCCGTGAACGTGCTGCCGCGCAGCTTGGCCGCGACCCCGGCGACCTCGTCGGCGATCCAGCCCGGGTTCTCCGCATCCACGAGCGGATCCTGGCGCTGCTCGACCGCCTGTGCGCCCTTGGCCAGCTGGACCAGCATCGCGCCGCCGGACCGCTCCCCGTCCTCAGCGAAGGCGCCGTGCTCGACCGCCAGCTGGTACGCCCCGAGCTGCGGGTTGGTCGGCAGGTCCGCGTCCCTCGGCTTGCTCTTGCCGGTCTTGAGGTCGATCACCACCAGGCGGCCCTCGGTGTCGCGTTCGAGCCGGTCGACGCGGCCGGTCAGCCGGGCGTCGCCGATCTCGACGGCGAAGGGCTTCTCGACCGCGACCAGCTCGAGCCCGGCGCGGCTGTCACGCAGCCAGCCGGCCAGCCTGGCCAGCATCGCACCGGCGCGGACCCGCTCGTGCTCGGCGAACCACGGCGCGCCGAACTGAAGTGCCGACCAGCGCTCGTCGAGCATCCGCTCCAGCGTGGGCAGGTCGGCGTCCGCGGGGGCGTCGGCGGCGATGTCGTGCACCAGCGTGCCGAGCGACGCGGACAGCTGCTGACCGGCGCGCACGCCGAGGTCGGCGAGCAGCGCGCGCACCTCGCAGTTCAGGAACGACTCGATGCGCGACGGGCTGACCGGGACGGGACGCTCCGGGTCGGCGACCGGGCCGTCGTCGGACAGCGGCAGCAGCCCCCACCAGCCGTCCGGATCGGCGCCGGGTACGCCGGATGCGGCGAGCCGGGCCAGCTGGGCGGCCGCGGCGTCGCGGTCGTCCGGCGCCGCTGCCGGATCGGTGACGACCGACCGCAGCTCCGCGACCAGGGCCGCCAGGTGCACGCCGCGCGCCGGGGTGGTGAGCGGGCGGTCGGAGTCCACGGGGTCGAGCTCGTCCAGGAACCGCGACGGCTGCTCCTCCTCACCGGACACGGCGGTGACGACCAACCGGCGCCGCGCGCGGGTGACGGCCACGTAGAACAGCCGGCGCTCCTCGGCCAGCTGTGGTGCGACCGTCGACAGGGTGGCCGGGTCACGGCCGGCGAGCACGTCCACCAGCTGCTCGGAGCCGAGCAGCGAACCGCGCCGGCGCAGGTCCGGCCAGCTGCCCTCCTGCACCCCGGCCACGCACACCAGGTCCCACTCCAACCCCTTGCTCGCGTGCGCGGTCAGGATCGAGACCGCCTCGCCCTCGATACCGCGCGGGCCGGTGCCGTCGCCGGGGATCTGCTGGGCGCGGACGTGCTCGGCGAAGCCTTCGACGGACGCGCCGGGCAGCCGGTCGGTGTAGCGCGCAGCGGCGTCGAACAGCGCGACCGCGGCGTCCAGGTCGCGGTCCGCCGCGGCACCCGCGCTTCCGCCCGCGCGCGATGCCCGTTCCCAGCGGGCGCCGAGCCCGGAGGCCGACCAGATGGCCCACAGCACGTCCTCCGGCGAACCGGACGCGGTGACCGCCGCCTGCCCGGCGGCCAGCACCTCGGCGATCCGCGCGACGGGACCGCGCACGTGCTCGGGCAGCACCGCGGCGCCCGCGCCGTCCAGCAGCGCGGGCGCGAGCGCGGCGTCCGGGCCGAACAGCTGGCGCAGCGCCCGGCGCAGGCGGCGCAGGAACACGACGTCCGCGCCGCCGATCGGTCCCTGCAGCAGCCGCTCGGCGGCGTCCTCGTCGAGCCGGTCCGGATGCAGTACCAGGGCCAGCACGTCCAGCAGCAGCGCGACCGTCGGCTGCTCGGCGAGCGGCAGGTCCTCGCCGCGGACGCTCACCGGAACGCCCGCCGTCGTCATCGCACGGCGCAGGGTGCCGAGGGCGTTGCCGGTGGACCGGACGAGGACGGCCATCCGCGACCAGCGGGTGCCTTCCAGGTGGGCGCGGCGCAGCACGGCGGCCAGGTGCGCGGCCTCCTCGCTGGGCGAGCGGAACAGCGCGACCTCGACGTCGCCAGGAGGCAGTTGGTCGGCCGCGACGAGCGCGCGCTGCGCCGCCGGGCCGGGCAGGTTCAGCGCGACCCGCCGCGAGGCGGCCAGCAGCGCCGCGCCGCTGCGCCGGCACGTGGTCAGCGCGACGGTCTCGATGTCCCCTTGACCGAAATAGCGGCCGGCGTCGCGGATCGCGGTCTCGTCGGCGCCGCGGAACGCGTAGATCGACTGGTCGGGGTCGCCCACCAGGACCAGTTCGTCGGCGCCGTCGGCCAGCAGCTGCAACAGCTCCAGCTGCGCCGGGTCGGTGTCCTGGTACTCGTCCACGAAGATCCGCCGCCGGGCTGCCCGTTCGGCGGCCAGCAGCTCGGGGTCGTCGCGCAACGCGTTCGTCGCGGACCGGACCAGCTCGGCCGGGTCGTAGCCGCCAGGGTCCTGCAGCACGGTGACGTCCTGGTACTCGCGCAGCAGGTCGCCGGCGGCGATCCAGTCCGGACGGCTGTGGCGCCGGCCGAGCTCGCTCAGCGCGGGTCCGTCCAGGCCGCGCTCGACCGCACGCATCAGCAGGTCGCGCAGCTCCCCCGCGAACGCGCGGGTCGCCAGCGCGGGGCGGAGCTCGGCCGGCCAGCGCTCCGGCGCGCTGCCGGCAACCAGGGTGCGCAGCACGACATCCTGCTCCGGGCCGGCCAGCAATCGCGGCGCGGGCAGCTCGCTGCGGACGGCGGCCATGCGCAGCACCCCGAACGCGTACGAGTGCAGCGTGCGGGCGATCGGTTCGCGCACCGTGCCGCCGAGGCGTGCCGTGACGCGGTCGCGCAGCTCGCCCGCGGCCCGCCGCGAGAACGTGAGCATCAGCAACTGCTCGACCGGGACCCCGGCGGCCACGCGGGCGACGGCGGCCTCGACCAGCGTGGTGGTCTTGCCGGTGCCCGGCCCGGCGAGGACCAGCAGCGGACCGCGGGTGTGGTCGACGACGCGGCGCTGGGCAGCGTCCAGCACCGGCACGGTCACCGGCCGCGATGCCGCGGGCCGGCGGACGAGCCGGTAGCCGGGTGCTGCCGATCTGGTCACGGCGACTATCCGACCACGGGGCGGTGACAATTTCACCGGCGGCCCGGCGCCGCTACCGTCGTCAGGTGGCCACCGATCCCGCCCCGCCGGTCTGGCTGCTGGACATCGACGGCGTGCTGAACGTGCTGGCCCGCGGTGCCCCGCCCGACTGCTGGCCCGCGGACGCGTGGGTGCAGCGGACCGTGCGGGCCGACGTCCCGGACCGGGGCGTGATGGTGCTGCCGATCCTCGCCGCACGTCCCGTGCTGGACTTCGTCGCGCGAGTGCACGAGACCGGCGCGGCCGAGATCCGCTGGCACAGCACCTGGCGCGCGGCGGCGATGACCGCTCTCGCGCCCGCGCTCGGCCTGCCGGCGGTCCCGATCTCGGTCGCGCCGGAGTGGGCGCAGACCGCCGCGATGTGGTGGAAGATCCCCGCCGCGCGGCGGGTGGCGGAGTCCGGCCGACGGCTGGTGTGGACCGACGACCAGTTGACGCTCTACCGCGGCGACGTGCTCAGCGAGCCGGACCTGACCGCGCTGGACCGCTGGGCGGGTGCGCTGCTGCTGGCGACCGACGCTCGGGTAGGGCTGACCCCGGACGACCTGCGCCGCATCGAGGAGTTCCTGAACCTGGAGGTGGTCCCGTGACGCTGCCCTGCGACCTGCCGTGCGTCCAGGCACCGATGGCCGGTGGGCCGTCGACGCCCGAACTGGCCGCCGCGGTCGCGTCCGCCGGCGGTTTCGCGTTCGTCGCCGGCGGTTACCTGTCGCCGGAGGCGCTGAACGACGCGATCACGACGACCCGGGCGCTGACCACGCACCCCTTCGGCGTGAACCTGTTCGTGCCGTCGCAACCGTCCGACCCGGAGCCGATCGAGGCGTACGCGCAGGCGCTGCGGCCGGAGGCGGACCGGCTCGGCGTGGCGCTCGGTGACGCGCGCTGGGACGACGACGGGTACCGGGCCAAGCTCGACGTCGTGGCCGAACTGCGGCCGCACCTGGTGACGTTCACGTTCGGCTGTCCGGAGGCGGACGAGGCCGCGCGGCTGCACGCGGCGGGAGTTCAGGTGGGCGTCACGATCACCGCGCCGAACGAGGTTGCCACCGCCGAGGCGGCCGGCGCGGATCTGCTGCTCGTGCAGGGAACCGAGGCGGGCGGGCACCAGGGTGGACTCGGCGACCGCGAGCCGAACCGCACGCCGCTGCTGGACCTGCTGGCCGCGGTCCGCGCGCGTACCTCGCTGCCGCTGGTCGGGTGCGGCGGGGTGATGGACGCGGCCGGGCTGCGTGCGGTTCTGGACGCGGGAGCGGTCGCCGCTGCGTGCGGGACCGCGCTGCTGTGCACGCCCGAGGCCGGGACGTCCGAGGTGCACCGCCGGGCGCTGCTGGACCGGCGGTTCGATGACACCGCAGTCACCCGCGCCTTCAGCGGGCGGTACGGGCGCGGGCTGGCCAACCGGTTCGCCCGCGAGCATCCGGACGCGCCGCGCGGGTATCCGGAGATCCATCACTTGACCAGCCCGCTGCGCGCGGCGGCCCGGCGTGCCGGCGACGCCGACGTGCCGAACCTGTGGGCCGGAACGGGCTGGCGGTCCGCCCGCGCGGTGCCGGCCGCGGAGATCGTCCGAGCCATCGCCGGCTAGACCGGCCGGCCGTTCCAGCGGTGCGCCCTCAGGTCCACCCGGTCGCCGTTGAAGCGCACGCCCTCGCTGAGCAATCGCTGCCGTTGCTCGGTGTACAGGTGCTCGGCGAGCGTGCCGTCCGCGCGGAGCACGCGGTGCCACGGCAGCGCGTCGTCGCCTTCCCGCGCGAGCACGCGGCCGACCATGCGGGCGGCCCGGCTGTCGCAGTACTCGGCGACGTCCCCGTAGGTCATCACCTTGCCGACCGGGATGGACGCGACGCAGGCGAGGATCCTCTCGGACAGCGTCTGGGTCACGCGCAGATTGTGGCAGCGCGCGGTGACTAGGCTCGCTGCGTGAACGATTCCGTGCTGCCGTTGTCCCTGCCCGCCACCGCCCGCCCGGCTGACGACTGGACGGACTGGGTGGCGCGGCGCTGCGACGACAGCCTGGCGCGCGTCCGCGAGCTGGTTGCGCAGCTCAAGCGCGAGCCCAGCGACGCCGCGAGCACGATGCCCGCCTGGAACGAGGCGAACCTCGCGCTGGCCAACGCGTTCGCGGTGTCGTCGCTGATGTGCCAGGTACATCCGGCGGAGGCGGTGCGCACGCGGGCCGAACAGGGGGAGCAGGACGCGAACCGGCTGCGCACCGAGCTCAGCCTGGACCGCGAGCTTTTCGACGTGCTGGCCGCTGTCGATCCGTCCGTCCTGGACGACGGGGGCAGGCGCGTGCTCGCCGAGACGCTGCGCGACTTCCGGCGCGCGGGCGTCGACCAGGACGACGCGACGCGGGAGCGGCTCCGGGAGCTGTCCGAGCGCGAGACCGAGCTGGCGCAGGAGTTCTCCAAGAACATCCGCGACGGCGTGCGCTCGGTCGCGCTCGAGCCGTCGCAGCTGGACGGCCTGCCGGCCGATTTCGTCGAGGCGCACCAGCCGGGCGCGGACGGCAAGGTCACGCTGACCACCGACTACCCCGATTACATCCCGTTCATGACGTTCGGGGCCGACCGCGGGGCGCGGCGGTCGCTGCACGTCGAGTACCTCAACCGGGCGTGGCCGGAGAACGACCCGCTGCTGCGCGAGCTGCTGGAGTTGCGCCGCGAGCACGCCACGCTGCTCGGCTACGCGGACTGGCCGTCCTACGACGCCGAGATCAAGATGATCGGCTCGGGTCCCGCGATCGGCGAGTTCATCGACAAGATCGCCGCCGCGGCCGAGACAGCGGCGCGCCGGGACTACGACGTGCTGCTCGCGCGGTTGCGGGTCGACGACCCCGACACGCAGACGATCGACGGTGCGGACAAGGCCTTCTACAGCGAGGTGGTCCGGCGCGAGAACTACGACGTCGACGCGCAGCAGGTGCGCGAGTACTTCGACTTTGCACGCGTGCGGGCCGGCCTGCTGGAGGTGACCGGCCGGCTGTTCGGGCTTTCGTACGAGCCGGTGCCGGACGCGCCGACGTGGCACGAGGACGTCACCGTGTACGACGTGCAGTCCGACGGCGAGCGCATCGGACGGATCTACCTAGACCTGCATCCGCGCGCCGGCAAGTTCTCGCACGCGGCACAGTTCGATCTCGTCCCGGGCATCGCCGGCCGCCAGCTGCCCGAGGGCGTGCTGGTCTGCAACTTCCCGCGCGGGCTGATGGAGCACACGGACGCCGTCACGCTGTTCCACGAGTTCGGGCACCTGGTGCACCACATCCTCGCCGGACGGCACGCGTGGGCACGGTTCTCCGGTGTCGCGACCGAGTGGGACTTCGTCGAGGCGCCGTCGCAGTTGCTCGAGGAGTGGGCATGGGACGCCGACGTGCTGCGCTCGTTCGCGACGAACTCGGCCGGCGAGCCGATCCCGTCCGAGCTGGTTGCGAAGATGCGCGCGGCGCATGATTTCGGCAAGGGATTCCAGACGCGTACGCAGATGTTCTACGCGGCGCTGTCCTATCTTGTGCACCGGGACGTCCCGGAAGATGTGACTGCCGTGGTGCGCGAGCTGCAGGCGAAGTACGACCTGTTCTCGTACGTGCCGGACACGCACTTCCACGCGTCGTTCGGGCACCTGGAGGGATACGGTTCGGGCTATTACACGTACATGTGGAGCCTCGTGATCGCCAAGGACCTGTTCTCGGCGTTCGACCCCGCGAACCTGTTCGACACCGAGCTGTCGTACCGGTACCGCGACCGCATCCTGGCGCCCGGCGGCAGCGAAGATGCGGCGGACCTGGTGGAGAAGTTCCTGGGCCGTCCGTACAGCTTCGACGCGTTCGCGCACTGGCTGAACTCGTGACCGGCACGACGTCGGACTCGGCGGACGAGCGGCTCAGCAAGCTGCTCGCCGTCACCGACACTGAACTCGCGCGACTGGGCGCCGAGGAACTACAGATCGAGCTTCTGGAGCGGATCCGCGACGTGCTGGACGCGGACACCGTCGCGGTTCTCGTCCACGAAGAGCCGTCCGACTACCTCGTCGCCCAGCTCGCCCGCGGCTTGGAGGAGGAGGTCCGCCAGGGCGTACGGATACCCATCGGCGTGGGCTTCGCCGGGTCGATCGCGGCGCTGCGGCAGCCGGTGCGGCTCGACCGCGTTGACAAGAAGACGGTGACGAACCCGATCCTTTGGGAGAAGGGAATCCGGACGATGCTGGGCGTCCCGCTGCTCAGCGGCAAGCAGCTGCTCGGCGTGCTCCACGTCGGACGGCTCGACGACCGGCCGTTCGGCGACGTCGACACGCAGGTGCTGTCGGTGGCAGGCGAGCGCGTCGTCACGGCCATGTTGAGCGCGAACGCGGCCACCGAGCGGGCGGCGGCGGACCTGCTCGAACGCAGCCTGCTGCCAACGCGGTTCCCGGCGCTGGAGGGGCTGGAGTTCGGCGGCCGGTACGCACCGTCCGAGGACCGGATGATCGGCGGCGACTGGTACGACGTGTTCACGCTGCCGTCGGGCGACCTGTGGCTGGTGACCGGTGACGTTGCCGGCCACAGCCTGCAGGCGGCCGTGCGGATGGGACGGGTCAGGAGTGCGCTGCGCGCGTACGCGCTGCTCGGCGGTGGGCCTGCCGAGACGCTGGCGCTGACCGACCGCAAGGTGCACCACTTCGAGATCGACACCATGGTGACGGTCGTCTGCGCGGTCACGCGGCCGCCGTACGACCGGTTCCAGATCTGCTCGGCCGGGCACCTGCCCCCCGTGCTCGCGCAGCCCGACCGTCCGACGTCCCTGGTGGAGTTGAAAGTCGGACCGCCGCTCGGCGCCGTCCGCGACGCACCGCCGCGCGTTGCGACGGAGATCGACTTCCCGCCCGGTTCGCTGCTGGCCCTCTACACCGACGGGCTGGTCGAGCGGCGCGGGGAAGTCCTGGACGTCGGCCTTCGCCGGCTGCGCGACACCATCCGGGCCGACGCCCCCGATCTGGTGTGCCGCGAGACGATGCAGCGGCTGGTCGCGGACCGCATCCCGGCCGATGACATCGCGATGCTCGCGGTGCGACGGCCCGCGGCTTAGCCGGCCTATTCGGTCAGCGGGACGGAGAGCTCCAGCTCGGGTCGCGGCCAGTTGCGGCGATCAGTTGCTCCTGTGGCGAGGCGCCCTCGCGCACCTCGACGGGCTTGGCGAACAGGCCGGAGCCGGACAGGTCCCCCGTGCCTGGCATGTTGCCGCGCACGAACTCGACGAGTTCGCGTGGCAGCAGCTCGTCGTAGCCAATCGCCTTGCCGAGGTCCCAGGAGTGGACGGTCAGGTCGAAGACCATCTCAGCCAGGTAGGTGCGGGCCGGTGTGGTGCCGCGGGACAGTTCCACCGACCGGTCGATGGCGCCGTCGGCGGTGACGGCGTCTGCGGAGCCGGCTGCGGCCTCGTCCCAAAGCTCAGCGAGGTTGGCGCCGACTCCCCCATCGACCGGCAGTGAGCGCGACCCTTCGACGACCTTGCCGGCCGCGTCCAGGTCCAGGCCACGGAGCAGTGGTGGTGCCCATCTGTGCTCGTCGATCAAGTGGTTGACCAGATCGGCGACGGACCACTCGGTGTCGGGGGTCGGTGCCGCCCACTGGTCCTCTTTGATCGCATGGACCCGGGCAGTGAATTCGTGCTGCCCGGACAGGAACATCGCCAGCACTTCATCCATGTGTCATGCCTACCCCGGCCTCGCGGTTCGCCAAACCCCCCGCCGTGCCCGTGGTGTTGCGGTTACCGCGCGGGAATCTCGTACGGTCTGTGCCATGACTGCGGCGCTGCTCTCGATCGGCCGCTTCGCCCGCCTCACCGGGCTGACCACCAAGGCGCTGCGCCACTACGACCGCATCGGCCTGCTGCGCCCGGCGGAGGTCGACGCGGCGGGCTATCGCCGGTACTCGACGGGCCAGGTCGAGATCGCCCGCCGCATCGCGCTGCTGCGCGAAATCGACGTGCCGATCGAGGACGTCCGCCGCTGCTTGGAGGACGCGGACGCTGTCGACGCCGTGCTCGCCGGTCAACGGCGGCGGCTGGACTCGCACCTGACGCGGGTGCAGCGCCAGTTGCACACGCTGCATCATCTGCTCACGGACGGAACGGAGCCTGCCATGACGAAAGCACCGCAGCTCGACCCGGAAGACGAGCGCCGACTCGCCGCGGCACTGTTCAACGGCACCTGGCAGCTGCTGGAGAAGGCCGAGCGGACGCGCGCTGAGGACGACGAAATGCTGCACATGGCGCACGCTTCCCGGCACCACTGGGGCGTCGTCGGCCAGCCGGTCAACCTGGCCCGGGGCGAGTGGCAGTGCTCCCGGGTGTACGCGGTGCTCGGCCGTCCCGAGCCGTGCCTGCATCACGCGCAACGGGTGCTGGACCTGTGCACCGAGCACGGCATGGGCGACTTCGACCTGGCCTTCGCGTACGAGGCCCTCGCGCGGGCGCATGCGGTCGCCGGCGATGCCGACCGGGCGCGGACGTTCACGGAGCAGGCCTTGACCGCCGCGGACGGAATCGCTGACGACGAGGACCGCGAACTGCTGCTGTCGGACTTGGAGTCGATTCCTGGCCAGGAACGCTTCTGGTAGTCACGCCCCTGTGGTCAGGCGGCGTGGCGGCGTAGCTCGATGAGCAGTTGTCGCTCGAGCGGTGAACGTGCCCGTCTGCTTCGGGGCAGGCCTGGTGGCCGGCTGGTGTAGTGGTGGCCGGTGGGGGTGATGAGGTCTATTCGTCCGGCGGGTCCGGGTCGGGCGTGCCAGCCGGGTGCTTGTTTGGCGATGTTGCAGGCGACGCACAGCCCTGCGCCGTTGCCCAGGCTGGTTTTGCCGCCTCGTTGGGCGGGGTGGGTGTGGTCGGTGTGCCGGATGGGTGCTTCGCACCAGGGGGTGCGGCAGGTCTGGTCGCGTAGGGCGATGAAGCGCCGCTGGTTTCTGGTGAATAGTCGCCGTCGGGTGTCCATGGCGACGAGGTCGCCGGTGTCGGGCCGGGTGTAGAGGCGGCGTAGCCAGCGGGGTGCGTCCGGGCGTAGGGCGAGCTCGCGGCCGGTGGCGGCGGGGATGGGGACGCCGTCGATGAGGGCGGGTTCGGTTCCGTCACCGAGGAGGGTGTCGGTGTCGATGACGAGGTTGACTTCGACGGGGACCTGCTCGGCGTGGGCTTGTCCGGTGACGCGTTCCACGAGCGTGTCGGCCATGACCTGCCCCCGGCCGCGCTCATCGCCGGTGGCGATGTGGGTGTCGGCGTGCCGGGACAGTGCTGCGTAGACGGCGACGCCTTGCGCGACGGGCAGCAGCGCGGTCAGTCTCGTCATCGCGTCTGGCGCGGGTCGCAGGCTGACGCGGCGGTCGTTGGCGGAGTTGCTGAGCCGGTTCACGAACCCGGACGGGTCGATCCGGTAGGCGGCCTTCTTCGCCTCGGTCTCGACCCGCTTGTCCCCCAGCGGCTCCAACTTCGGGGCGAGCTCGGCATCGACGGCGGCGCGGTGCTCGCGGGACAGCCACGCGGTTTCCCGGGCCACGAGCATCGCCCGCCACTCCGTGGTCTTGCCGGCCTGCAGTTGCGCGAAGGTGGCGGGCAGTTCGGTGGTGAGGATCTTCGCCCAGCCGACATACCGCCGGGCCTGGAAGTGCGAGATCCGGCGAGCCAGCCCTACCTGACTGGCGATGCCCCGGTCGGCGCGTTCGGCCCGAACACCGGCGTCCAGTTGGGCTTGCCGTTGCGAGGCGGCGAACTCGGCGGTCTCCCGGGCCTGCATGGCGGCGGCTGTCGATTTCAGCTCTTCAAGCAGTCGGATCCGGTCGATGCGGGCTGCATCATCGGCGCCGCCGGGTAGTTCGCGCAGCGTGGCGATCAGCCCCGTGAGCGCGGTGGTGCCCGCGTCGACGGTCGAGACTGATTCGTGCATACATTCGATTGTAGTCCCGGAGTGTCCGGTGTCAACCCTTGCGGCCAGGATTTTTCCCTTATTTCGCAAGGAGATTCCGGCCGCACACTCTCACCGGGCAGAGCTGGAACGTAACCCGGAGACAACACTCGACCAAAGGTCAGATCGACCCGTTGTCGCCGTCAAGAGAGAAGCAACCAGCACTGGAACGAACAGCCGGCAGCGCGAGCCGGAGCGAGCGACAGCCGCCCGTCGTCGCCGCCAAAGCGAAGGAACCAGCGCTGGAACGAACAGCCGGCAGCGCAAGTCAAGGGAGAGCACGCTGCCCCGCCGTCGCCGCCAAGAAAAGCGACCAAGCCGGAACCGACAGTCGGCAGCGAAAGCCGACCGAGCAAAGAGCCGTCCCGTCGGCGCCAACAAAGGTGACCGAGCTGGAGCAAAGCCCGGCAGCGCAAACCGACCCAGCGACAAGCCACCGCCGTCGGCGCCAAGAGAAGCAACCAGCGCCGGGACGCACAGCCGGCAATGCAGGCCGAGGAAAAGACAAGCGGCCCGGAACGCGGCAAACCCCTCCCCGCAGCGGCGGCGAAGGCGCTCAGAGGGCCGCTTCTTCGATCTCCTCGCGGGAGATGCCGAGCACGAACAGCACGCTGTCGAGGTACGGCACGTTCACGGACGTGTCCGCGGCCGCTCGCAGCGCGGCCTTGGCGTTGAACGCGATCCCGAGCCCGGCCGCCTCGAGCATGTCGATGTCGTTCGCGCCGTCACCGACGGCCACCGTCTGCGTCAGCGGGACGCCGAACTGCTCCGCGAACCGCTCCAGCGCGCGCGCCTTCCCGGCCCGGTCGACGATCGGCCCGACCAGCTTTCCGGTGAGCTTGCCGTCCACGACCTCGAGCTCGTTCGCTGCCGCGAAGTCCAGTTCGAGCTCGGCGACGAACCGGTCGGTGAACACGGTGAAACCGCCGCTGACGACGCCGACGTGGAAGCCCAGCCGGCGCAGCGTGCGCACGAACGTCCGGGCACCCGGGGTCAGCTGCAGCCGATCACGGACGGACTCCACGTCCCTGACGGCCAGGCCCGCCAGCAGCGCGACCCGTTCGCGCAGCGACTCGGCGAAGTCCAACTCGCCGGCCATCGCGCGCGCGGTGACCGCCGCGACCTGCCCGCCCACACCGGCGCGCTCGGCGAGCACGTCGATGCCTTCGTCGCGGATCAGCGTCGAGTCGACGTCGAGCACGACGAGTCGTTTGGCCCGGCGCCGAAGCCCCGCGGGCTCGATCGCGATGTCGATGCCGGTCTCGTCGGCGGCCCGCACGAGCGTGGCGCCGAGCCCGGTCGGGTCGTCGCAGCTGACGATCATCTCGACGGCGGACACCGGCTCGGACGACAGCTGCGCGACCGACTCGATGTTGCCGCCGTGATCGGCGACCCGCTGCGCGACGCTGCTGAGCGCCCCGGCCCGTAACGGCCGGCCGAGGATGATCACGTGACTGCGCGGCCGGCCGGACGTCCGGCGCACCGACCGCGCCTCGTCGGCGACGACCACCTCCGACTCCATGCCGAGCGCCTGCGCGGTGCGGGTCACCGAGGCGCGCAGCGCGGACGGGTCGCCCTGCAGGTCGAGGAGCACCCCGAGCAGCATGCGGTCGCGGACGACCACCTGCTCGACGTCGCGGATGTCCACGTCGTGCGCGGCGAGCGCGGCGAAGAACGCGGCAGTGACGCCGGGACGGTCACGCCCCGTGAGCGTTGCCAGGACTGAGATCGTCCTCATCGGAGCCTCCGCCCCCGGTCGGCGAGTACGCCGGCGCAGCCGCCGGCACCCACCTTCCGTGTTACGCGGATCAGTCAGCCTAGTGGTCGGCCGGAGGGTTACCGGTGGGCTTCGCCGGGTCGATCACGGTGCCGACGCCCACGTGGACGCCTTCCTCGGGATCGCGGCTGCTCATGGCGGTCATCGCCCGGTGCGCGCGGCCGGAGTGCGCCTCGCGCTCGAGCTGCTCCAGCAGGTGCGGGTAGTGGTACTCGAAGGCCGGCCGCTCGGAGCGGATCCGCGGGATGGACGTGAAGTTGTGCCGCGGCGGCGGGGACGAGGTGGCCCACTCCAGCGAGTTGCCGAAGCCCCACGGGTCGTCGGCCACGGTGATCTCGCCGTACCGGTAGGAGTGGTACAGGTTGTACGCGAACGGGATCATCGACGCGCCGAGCACGAACGAGCCGATCGTGGAGACCATGTTCAGCGTGGTGAAACCGTCCGTCG
The DNA here is from genome assembly GCA_035765515.1 of Jatrophihabitantaceae bacterium. Classification (GTDB taxonomy): domain Bacteria; phylum Actinomycetota; class Actinomycetes; order Mycobacteriales; family Jatrophihabitantaceae; genus DASRSS01. Next base: position 30,417 of record DASTXN010000045.1, on the reverse strand, counting down.
GCAGGTAGTCGGCGTAGCGGCGGGCCATGCCCTCGGCACCGAGCCAGTGCTGCACCAGGAACGTCATGTGGAAGCCGATGAAGGTCAGCCAGAAGTGGACCTTGCCGAGCTTCTCGTCCAGGAACCGGCCGGTGAACTTCGGGAACCAGAAGTAGATGCCGGCGAACACCGCGAACACGATGGTGCCGAACAACACGTAGTGGAAGTGCGCCACGACGAAGTACGTGTCCGACACGTGGAAGTCGACCGGCGGGCTGGCCAGCAGGACGCCGGTGAGGCCGCCGAACAGGAAGGTGACCATGAAGCCGACGGACCAGAGCATCGGCGTCTCGAAGGTCACCGAGCCGCGCCACATGGTGCCGATCCAGGTGAAGAACTTCATGCCGGTCGGGACCGCGATCAGGAACGTCATGACCGAGAAGAACGGCAGCAGCACCGCGCCGGTCGTGAACATGTGGTGCGCCCACACGGTGAGCGACAGCGCCGCGATCGACATGGTCGCGAGCACCATGCCCTTGTAGCCGAACACCGGCTTGCGGCTGAACACCGGGACGACCTCGGTGATGATTCCGAAGAACGGCAACGCGATGATGTAGACCTCGGGGTGCCCGAAGAACCAGAACAGGTGCTGCCAGAGCATCACGCCGCCGTTGTCGGCCGTGAAGACCTGTGCCCCCATCGTCCGGTCGACCCACAGCACCAGCAGGGCCGCGGTCAGGATCGGGAAGGCCAGCAGCACCAGCAGGCTGGTGATCAGGATGTTCCACGTGAAGATGGACATCCGGAACATGGTCATGCCGGGCGCGCGCAGGCAGATCACCGTGGTGATCATGTTGACGGCGCCGAGGATCGTGCCCAGGCCGGCGATGCCCAGGCCGATGATCCACAGGTCGGTGCCGGCGCCGGGCGAGTTCACCGAGTCCGACAGCGGCGTGTACATCGTCCAGCCGGCGTCGGCCGCGCCGCCGGGCGTGATGAAACCGGACATCGCCAGCAGCGCGCCGAACAGGTACAGCCAGTAGCTGAACGCGTTCAAGCGAGGGAACGCGACGTCCGGCGATCCGATCTGCAGCGGCAGCACGAGGTTCGCAAACGCGAACACGATCGGCGTCGCGAAGAACAGCAGCATGATCGTGCCGTGCATCGTGAACAGCTGGTTGTACTGCTCGGGCGAGAGGAACTGCATGCCCGGACGGGCCAGCTCGGCGCGCATGAGCAGCGCGAGCACACCACCGACGGCGAAGAAGATCAGCGACGTCATCATGTACATGCGGCCGATCAGCTTGTGATCGGTCGTCCGCAACATCTGGCTGAGCAGCGATCCCTTGGTGACCTGGTGCACCGGGAACGGCCGGGCGACGATCGCCTGCGGGGCCGGTTCCGGCGACACGGCCGCGGGCGGCTCGGCGGTGGTGGTCAAGTGGTGCCTCCCCTTCGGGATCGAACAGCGCATGCGGTCACGCACAGCCGATGCGCACCGCTCGATGAAGGATAGTCAGGCGCCGATTGGACGACTGCACCGGGCGGCGCAGCTGCGTGTCGGGTGATCGCTGAATGCGGCCGACGAATCGCCGGGTCCGATACCCTGTGTCGCGGAATGTGTCTGTTCCTCGCAGGGGACGGACACCGTCGGTTGGAGGATCACCGGTGGCCGGACGACGGCAGCGGGCCGCGTTTCGGCCGGATGCGAGGGCGGCACGCGCCGCCGCGCCCAGCCGCAGGCAGGCGCTGGTCCTGGTTCTGGCGCTGCTCGTCGTCGCCGGCGCCGTCACCGTGGCCTCGTTCGCGGTCCGCCCCAGCAAGGCCCGCGCGTTCGACCTGTTCTACGGCTCGGTCTTCATCGACGACAACACGGCCCCGGTCGCGGTCGACCTCGCGTCCGGCAAGCCGAGCATCCGGCTCACCAACGCCTACACGCAGGTCGCGGCGAAAGCGTCCGGCGACCTGGACGTCGTGCCGCTGGACGGGAACAGCGGCGGCACGCTGCTGCTGGACAGCGCCACCGGCGAGTTCAACATGCTGGACGCCACCGGGTTCGTGCTGAAGGCCTCCGCCGGCGGCGTGTCGCTGCCGAATGCGTCGGCGACGACCAGCGCCGCCGCGGTCGCTGCGGGTGCCGCCGCGTACATCGTGCGCAGCAGCGACACCGGGACATCGGTGTATCTGGTCAACCAGTCGACCGTCAGCGCGGCGGCCGGTGGCGCGAACGCGCAGGCACGCGCGTCGGTGTCGATGTCCCAGCCGGTCGCCGGCAGCGTCACCACCACGGCGGTCGCGGCCAACAGCTCGGGGAACCCGACCTCGAACAGCGACCTGTGGCTGCTCGTGGGATCGGCACCCACCACCACGATCCGCCAGCTGCACGTCCCCGCGGGGTCGAACGCCGGGGCCACCCTCGACGTGCGTGACCACGGGACGGTGTCCGGTGTGGCTGCCGTGGGGGTGAGCACCCGTAATGCGGACGGGACCGGCGGGGACGTGGTGGCGGTCGCGTCGCAGGACGGTGTCGACGTCTTCGACGGGTCCAGTCGCGCCGGCCGCGTCACCGGCGCGCTACCCAGGGACGTCGACACGATCCTGCCCACGTCCGACGAGCAGGGCGGCTTCGCGTTCCTGTACCACTCGCCCGCGGGCTGGAGCCTCGTGCGCGCGGCGGTGGACGCCCGGGGCGCCGCCACGGTGACACCGCTGCCGGCGATAACCGGCACCGACCTCGCGCCGCCCGCGCAGAGCAGCGGGCTGATCTACACCATGGACCGGCGCAGCGGCGCGCTGTGGCAGATCTCGGCGACCGGACACGTCGCCCCGGTGCCGACCCAGTCGACCTATCCGCGGGTCGCCGGCGAGACCACCGCGCTCGACCAGGCCAGCGTGATCGCGCGCGGTTCACGGGTGATCTTCAACTCGCGGTCGAACCTGCTGGCGCTCACGGTCTTCGCGGACGGCTCCCATGCGCCGGTCACCATCGACAAACGCACCGCGGTCGATCTGAACTCCAACGGCGCGGCCGCGCTGGCCAACCTGCAGGCCCGGCAGACCGCGCCGCCGAAGCCCAATCAGAGCTCGGCCCCGCCGCAGAACAAGCCGGCGCCGAATCCGGCCGAGCCGGTCACCGACAAGATCGACTGCAGCACGACCACGCAGATCCCGCACATCCCCGCGGTACAGCTGGTCAGCCGCGGCTCACGCTCGGTGCAGGTGCAGTGGACGTACCCGCTGCTCGACCGCCAGGACTGCGCGCCGTCGACGTACACGGTGGCGGTGAGCCTGGCCGGCGGCGACGCTCCGAAGCCGCCGGGCACGATGACCGTCCAGGGCGTCACCGGGGTGAATATCACCGGCCTGTTCCCGGACACCCAGTACAAGATCGTCGTCACCGCGTACCTCAACGGCAAGCACACCTCGTCCGCCCCGCTGCAGGTGCGCACGCAGGTCGAGGGCCCCGCGGCTCCCACCAACCTGCAGGTCAGCGCCGACGATCATGGCGACTGGACGCTGAGCTGGAACTCCTGCGGCGGCATCGAGCAGGGCTGCGTCCCCGTCACCTCGTGGACAATCATCCCGCAGCTGTGCCAGAGCAGCGGCGGGCTCATCGGCGCTCCGCAGAACGGCAACCTGGTAGCCGACCCGACCACGCACAGCTTCACCTATACCTACCGGGGCGGCGACGCGCTGCTCGGCTACGGCCTCACGTTCGCGGTCGAGGGGATCGGCGACTCCGGGTCGGTCGGCGACCCGACCGTGAACAACGACTGCGTGCACAGCTGGGCACACCCGATCGCGAGCAACATCCACGTCGCCGCGAGCACGCCCGCGCACACCAGTCACGGCGGCACGAGCAGCACCACCGTGAACGTGACGTTCGACGGTGACCAGGACGTGGCCCTCGGCGGCGTCGGTGGCCAGCTCACCTACCGGCTGCTGTCCGGCGGATCCCTCGTGGAGCAGAAGGGCCCGACCAGCGCTACCACGGTTTTACTGCCCGGAATCCAGTCCGGCTCGGCCTACCAGGTGCAGGTGATCGTCGCCCCGCCCGGCCATCCGACCGCGTCCGTCGCGCTGCCGCCGGTGAACGTCCAGGCGGCGATCGCGGACTGGCCGAACCTGACCGTCAGCGCCTCATTCACACCGAACCCGCCGTCTACCGGCGCGCTCACCGTCGACATCAACGGGCTGGCCAGCACGGACGCCCGCGGCGAGACCTTCGACCTGGTCAACTCGCAGCTGCAGTGCGGCAACACCGCGCTGCAGCTGGCGCAGAGCAACTTCAACCCGGCCACTCCGCTGACGTTCGGCCACATCGACCGCAGCGTCTACAACGGCGGCTGCACCGTGCGCATCGCGCTGCAGGAGAACGCAGGGACGGTCCGCTCCCCCGCCTACTTCGGCGGCACCGCGTCACCGGCGGCCCAGTCAGCCGCGTTCTCGATCCCCGTCCCGACCCTGGACACGTCCGCCAGCCAGTTCACCGCGAACTTCGTCAGCGGCGGCTTCCTTGCCCCGCCGCAGATCGCGGTCAGCTACACCGGTAACAACAACCTGCTCGCCAGCTACGCCACCAACTGGTCGCTGACGCCGATCGCCAACGGGACCGCATGCACGGGCGCGGGATCCACGGGCAATCCGGCGGCGACACCCGTGAAGATCGATCTGGGATCCTGCTACTACGGAAACCAGGGCGCCACGTGGCAGGTCGCGATCACGTTCAGCTATTTCGGCCAGGCACCCTCCGCGCCGTACATGGTCAGTGTGACCGGCACGGGCCCGCCTCCGATGGATCCGGCCAAGGTCGGCACCTTCCAGGCCAGCTATACCCCCGGCGCCGCCCCTGGCGATCCGGGGACCATCACGTTGACCTATACACCCCCGTCGGGCGATTCCTATACCGATGCCCAGCTGGCCCAGCTCACGTGGTCCGAGACGGTGTCGTCCGACAACGGGACGAACTGTGCCTCGGGTACCCAACCGGCGTCGTCCACCACGCCGATAACGCTGACGGTCGATGCCACCGCCTGCCCGCCCACGAGCACCAGCACACCGGCGCCGCAGCCGTCGGGCTCACCCAACGGCTCGGGTGCTCCGTCCGGAGCCGGGCCGTCGCCGGTGGTGACGCCGACGACCTACCACGTCGTGATCACGTTTACAGACCCGAACTACGCGAACGACTCTGGCCAGCGGACTGCTGACGCGACTGGTTCGTGATGAAATCTCTTGACCGTCGGAACCACCGCCGCCTACCACCAGGAGCACCATGACCGGCCCCGCTGACAGCACCGCCCGCGTCGCGCACGACGTCGAGGTGCTGTGCGCCAACATCGGCTACGTCATCCAGGGCAAGCCGGAGGTGATCCGCAACGCGGTGATCTGCCTGCTCGCCGAGGGGCATTTGCTGCTGGAGGACGTGCCGGGCACCGGTAAGACCTCGCTCGCCCGCGCGCTCGCGTCCTCGCTGTCGATCACCTGGAACCGCATCCAGTTCACACCCGACCTGCTGCCCTCGGACGTCACCGGCGTGACGATCTACAACCAGGCGGCGCAGGAGTTCGAGTTCAAGCCCGGACCGGTGTTCGCGAACATCGTGCTCGCCGACGAGATCAACCGCGCGTCGCCCAAGACGCAGTCGGCGCTGCTCGAGGTGATGGAAGAGGGCACGCTCAGCGCGGACAGCGTCGTGCACCACATGCCGCGCCCGTTCATGGTGGTCGCCACCCAGAACCCGATCGACATGGAGGGCACGTACGTCCTACCCGAGGCGCAGCTCGACCGGTTCCTGATGAAGCTGACCGTCGGCTATCCCAGCGGTGACGCCGAAGCCGAGATCCTGCGCACGCAGAAGATGGGTTCGACCGTCGAGCACCTGTCCGCCGTGCTGTCCGCCGACCAGGTGGTCGGCATGATCAACGCGGTCAAGCAGGTCGAGGTCGCGCCGGTGCTGGAGAGCTACATCGTCGCCATCGCGACGGCGACGCGGTCGATGTCCGAACTGCGGCTGGGTGTCTCGCCGCGTGGCAGCCTGGCGCTGCTGCGTGCCGCCCGTGCGGCTGCGGCCGCCGCGGGCCGTCCGTTCGTCGTCCCCGAGGACGTCAAGCAGATGGCGCCCGTCGTGCTCGCGCACCGCGTGATCCTGCAACCGGAGGCCGAGCTGCAGGGACGCACCGGCGCAGAACTCATCGCGCGCGCGTTGCAGTCGGTTCCCGTCCCGCGCGCCGCCAACGCCTGAGCCAGGGCGCACATGACCAGAATGGGCCTGGCCACGCTGCTCGGTGGCGTCGCCGCGCTCGTGCTCGGCCTCACGCTGCACTGGCCGGCGTTCAGCGTGCTCGGCATCGGGCTGCTCGTGCTCGTCGCCGGCTGCCTGGTCAACATCCTGCGCCCGTCCCAGCTGGTGATCGACCGCGCGATCCAGCCGCCCCGGGTGCCCAAGGGTTCGCCGGCAATCGCGGTGTTGACGTTCGCCAATCGCGGCCGCTACACGATCGGCGTGACCGTGGCGAGCCAGCCGTTCGGGGACATTCGGGTGCGCACGATCATTCCGCGGATGCGCCGCGGCGAGCGTGGCATGCGCACCTACCGGCTGCCCACGCGCCAGCGCGGGATCTTCGAGGTCGGCCCGGTCGAGGTCACCCGCCGCGACAGCTTCGAGCTGTTCCGCGTCTCGCGCCGCCACGGCGACCCCGAGCGCATCTGGGTGTATCCCCGCGTGGTGCCGCTGCGTACGCTGCCGGCCGGCCAGACGCGGCACCTGGAGGGACCGTCCTCGGACGTCTCCCCGCAGGGCAACATCACCTTCCACCGGCTGCGCGACTACGTCGTCGGTGACGACCTGCGCCTGGTGCACTGGCGCTCGTCGGCGCGCACCGGAACGCTCGTCGTCAAGCACAACGTCGACACCTCGCAGCCGTACACGGTGGTGCTGTTCGATCAGCGGCCGGGCAGTTACACCGAGGCCGCCTTCGAGGAAGCGGTCGACGTCGCCGCATCGGTCGTGGTGTCCGGCTCGGCGAACAAGGCGCCGGTCGAGCTTCGGCTGACGGACGGCACCCGGCTGGGCGGTCCCCGGCTGCGCGACATCACGCCCCTGATCGATCACCTGACCGGCGTCGAAGCGCACGCCGAGGGATCGCTGACGGCTCAGCTGCTGGCGCTGCGCCGCTCGCGTGGCGGGACGTCGTTCATCATGGTCACCGGGGTGCTGGACCCGGCCTCAGACCTGCCGTACGTCAGCGCGCTGCGCCGGCGCTTCGACCGGCTCGTCGTCGTGTCACTGGACCCGGATCGCACGCCCGCCCCGCACTTCGACGGGGTCCAGGTGATCGTCGCCGCAGACGCCGACGAGGTTGCGACCGCCTGGAACATGCAGGTGCACACCACATGAGCGCACCGCTTATCCGGCGCACGGTCCCGCTCAGCCTGATCCCGCTGAGCATGATCGCGGGCGTGTTGGCGGCCACCCCGTGGCTGCACTCGTTCCCCGCCAGCGCGATCGGCGCGCCGGTCTTCGGCGCTGCGGTGCTCAGCGTGCTGGTGCCGGCGGCCGCGGCCCAACTCGGCGTCGTGCGCCTGTGGTCGTCGCTGCTGATCGACGTGGTCTGCTTCGTGATCTACACGCTGGTTGTGGCGTTGCACGACCCGATCGGTTTCACCGCGCTGGTCAGCGGGTTCTACAACGGCCCGTCGCAGATCCTCACGTTCGCGCTGCCGCTGGTCAGCCCGCGGTCGCTGTTCGTAGCACCGGTGGCGGTGGCCTGGATCGCCGGTGCGCTGGCCGGCGAATGCCTGACTCGGCGCTGGTTCACGATCGTGCCCTTCCCGGGATTCCTGGTCGCGTACGGGCTGGCCTACGCGGCCACCGCGCGGGCGTCGAACTTTCTCACCACGGACACCCGCATCGACCAGACGCTGATCTCCGCCTTGCTGCTGATGACGCTGCTCATGCTTCGTGTCGCGCAGACCTGGGTGCGGCAGGACGACACCGCCGAGGCGACGCAGGCGGACGGGATCCTGCCGATCCATGGCATCGCGATCGGCCTGGTGTCCACGATCGTGGTCACGGCGGTGGCCGCGCTGACCGTGCAATCCCCCGCGTTCAGCGGACGCAGCGCGTCGCCGCAACGCGTGCCGTCCGTGCACCAGTCGCGGCCGCTGTCACCTGTCGCGTTCATCGCCTCGCTGCGTCCGGCCGACCCGAAGGAGCCGGGCCGGCCGGTGTTCACCGTGCAGACCGACCGAAGCACTTCGGGCTACTTCGGCATCGCCAACTCCGACATCTACGACGGCGCGGGCTGGAGCTTTCAGCGCACGTTCCGGCCGTCGGGCGGTGTGCTGCCCGCCGACAGCGACACCGAGTTGACCGGCCCGACGGCCACGGTGACGCAGACGTACCGGATCGCGAACGGGCCGATGAACGGCTCGTCGTGGATGCCGTACCTCTACCGTCCGCAGAACGTCACCGGGACGTCGATCAACATCGACCCCAGCAGCGGCATGATCGTGCCCGCGACCCACCTGCACAGCGGCCAGCGTTACCGCGTCACGTCCAAGACCGTCACCCGCCAGTTCGGCAAGCTGCCGCCGTCCGCGCTCGTCGCGACCGGCACCGCGAGCGACGGCAACCTGCCGCCGGGCCTGGACCAGACGCTGAGCCTGCTCGCCCAGTCGTTCAGCCAGGAGACCGGCACGCCACTGACGCCCGCAATCGGGTTCCTGCAGGCGCTGCAGAAGGACCTACGCGGCAACTACTCGCTGCTCGGCTCCGGGAACGGCAGCACCGCCTCAGCCAGCGGCAATCCGAGCAGCGGTGCCAGCAGCCCGAGCCCCACCCACACGCCGTCCGCGCCGCCGTCGACGATCCCGCCTGGTGCCCGCGCGAGCAGCACCAGCTTCGCGGCCGTGCTGGGTGCGGTCGTCGGCCCGGACCGGACGGGAACGCCAGAGCAGTACGCGACCCTCGTCGCGCTGCTGGCCCGCAAGCTCGGCGTGCCCGCGCGCGTGGTTTCCGGATTCCGCGTGACCATGCCCGGCGGTAGCACGACGCTGCCCAGCGGGACGTACACCGTGACGACCGCGGACGCCTGGACGTGGGTCGAGGTGCCGGTGACGAACGCCGGGTGGGTCGTGCTCGACGCCGCGCCGACCACCTACTCCTCGGTGCGGCAGAAGCAGACCGCGTCGGCCAGCCCGTCGCCGAGCCCGACCGCGTCCCCGAGCAAGGGCGGCCTGGTGACCAAGAGCAACGGTGGCCACGCCGTGGCACCCCGCAGCCAGGTGCCGGGCGGGCCGGGATCCTCGCTGCGCGCAGTCGTCACCGCGCTGATCATCGCGATCGCGGCGCTAATAGTCCTGGTGGTGGCCCTGCTGCTGGCGCGCAAACAGGTGCGTCGCCGCCGGCGACGGCGGCTGGCCGATCCGCGGGCGCGCACGGTCGCCGCCTGGCACGAGAGCATCGATCTGCTGACCGAGGCGGGCCTGCCCGACCTGAGCATGTTGACCGGGCACGAGATCGTCCGTCTCACCGAAGACCGATTCGGTGCCGAACCGGCCGGGTCTGCCGGTCAGGTCAACGCGGTCGCCCAGGCCGCGGCCTACAGCACGGCGCTGCTGATCCGGCCAGAGGACGCCGACGCCGCCTGGGCCGCCGAGCGCGAGCTGCGCCGGGGCGTGAACCAGCAACTGTCCTTCGGTGCACGGATCTCGGCCTGGCTGCGTTACCACCGCAATCACGCGGTGCATTTCGCGCCCGGGCCGTCGTCCTGGGCCGATGAGTCCACGCAGCGCCAGGAGGACCGCAAGCGCCGCCGGCGCACGTCCGGTGACCCGGCCCGTTACCGGCGCGGCCGACGCATGCACTGAGCGGTTCTTGTCCGCGCCATTCGGATCTTCGACCGGCGCAGAGGACAGGCTCGGGTCGCGCGACCCGAGCCGCAAGCTCTCATCGCGTGGTTGGCGGCCGGGCGTCCCACGGTGCCGTTGGCTTCGGCGGCTTCGAGCCCGGTCCGGCTCGTGTCGTCGCCTGTGGCTCGCGCAGTCCCGCTGCCACTGACGGCTTCGAACCCGGTCCTGATATTCGGGTTGTGCTGGGTGCGTCGTACGGTGGGTCGCCTGCGCCTCCCGCGGTGCCGCTGTTCTGCTGGCTTCCAGCCCGCTCCGGCTCGTGTGGTCGCCTTGCACCCGCGGGCTATTGATCGCTGTTCTGCTTCCCCTCAGAGGCGGCGTCGAGGTCCCCGGTGAAGATGCGCGGCAGGTGGTGGGCAGTCTTCAACCGTGGGGTCTGTGACGGATCGATCCAGGCAGGTTCGATCCAGTGGGGCCTGCCGTTGATCATGACGATTTTGGCGCCGCGTTCGAGGTCGTCGTGGTTGTGGGTGCAGACCAGTGCCATCTTGCCGATGTCGGTCTTGCCGCCGTGTTCCCAGCGGTCGACATGGTTCACCTCACACCAGTCCGCGGGCACCGTGCAGCCCGGTCGCACGCAACCCCCATCGCGGGCGGCGAGCGCTCTTCGCTGTGCTGGGCTCGCGAGTCTTCGACTTCGCCCGTAGGCCATGACCCCGCCCGAATCGTTCAACACGACCGGGATGATCTTCGCCTCGGAGGCTCTTCGCAGCAGCTCGTCGACCGGGATCAGCGTGCCGTAGGAGGTGACCCCGTAGCCTCCCCCGCCGGCTACGCCTTTATTGGCGGGGGGACCCCCACTGGCGGCGCTGGTGCTGTCCGGTGCCCGGCCGCTGCCACCGGTCGCACCGCCCGTGGTGTCGGTGCTGCCGCTGCCGGCGGTGGCGCTGTCGCTCGCGGTGTCGGTGGTGGTGTTCGCGCCCATCGTGTTCCAGTAGCGCTGCAGCAGGTCGCGGTAGTCGATGGTGACCAGAATCGTCGTCTCGGCCCCTCCCCCGCCGGCTACGCCCTCATTGGCGGGGGGACCCCCATTGGAGTCGGGCAGGGTGCCCGAGCGCAGCAGCCGGCTGCAGGCCTCGGCCAGGCCGTCGTGGCGGCGCTGGGCGGCGGTCCGCTCGTCGCGGGCACCGTCCTCGGCCGGGGCGGGGGCCGAGAGTGGTCCGAGAACAGCGCGCAGCGCCGCGGCCGCGAACGGGGTGAGCCGTCCAGAGAGTTTCGCGGTGCCGTCCGGTTGGTCGATCACGTTCAGCCCCCGCAGCCGCTGTTGGACCTGCTCGCGGGGTTCGGTGCCGTCCTGGTTCAGCGTCGCTTCGGCCTGCACGCACCTCCCCCGCCGGCTACGCCCTCATTGGCGGGGGGACCCCCACTGCGCAACTCGTGCGGGCCGCACACAGCGGCCGCGACCAGCGCTGCGGCTTCGATGCCCTGCTCGGTCTCGGCGTCTCGGCCGGGAATGTGCTCGAACAGGTCGCTGATCGCGCGGGCGTGCTCGATCCCGATCACACCGTCGGCCAAGGCCGCAGCGGTCTGCGGCAGCACAGGCGGCAACGGCTCACCGGACAGTCCGCGCCGCGCGCCGAACTCGGCCGCGTCCCGCACCCGGCGACGCGCCTGACCGGGGTCGAGACGCAACAGGTCAATGAGCAGCGCGCTCGTGCAGGCATGCCCCGTGTCGCCGGCGGTGCGCCGGGAATCCAACTCCGCCACGGCCGCGTGCTGCACCGTCGCGGTCCGCCGGGCGTGCCGTTCGACATCGCGGGTGAACTCCAACAACTCCGGGCCGGAGAGCACGGTCAGGTCGGTGGCACGCAGCTTGTCCAGCACCCCGTCCAGCTCCGCGAGCAGGACGAGCGGCTCCGCTCCAGGCATGTCCCCCGACATGCATCCGATATTAGTACACACATCCAACAGAAGCAAGCGTTTCGCCCTATATTCTCGGCTGATTCGCTGAATCCAACGACCACTTCACAAATCGAACAATGGCTCGTCCGGACGCCCCGCTTCCACCGTTGATCAACAGCAGGTTGCGGACGCCGAGGCAGCCGCAACTTGCTGTTGATCACGAGAAATCGGCGAGGCTGGAACGGAACCCGGCACCGCAACCCGGGCGGGCAGCAAGCGGTCCCCGTCGGCGCCAGAGAACGCAACCAATACGGAAAGGCGAGCCGGCAATGAGAATTGAGCATGCAGTGAGCCGCGCCGTCGCCGCCAAACCGACGACCCGAACCGGGACGCCGTCAGCGACTGGCGAGCTGCTGCGCGCGCACCCGGTAGGCGTCCAGCAGGGCGTGAACGTGCCGGAGTTGGCCGCCCTGCCGTCTGGTCGCCGGTAGCTCGATCGCGCCGGCCGGAGTCATCGCCACGAGCACGCCGCGTGCGGCCGGCCCCTCTTCACCGTCCGGAAAGCGCGGCTCGAACGCGCTGACCATCGACCACGGCAGCCGTTCGCGGTGCATGCCGGTGCGCAACACCAACTGGCGGCCGTCGACGGTGAGCGCCGACAGTCCAGCGCGCACGGTCAGCTTGGGACGCAGCGACTGTGGATCGATCGCGATATCCCCGACGAACTGCGGGACGGGTCCGGTCGGGAACGGCGACGGTCGGCGCACCGCCCACGTCGGGACTGCCGGTGCGGGCGGCGCCGCGGGCTCGCTCGGTTCGGTCTGCGGCGCCGGCGCTGACGGCGCCGTCGGTGTCACGATCCGGGGGGCCGACGGGGCGCGCAGCGGCGGGCGATGAGGTGCGGGCTGGTGCGGCAGCGCCAGGTCGTCGTCGATGTCGACGGGACGCCGGCCGGCCGTCAACGGCATCGCCGGCGCCGGAACCGGCGGGACCGAAACAGCCGGCGCCGGAGCCCGCGGCGGCGGGACCGGCATCGGTTCCGGTGTGGGCATCGGTTCCGGTGTGGGTACCGGAGCTGGCTCGGGTGCCGGAGCTGGCGGTGGGGCCGGCGTCGGATTAGGCGACGGCGTCGGTGCCGGCGGCTTCGGCGTGGGGTCCGGGACCGGCTCCGGCTGCGGCATCGGCCGCGGCGGGGCGGGCGGGGGCTCGGTGGCGACGGGGATCGGCACCGGGGGTTCAACCGCGGCCGGGGTCGCGGCAGGCGCAGGATCGATAGCGGCCGGCAGCGGCGGGGGACCGGGCGCGGGGGGCGGTTCGGTGGCGGCCGGGACGGGGTCGGGCGCGGGCTCGACAGGGGCCGGCGCCGGCGCGGCCGGCGGCTCGGTGTCGACCGGAGTCGGCACCGGGATCGGCACCGGGATCGGCATCGGCGGCGGGGTCCAGCCGACCGGCTCCGGCGGCGGCTCCACAGCGGTGCGGACCAGGAACTGGGTGCGCTGCCAGCCCTGCATCGTCTCGATCTCGCCGAGCTGCTCGGCGAACTCGGCCAAGGTCGGCGGCCGGTGGTCCTTCTCCTTGCTCATCGCCCGGATCAGCAGGTCGGACAGCTCCATCGGCACGCCCGCGCCGACGAGCGGGTGCACGGGGTCGCGCAGGATCCGCAGGATCACCGAGGCGGGCGACTCCCCCTCGTACGCGCGGAAGGCCGACCGGCCGGCGACCAGCTGGTACAGCGTGGAGGCAAGTTCGTAGACGTCGGTCGCGGCCGACGTCCCGCCACCCTCGAGCAGCTCCGGAGCGGCATGCAGCGTGGTGAAGTCGAACAGCCCTGCCGTGGTCTGCGTTGAGGACTGCAGCATCGCCACGCCGAAGTCCGCCAGCGCGGGCTCACCGAATTCGGTCACCAGGATGTTCTGCGGCTTGACGTCGCGGTGCAGGATCCCGCCCCGGTGCGCGGTCTCCAGGGCGCCCGCGACCTTGATGCCGATGGACACCACGTCGCGCACCGGCAGGCCAACGCCGTCGCGCAACCGGTCCGAGACGGCGCCGGCGCACAGCTCGAGGACGAGCACCGGCCGTCCGTCCGGTGTCCGGAACGTGCGGAACAGCGTGACGATGTTGGGATGCGAGCTCAGCGCGCCGAGGGCGATCGACTCGCGCTCGAACGACTCGATGGCGCGCGGCGAGGCGTCGCGCACGTTGAGCAGCTTGAGCGCAACCGGCCGCCCGGTCTCGATCTCGCGGGCGCGAAACACGGTCGCCAGGCTGCCGACGCCGATCTCGACCACGTCGGCGTACCCGCCGAACAGCTCGTGGCCGGCGTCCTTGCTCCTGCGCCGCAGCACCGCGAATCTTCCCCCGTACCGATCGGGCCGCAGGTCATCCAAAGCGCGCGGCCTGAGGGACCGAGGGTATCAACGCACGGCGGGCGTGTCGGGCGCAACGGGCAGAGGAATTGCGGCGTCTGCCTCGAAGAGTGCGGCCGTCCGCGCCACCGTGCCGGTGGCCCACCGTCCGGTGCTCGCCAGTCCGAGCACGAGGACGGCCAGGCTGAGCCCCGCGGTCACCAGCCAGGCCGGACGGGCGGCCGGGACGAAGCCCGCCGACATCGCGCCGACGAGACCGGAGTTCAGCACCGAGCCGACGACCGCGACGCCGAGCGAGGCACCGACCTGGCGGCTCGTCGACGCGACCGCCGCGGCAACCCCGGCCTGGCTGTTCGGCATGCCGGAGACCGCGGTGTAGGTGATCGGCGCGTTCAGCATGCCGAAGCCCACGGCGAAGACGGCATAGGCGCCGATCACGACGGTCAGCGAAGTCGTCGCGCTGCACTCGTGCAGCATCACGCCGGCGACCGCCATCGCGACACCCGCGACCGCGAGCGGCACCCGTGGCCCGCGCGTGCCGACGAGCCGACCCGACAGCGGCGCGAACAACGTCGTGATCACTGCCATCGGCAGCGTGCACAGGCCGGCGGCGAGCGGGCTCAGGCCGCGGACGTCCTGCAGGTAAAGCGTGTTCAGGAACAGGAAGCCGGCGAACGCGCCGAAGCCGCACACCGCGATGAGCGTGGCGAAGGAGAACGGCACGCTGCGGAAGAACCGCGGGTCGATCAGCGGGTCGCGGCGCCGCGCCTCGTACCGGATCAGCGCCGCCACCCCCAGCACCACCACCACGAACAGCGAGAGCGTCTGCGCGGAGGTCCAGCCGCTGCGGGGCGCCTCGATGATCGCGTAGGTCGCGGCGGCGAGCACCACGATCACCAGCAACTGCCCGACGACGTCCGGACGGCGCGCGCGAGCGGCTCGCGACTCGGGCACGAAGCACGCGGCGAGGACGAACGCCAGCACGCCGATCGGGATGTTAACCCAGAAGATCGCGCGCCAGCCGACTGATTCGGTGAGCGCGCCGCCGACGACCGGCCCCAGCCCCATGCTGATCCCGACCACGGCGCCCCAGACACCGATCGCCATCGCCCGCTCGCGGCGGTCGGTGAACACGTTGGTGATGATCGCCATCGCGACCGGGTTGAGCATCGAGCCGCCGATCGCCTGCAGCGCACGGAACGCGATCAGCCAGCCGAGCCCGGGTGCGAGGCTGCAGGCGAGCGACCCCAGTGTGAACAGCACCAGCCCGGTCTGAAAGGTGCGCCGCCTCCCGAGCCGGTCCGCGGAGGAGCCGGACAGCATGAGCAGGCTTGCGAGCACCAGCAGGTACGCGTCCACCGTCCACTGCAGGTCGGCAAGGTCGGCGTGGAAGTCCGACCGGATAGCCGGCAGCGCGATGTTCACGATCGTGTTGTCCATGCCTACGATCACCAGGCTCAGGCAGCAGATCGCGAGCACCAGCAGCCGACGGCGGTGACTGAGCTCGCTCATCCGTCCATGATAGTTAGCCGGGCGAACTGTTCGGGACGGCGTCTCGGCGCGGACGGACCAGGGCGACCGCGAACGCCGCCGCCACCACGCTGATCGCCGCGAGCACAGCCGACGTCACGACCTCGGCATGCGCGGACGTGACGGCGCCGGGCGAGTGGATCAGCGAGAGGTAGATCGTCCCGGGTATTGCGACGCCGAGCACCTGACCGAACTGGAAGACCGTGCCCAGCAGCCCGCTCGCGTCCGCGGCCACCGTGAGCGGCACATGCGTGAGGGTGACCGTGATGATGGGGCTGAATGCCAGGCCGAGCGCGAGACCGAGCACCGCGAGGTCGATCTCCAGCCACGCACCCGCCCCGCGGCCGCCGTGCAGCAGGGGCACGAGCAGCAGGTACGCCAGCGCCGAGACGATCAGCCCGAACGGAACCATCGGGCCGTGCAGCCGGGCCGGCAGCCGGCGCCACATGACGCCGGTGATCGCGAATCCGGTGGCAGCCGGAGCGAACACCAGTCCGGCGTGCGCGGCGCTGTAGCCCAGGCCGCCCTGCAGGTGCAGCGCCAAGCTGAACAAGTAGCCCGAGTAGCCGATCAGCGCGATGAACAGCGCCAGCATGCCCACAGCCAGCCCGGGTGCGCGCAGCACCCTGCCGGACACCAGCGGCGCCCCACCCCGGCGCGACTCGCCGCGCTCCACGCCGACGAACAGCACGAACAGCGCGGCGCTCCCGGCCAGGCTCAGCCAGCCCCACAGCGGCCAATGCTCCTCGTGGCCGAGCACCAGCGGGATCACCAGCGCGGCCACGGCAAGCGAGAGCGTGATGACGCCCGACGGGTCCAGCCGGCGCTCGGGCATCGGCACGCCGTGCGGCAGGTGACGGCGCGAGGCGGCGAGCAGCACCAGCCCGATAGGAACGTTGACCAGAAACACCGGACGCCAGCCCAGCCCGAACACGTCCGCGCTGACCAGCAGGCCGCCGCAGATCTGCCCGACGACCGAGCCGCTGGCGATCACGGCGCTGTAGATCGACAGCGCGCGGGTGCGCCGCTCGCCGGCGAACGTCCGCTGAATCAGGCTCATCACCTGCGGCAACATCAGCGCGGCGCCGGTGCCCTGCGCGAAGCGGAACACGATCAGGCTGACCGCGTTCGGTGCGAGCCCGCACAGCAGCGAGAACGCGGTGAACGCGATCAACCCGATCCGGAAGGCGCGACCGTGGCCGATCCGGTCGCCGAGCCGCGCACCGGTGATCAGCAGCACCGCGTAGCTGATCAGGTAACCGGCGACCACGAGTTGCAGCGCGGCGCCCGATGCGGACAGGTCGGTGCCGATCGTGGGCATCGCGACGTTGACGATGGTCGTGTCCAGCAACGCCATGAACACGGACGTGAGCAGGACGGCGAGCAGTGCGCCCTCACGGGCGGTTCCCGTCGGCGCGGGACGGGTCAGGACAGCGGTCATGGATACAACAGTCGGCGTGCGCGGCGACCGGTGGTGAGAGCCCGGTGATCCTGGTACCGGTACTACCTGTCAGCACCGTTGTCGGTGGACGAGCATGTAATAGTGACCGTGATGGCCGGCACGTACAGCAAGCAGCGGCGGGACGAGCTCGCCGCGTTCTTGCGCAACCGGCGCGAGCGGATCAGCCCGGCCGAGGTGGGCCTGGCCCCCGGCGAGCGTCGCCGCACGCCCGGCCTGCGGCGCGAGGAGCTCGCGCAGCTCGCCGGCGTCGGCGTCACCTGGTACACGTGGCTGGAGCAGGGCCGTCCGATCAACGCCAGCGTGCAGGTGCTGGACGCGATCGCGGGGGTGCTGCGGCTGGGTTCGGCCGAGCGCTGGCACCTGTACCGGCTGGCGGAGGTTCCCGGCGTGCCCGCGCCGCAGGCGTCCGAGCACGCGCCCGCGGAGGTGCTGCCGGTACTCGACGCGTTGGACCCGACTCCGGCCGCGGTCTACAACGGCAAGTACGACCTGCTCGGCTGCAACGAGTCCTACGCCGCGCTGTTCCCGTACCTGGCCCGCGCGACCGGCATCGAACGCAACGCGCTCTGGCAGATCTACGGCCGCCCCGACGGAACGTCCCCGGTGACGGACATCGACGTGTGCCATTCGATGGTGGCGACGCTGCGCGCCAACTACGCGAACCACCTCGGCGAGCCGGACTGGGTGGAGCTGATCGACGGGATGTGTGCCGCGAACCCGGAGTTTGCGCGGCTGTGGGCCGATCACCCGATCGCTGATCCGAGCCCGCCGGT
Source organism: Jatrophihabitantaceae bacterium (assembly GCA_035765515.1). GTDB lineage: Bacteria > Actinomycetota > Actinomycetes > Mycobacteriales > Jatrophihabitantaceae > DASRSS01. The sequence continues at coordinate 12,553 of DASTXN010000045.1, read as the reverse complement.
CACCAAGGCGTTCGACTGCTTCGGGTTGGGGACGGTTCGGGTGCGGGGCACGGGCTTTCCCACGTCTCGCGGCTCGGAGTGCCGGATGGTGGTCTACGTCCCCGAGACGCAGGCGGACATCGCGCTCATCTCCGAGCTGCGTGAGCGCGCCGCGCGCCGCCTCCGTCCCGCCTGAGCGATCAGCTCTCGTTGCCGAATGCGGCGCCGACCTGCATTTCGTCCTCGCGCTCGACCCGGTCCAGCTCGGTCAGCTCAGGTTGCACGATCTCGCCGCGGTCGGCGGCGGCCAGCGCGCCGTGCACCGTGGTCAGCACCAGCCCAGCGGCGATCAGCGTCCCGGCGCCCAGGATGAACGGCACCGTGGCGTCGCTGATCACCTTGCCCTGGTAGCTGACCAGCTTGCTCGCGACGAACGGCGCGAGGCCGCCGCCGATGAACCGGACGAAACCGTAGGTGGCCGAAGCGACCGGACGCTCGACGGGCGCAGTGCTCATCACCGCGGTGGTGACGAGGGTGTTGTTCACGCCGACGAAGATGCCGGAAATGATCACCGCCGTGATCACGGTCGTCTTGTCGTCCCACCAGACGCCGATCACCGCGATGTCGACCGCCATGAGGAGGAAGTTGGCGTACAGCGTCTTCGGGGTGCCGAACCGCTGCCGCAGGTACGGCGCGCCCCAGATCGCGAAGATCGCCACGAAGATGCCCCAGCCGCAGAACACCAGGCCCAACTGCTGCGGCGTGATCGGCCGCATCAGGAACGGCGAGAAGCCGAGCATGGTGAAAAAGCCCCAGTTGTAGAGCAGCCCGACGACGCTGGTGGTGGCCAGCGCGCGGTGCCGCAGCGCCTTGATCGGCTCGCTGATCTTCTCCTTGCGCACCGGGACGGGCGTCCTGGGCAGCAGGAAGAACGTCGCGATGAGCGAGATGGCCATCAGCGCGGCGACGCCGAAGAACGGGCCGCGCCAGCTGATACCGCCGAGCTCGCCACCGAGGATCGGGCCGGACGCGATGCCGATGCCCAGCGCGGTCTCGTACAGGATGATCGCGCCCGCGAAGCCGCTGGTGGCCGAACTGACGATCACCGACAGCGACGTGGCGATGAACAGCGCGTTGCCGAGTCCCCAGCCGGCGCGGAAGCCGACGATGCCGTTGATGCCCCCGGACGCGCCGGCGAGCGCGGCGAACACGACGATCAGCACGAGCCCGGCCAGCAGCGTGCGCTTGGCGCCGATGCGGCTGGACACCCATCCGGTGATCAGCATCATCACCGCTGTGACGACCAGATAGCTGGTGAACAGCAGTTCCACCTGACTGGTACTGGCGTTCAGCTTGGTGGCGAGCGAGGGCAGGATCGGATCGACCAGGCCGATGCCCATGAACGAAATGACGCAGGCGAACGCGACGGCCCAGACCGCCTTCGGCTGCTTGAACGGACTCGGCTGTTTCGGGTGGTCCGACGCAGCGCGGTGTGAACTCATCAACTCTTCTTCCGGTTACTAGGTTTCTTTCCGGTGATCAATGCCTGGACGGCGGGGAGGGCGGCAATCAGCGCGGCCCGGTGGTCGTCGTCGAGGCGCTCGAACTCGCTCAGCAGCGCGGCGGTGCGGTCCGCGCGGCGCTCGGCCAGCAGGGCCCGCCCGCCGTCCGTGATCCGCACGAGGATGGCGCGGCCGTCGCTCGGGTCCGCGACGCGTTCGGCGTAACCCCCGCGCTCGAGCCGGTTGACCAGCGTGGTCATGCCCGGCTGCGAGATCGCCTCGCGCTCGGCCAGTTCGCTGATGCGCAGCGGGCCCGCGGTCGCCAGCGAGTCCAGCGTGGTCACGGTGCTGGTGCTGACCTTGCTGGGTGCCTGCCGGCGTACCCACATGACCAGCGCCTCGATGCTCTCAGCGACGGGCTGCATCCGCTTGTCGCTCATGCCTCCAGTATATAGCTCGTTTATATAAACCCGAAATGTTCTTCGTCGAGTGGGCATTCATGCCTCGAGTGGGCAGCTATAGGTGCCCACTCGACGCGAAACTGCCCACTCGCGAAAGGGTCGGGCGGGTGCGTGGTTGGTGGCAGGATCGGGGATCGTGACCAGCACGGGCGGCAACGGCGCCGCAACCAGCCCGCAGTCCGCACACTCGCCGCAGTCGCCGCAGTCGCCGCATGAGCAGCTCGACGCGTCCGTCCGTGACCGGCTGCGCGCGCTCGGCGGCGGGCAATCGGACGGTCCGCCGCGCGGTGACCGGGACCGGCTGCTGCAGCTGTTCGACGCGATGGCCGGCAGCCGACTGCTGGACGTCCAGGCCCGGCGCATGCGCGAGAAGGGCCTCGGCTACTACACGATCTCCTCGGCGGGGCACGAGTCGAACGCGCTGGTCGCTGAGGCGCTGCGGCCCACCGACCCGGCGCTGCTGCACTACCGCTCCGGCGGGTTCTTCGTGCAGCGCGCGCTGCAGGCCGGACGGAGCCTGGACGACGCCCTTCGCGCGGTGCTGCTCGGGATGGTCGCGGCGAGCAGCGACCCGGCGTCCGGCGGGCGGCACAAGGTGTTCGGCGACGCGAGCCTGTCGATCATCCCGCAGACGTCCACGATCGCCTCGCACCTGCCCCGCTCGGTCGGTGTCGCGTTCGCGCTCGGGCGTGCCAGGCGGCTGGGACTCGAAACTCCGTGGCCCGAGGACGCGGTCGCGGTGTGCAGCTTCGGCGATGCCAGCCTGAACCACTCGACGGCCACGGGCGCGCTGAACGCGGCCGGCTACTGCGTGACACAGGGCCTGCCGCTGCCGCTGCTGTTCGTCTGCGAGGACAACGGTCTGGGTATCTCGGTGCCGTCCCCATCCGGCTGGGTGGCGCAGGCGGCACAGCGTCCCAACATCCGCTACCTGTCCGTGCTCGGCGAGGACCCGGACGCGCTCACCTCTGCCGCGCGCGAGGCCGTCGACACCGTCCGCCGCGAACGCCAACCGGCCCTGCTGCACGTGCGCTGTGTCCGTTATCTGGGCCACGCCGGCACCGACGTCGAGAGCGGCTACCGCACGGCCGCGTCGATCGCCGCCGACCGCGAGCGCGACCCACTGCTGGCGCTGGCCGCACTGCTGCCGGGTGACGACCTTGCCGAGCGCTACGACTCCATCGCCGCCCGCGTCGCGCAACTGGCCGACGAGGTCGCCCGGCAGCCGCAACTGCGCACCGCGGACGAGGTGATCGAGCCCCTCGCCCCGCGCGGCGACGTCCGACCGCATGTCCGACCCGCGGAGCAGTCATGGCGCGCCGAGGTGTTCGACGGCAAGCTGCCCGAGGACGCGGGCGCGCTGACGCTCGCGCAGTGCATCAACGCGGCGCTGACCGACGCGATGGCCGCTCGCCCGGATGTCGTCGTGTTCGGCGAGGACGTCGGGCGCAAGGGCGGCGTGTACGGGCTGACGCGCGGGCTGCAGCAGCGTTTCGGCGCCGCGCGTTCGTTCGACACGCTGCTGGACGAGCAGACGATCCTGGGGCTGGGTCTGGGATTCGGGCTGTGCGGGATGCTGCCCGTCCCGGAGATCCAATACCTGGCCTACCTGCACAACGCGGAGGACCAGCTACGCGGCGAGGCGGCCAGCCTGCGGTTCTTCTCCGCCGGCTCGTACACGAACCCGATGGTCGTGCGCATCGCCGGCCTGGGCTACCAGAAGGGTTTCGGCGGGCACTTCCACAACGACGACGCGGTGGCGGTGCTGCGCGACATCCCCGGTCTGGTCGTGGCCGTGCCGTCCCGTCCGGAGGACGCCGCGCCGATGCTGCGCGCCTGCCTGGACGCGGCCGTCGAGCACGGTCAGGTGAGCGTGTTCCTGGAGCCCATCGCGCTCTATCACGAACGCGACCTGCACGAGCCCGGCGACCGCGGCTGGCTCGGCCCGTACTCGGCTGTCCGGCATGTCCGGATCGGCACGGCGCGTACGCACGGCGACGGCACCGACCTGACGATCGTCACGTTCGGCAACGGCGTCCGGATGAGCTTGCGGGTGTGTAAACGCCTTGCTGCACAAGGGATCCGTACGCGTATCCTGGACCTGCGCTGGATCGCCCCGTTGCCGGTCGACGACCTGTTGCGCGAGGCGGAGGCGACCGGCCGGGTGCTGGTCGCGGACGAGACGCGCCGCTCCGGCGGCGTCGGCGAGGGCGTGATCACGGCCCTGGTCGAGCACGGGTTCAGAGGACGGATCGACCGCGTTGCCAGCTCCGACAGCTACGTGCCGTTGGGCGACGCAGCCAACCTCGTCCTGCTGAGCGAGGCCGACATCGAGCAGGCCGCGCGGCGACTGGTCGGGGCGTAACGTCACAGCCGTGCACCAGGTTGTCATCACCGGTCTGGGCGCGGTCACGCCAGTGGGCCTGGACCGCGAGAGCACTTGGCAGGGATTGCTCAACGGCAAGTCCGGCGTCGGCCCGATCACCGCATTCGACGCCAGCCACCTGCCGACTCGGATCGCCGCCGAGGTCCACGGCTTCGACCCTGCCACGGTGCTGGGCGGCAAGCGGCTGCGACGCACCGCGCGGTTCAGCCAGTTCGCCGTCGCGGCCGCGCGCGAAGCCATCGCCGATGCCGGCTTGACGATCGACGAGGACCTCGGCCGCCGTACCGGGATCGTCATCAACGCCGCTGTCGCCGGGTTCGACACCGTCGAGGACGCCACCCGCCGCGTCGCTGCCGAACCCGCCGCACGGCTGAGCCCGTACTTCGTCGCGTCGTCGCTGACGAACATGCCGGCGTGCGAGGTGGCGATCGACCTCGGCGTGCACGGTCCGGTGACAGCCAGCGCGCTCGCCTGCGCCAGCGGAATCGCCGCACTGCTCGAGGCGCGGCGGCTGATCCTGGCCGGCGAGGCGGACGTCGTGATCTGCGGCGGGACGGACGCGGCGATCCGGCCGGTCATGTTCTCGGGGCTGACCAGCATGGGAGCGATGTCCACGCGCAACGACGACCCGGCCGCGGCCAGCCGGCCCTTCGACGCCGACCGCGACGGCTTCGTCTTCGGCGAGGGCGCGGTGATCGCCGTCCTGGAGTCGGCCGAGCACGCGCGCCGGCGCGGCAAGGTGCCGTACGCAGCGTTCGCCGGCGGGGCGCTGACCGAGGACGCCTTCCACGTCAGTGCGCCCGAGCCGGACGGGCAGTACGCGACTGCCGCGATCGAGCAGGCGCTGAGCCGCGCCGTCGTCAGCCCGCGCGACGTTGACTACATCTGCGCGCACGGCACGTCGACGAAGGCGAACGACCGCACCGAGACCATGGCCATCCGGCGAGCCTTCGGCGGCGCTGCCGAGGACGTCGCCATCAGCAGCCCCAAGTCGATGGTCGGGCACCTGATCGGCGCCGCGGGCGCATTGGGTGCGCTGGTGTGCACGCTCGCGATCCGCGACGGCACCGTGCCGCCGACGATCAACCTGGACACTCCCGACCCGGAGTGCGACCTGGACTACGTGCCGAACGCCGCGCGCACCGTACCGGTGGGCGTCGCCATCACCAACGCATTCGGCTTCGGTGGCCAGAACTGCGTCGGCGTCTTCGCTCGTGTGACCAGTAGCTGAACTGCGACGCCAGCTCCTAGCCCAGCGCGGCCGCGAGCGATTCCTGCTGCTGCGCCGCGTAGAGCTGCAGCGGGTCGGCCACCGGGGTGCCCATGACATCCGAGAGCCAGCCGGCGTCGCGGCGCGTGCCGGCGAGCGCGTCGTCGCGGCTGCCCTCGTCCGTGAGGTTGGACTGGAAGATGCCCGCGGCCGAGCGCGGCAGGAAGTCCTCGTAGACGATCGGGGTGGCGGTGAGCACGCCCGCCTCGACCAGGTCGGCCGGCTCGAGCTGTTCGCCGGACGGCCCCGGGTTGCCGTTGCCCGTCGCGGCGAACGTGAAGTACCCGAGTCCCTCGCGCAGCAGACCCAGCTCGGTGGACGGCAGCCGCTCGGACCAGACCGCTGCGGCCACGTCCTGCCGGTCGCCACCGCCTGCTGCGAGCCGGCGGTCGACCTCGACGAGCATCGCGTCGTAGCGGTCGCGGCCGGCTGCCGTGAGCGCGATGCCGCGCGCCTCGACCTCGCCGAAACGAACGCGCAGCGCGCCCGGCGCGACGGTTCCGTCCGCCTCGCGGAACAACCGCTCCTCGGCCAACGCCCGGAACGACGTCTGGCGCAGCAGCACGTCGGGCCCGTCCCAACGCGGCGGCCCCTGGATCGCGTCGATCATGGTGATGCCGCGCTCGCTCATGCGGCGGTACAACTCGTCGATGTCCAGAACGCGCGGCGTCAGGTGATTGATGTGGGTGCTTGTCACGCCACCGATGTCCGCGGCCACGGCCGAGACGTTCTCCAGCTCGCGGTACCACGCGCGGTCGACCGGTTCGGGTGACAGCTCGAACGCCGCGGTGGCCAGCTTGAGGAAGGTCTGCGCGTCCTCCTCGTCCAGCCCCTGATCGGCGATCGCCTTGTCGGCCAAGGCCATCAGCTCCGGGCTGAACAGCGAACGGCGCGCGAGGAACGCGTCCAGCCGCGCCTGCAGGTCCGCGGAGAAGAACCGCCGGTCGTCGGTGACGAGCACCGAGGTGAACATGCGGAACGGATTGAGCGCCAGCTCCTGCGCATCGACTGGGCGGAACGCCGTGCTGACGACGGGCACGGCCGCCTTCGCGGCGTCGCGCAGGTCGTAAAACCCGACCGGGTGCATGCCGAACGCGGCGAAGATGCGCGCGACCTGCGCCATCTCGGCTGGCGTGCCGACCCGGATCGCGCCGTGCCGCTCGGCAGTGACCCGCGCGATCATGCCGAGGCGCTGCGCGGCAACACCGTCGCGGGCGATGACGTCGGCGTTCACCTCGGACGCGACATCGACCAGGGTGGTGTACGCCGGTACCTCGCGTCCGTACATCTCGGCCATGCTGCGCGCGAACGCGGCGCGCAGCTGCCAGACCTGCCAGGTGCGCATTGCGGTCAGGCGACCGACGCGAGCACGCGATCGAGCGCGGCCAAGCCACGGTCGAGCTCGTCGGTGGTGACGGTCAGCGGCGGACGGAAGCGCAGCGCGGAGGCGCCGCAGCCGAGGACGAGTACGTGCTCGTCCTCGCGCAGCCGGTTGATGATCTCGTCGCGCAGCTGAGCGGTGGGCAGCGTGAACGCGCACATCAAGCCGCGACCGCGCACGTCGGCGATCACGTCGTGCCTGGCGGCGAGCGCGCGCAGGCCGTCGAGGAGGTGCTCGCCGAGTTCTGCAGCGCGGGCGATCAGGCCGTCGGACTCGATCACCTCGAGGATGCGGGTGGCGCGCACCATGTCGGTGAGGTTGCCGCCCCAGGTGGAGTTGATGCGCGAGGAGACTGCGAACGCGTTGTCCGGGACCTCGTCGACACGGCCGCCGGCCATCACGCCGCAGACCTGCGCCTTCTTGCCGAACGCGACGACGTCCGGCTGCACACCGAGCTGCTGGTACGCCCACGCGGTGCCGGTCATGCCGACGCCGGTCTGCACCTCGTCCATGACGAACAGCGCGTCGAACTCGCGGCATAGCGCCTGCATCGCCTGCAGGAACTCCGGCCGGAGGTGGTTGTCGCCGCCCTCGCCCTGGATCGGCTCGGCGATGAAGCAGGCAATGTCGTGTGGGTTGGCCTCGAACGCCGCGCGGGCCGCGGCGAGCGCCTCGCGCTCTGCAGCCTCGACGTTGGGGGTCCCATTGATGGACGGCGACGGGATGCGCGGCCAGTCGAACTTCGGGAAACGGGCGACCTTGTTCGGGTCGGTGTTGGTCAGGCTCATCGTGTAGCCGCTGCGGCCGTGGAAGGCCTTCTGCAGGTGCATCACCTTGGTGCCGAGATTGCCGTCGATGCCGTGCGCCTCGTTCCAGCGCGACTTCCAGTCGAAGGCGATCTTGAGCGCGTTCTCGACCGCGAGCGCGCCGCCGTCGATGAAGAACAGATGCGGCAGCGCGGGGTCGCCGAGCACGCGCGCGAAGGTGTCGACGAAGCGGGCCATCGGGACGGTGTAGATGTCGGAGTTCGACGGCTTGTTGACGGCGACCTTGCCGATCTCGGTCAGGAACTGCTCGTCCTGCGCGAGGGCGGGGTGGTTCATGCCGAGCGCGTTGGACGCGAAGAACGTGAACAGGTCCAGGTACGACGTGCCGTCGCGGGCGTCGACGAGGGTGGCGCCCTGTGAGGCGTCCAGGTCGAGGATCAGCTCGAACCCGTCGGCGAGCATGTGCGCGGCGATCGTCTCGCGGACGTTGGCCGGGGTCACGTCGGTTCGGCTGGCAGCCGGAGTCAGCGTCGTCATGCCGCCAGTCTACCGGAACTATTCCTGCCAGAGACTCATTCGGCCGACTATTTTCCGTCCGGGACGGGGTGCGGCCGACCCTCGTAGAACGTCTGCAGCACCACCGTCGTCCGCGTCGACACGTTCGCGCGACGCCGGATCTCGCGGATCAAGGTCTCCAGCGCCGACGGCGAGGCGACCCGCACGTAGAGCACGAAGCTGTCCTCGCCGGCGACCGAGTGGCAGTCCTCGATCTCGGTGAAACCCGCGAGGCGTTCCGGGATGTCGTACTCGTGCTCGGGGTCCAGCGGGGTGACCGCGATGAACGCTGCCAGCGGCAGGCCGATGCTCTCCGGCTGAATGCGGGCCGTGTAGCCGGCGATCACGCCGTCGGTCTCGAGCCTGCGCACGCGCGCCTGCACGGCGGACACCGACAGGCCGGTCGTTTCGGCCAGCGTCTTGAGGGTGGTGCGGCCGTCCTCGACGAGCGCCGCGGCGATCCTGCGGTCGATCGGGTCGTCCAGCGGTCGGCTCATCGCGGTCAGTCGGCGAGGAGCGTGTCGACGGCCGCGCGCAGTGCGGGGTCGTCCGGCTCGGTGCGCGGCCGGAACCGGGCGACGACCGTCCCGGCGCCGTCGAGCAGGAACTTCTCGAAGTTCCACTGGATGTCGCCGCTCTCGCCGTCGGCGTCCGGTGTCGCCGTGAGGCGCTCGTAGATCGCGTCGCGACCCGGGCCGTTCACCTCGACCTTTGCCGTCATCGGGAAGGTGACGCCGTACGTGCTGGAGCAGAAGGTCGCGATCTCCTCCGCCGTGCCCGGCTCCTGGCCGCCGAACTGGTTGCAGGGGAAGCCGACGACGGACAGGCCGCGACCGGACAGCTCCTCCTGCAGCGCTTCGAGCTTGCTGTACTGCGGGGTGAGCCCGCACTTGCTCGCGACGTTGACGATCAGCGTCGCGCGCTTGCCGGCGAGCGCCCCGAGCGTGGTCGGTTCGCCAGACAGGGTGTGCACCGGAAGGTCGAGGAGTTCGGTCATGGTTCGGAACTCTATCCTGACACTATTAGCACAGGCGTTTGGCTGACGCGCTATCCTCATACGCATGACCGCTGCCTTCCAAGGGTCACTGTTCGACTGCGACCGGGCGCCCGAACTCGAGCCGCTGGCGGGACGCGTCCGGCGCACCGAACTCAGTGGCGGCGCGTGGATCGACCTGCGCCCGGGCTGGCTGTCCGGCGCGGACGCGTTGTTCGAGCGGCTGCGCGACGTCGTGCCGTGGCGGGCCGAACGGCGGCAGATGTACGAGCGGGTGGTCGACGTGCCACGGCTGCTGTGCTTCTACCGCGAGCAGCAGCCGCTGCCCGATCCGGCGCTGGACGCCATGAAGGCCGAGCTGGACGCGTACTACCTCGCCGAGCTCGGTGAGCCGTTCGCAACCGCCGGGCTGTGTTTCTACCGCGACGGGCGCGACAGCGTCGCCTGGCACGGCGACCGCATCGGCCGCGGCAACACGGAGGACACCATGGTCGCGATCGTGTCCGTCGGCGACCCGCGTCCGCTGCTGCTGCGCCCGCGCGCCGGCGGGCAGTCACTGGCGATCCCGTTGGGCCACGGCGACCTGATCGTGATGGGCGGCAGCTGCCAGCGCACCTGGGAGCACGCGATTGCGAAGACGGTCAAGCCGGTCGGGCCACGCATCAGCATCCAGTTCCGACCGCGTGGAGTGCGCTGAAACGCACGTCCGCGCCGCACCTATTGCGCGCATATTCGGGTGACCGTGCTTACGAATCAGAGAGTTCGGGATACACGCGCGGGTAGCGCTCCGTTGGACTTACGGGCGACACATCCACTCGCCCGACGAGAACAGCTCGTAGAGGAGCCGTGTGCCATGACGCTCGCGAACATCGACAGCGCCACGATCCACAATCTTGCCAACCCCACCGGACGGCGCCCGCGCCGTGACGTCCGCGCACTGGCCGAACACCTGGCCGCCGACCGCCGCTTCGCCGGCTGCTCGGTCGAGGAGCTGGCCGCGCTCGTGCGCGCCGGTACCACCGTTTCCCTGCCGGCACGCTGGCCGTTCCTGCGCCAGGGTGCGCCCGCCGACGCGCTGTACGTGCTGCTGACCGGCAACGCGAGCGTGTTCCGGCACCGGGACGCCGTAGCCGAACTGAGCGCTGGCGAGATCTTCGGCGAGCTGCCGCTACTGGTCGGCGGGCAGCGCACCGCGACCGTGACCAGCCTGGAGCGGGTCAAGGCGTTGCGGGTGGGCTACGACCGGCTCGCTCCGCTGCTGCAGCGGCATGCGGGGCTGGAGCGGGTAATCGCGGACGTTGGCGCCCGCCGCCTGGCCGCGGTCGCGTAGGTCGGGTAGGTCGCGCAGGTCGCGTCCCGGCCGATCGCGTTACCGGCGGTCGGTTGCGCCTGTCCCGCTCGCGTCTGTCGCGCTTGCGTCGTCGGAGCGGCGTTCGGCGCCGGTCTCCTCCTCGTAGCCGATGTCCGAGCCGGCGACGCGTCCGACGTACTCGTCGTCGGGCGTGCTGCCGGTCGTGCTGGCCTGATCGGCGGCGTCCGGATCGGGCACCCCGCCCGTCTCGCGGCTGTCCGCGCGTTTCGGGTCCGGTTCGACGTCGCTTTCGGCCTTGTCGTCGTTTGCCATGGACTGAATGTGCCCGGCCCCTTCGCGGGTATATCCCTGGTATGGCTACGACGAAGCAGACCCAGACCGCGCGGCGGAACGTGAAGAAAGCTCAGTCCGCCGCGAAGTCGAAGAAGACCATCGCGCACATGCCCAAGTCCACCCGCAGTGCGCTCGGCAAGCAGGGCGCGGCCGTTGCGCAGCGCAAGCGCACCGGCGGCTCCGCGCCCAAGACGCGCGCGGAGCTGTACGAGCTGGCGAAGAAGCGCGACCTGCCCGGCCGGTCGAAGATGGGGCGCGACGAGCTCGCGCGCGCCCTGCACGAGCGCTGAGGCCCTATTGATCCGACGGCGCGAACCGCGCCAGGTCGACGTCCGGCCGGTCGCCGAGGATCAACTGGGCGAGCAGGTGCCCGACGAGAGGGCCCATGGTCAGGCCTGCGGCGCCGAACCCGGTGTTGACGTAGACGGTCGGGTGTTCGCTGAGCGCGCCGACGATCGGTGCGTCCGCCAGCGGGCGCAGGCCCACCCGCGTCTCGAGCACGGTGGCGCCGGCCAGTCCAGGCGCGACACGCAACGCGTCGTCCAACACCTGGCGTTGGCCCGCCGCCGTCACGCGCGGGTCGAAGCCGCTGCCGGTTTCGCGGGTGGCTCCGACCGCGATCCGTCCGCCGTCGAACGCGACCAGGTAGTGGCTGGCCACCGGCAGCACCGAAGGCCAGTCCTTGGTCTCGGCGTCGCGCACCTCCAGGTGCGTGATCTGCCCGCGTTGCGGCTCGACCGGCACTTGGACGCCGAGCGGTGCGATCACGTGGTTCGTCCAGGCACCGGCAGCGACGACGATCGAGTCGGCGGCGACGGGGTCCGCCCCGACGTACAGCGCCGGGTTGCCGCCACGCATCTCGACGCGGGCTTCGCCCTGGATCGTGCGTGCTCCGTTTCGTTGCGCGGCTTCGAGCAGCCCGGCGCGCAGCCGCCGTCCATCGACGCGCGCTCCGCCCGGCACGAGGACTGCCTGCAGATTCGGTGCTAGCGGTGGAAACAGCTCACGTGCTTGCGCTGCGTCGAGCCGTTCGATCTCGCCGGCGAGCGGGACGTTCGCGGGGCGCTCGCGCAGTCGCTTCTCGACGTCGTCGAGTTGTCCGGGGTCGGCGTCGACAACGATCGACCCGCTGCGGCGGTAACCGACATCAGTGACTCCGGCCGCGCCGAGCCGTTCGATCACGCTCGGGTAATAGGCGGCGCCCGCGGCGTACAGGTCGTAGTACGGACCGGTCGCGCTGCTCGACCAGGGCTGGATGATTCCCGCGCCGGCCGCGGTCGCCTGTCCGGCGTGATCGCTATCGATCACCGTGACGTCGGCACCGGTAGTTGCCAGCGCGAACGCGGTGCTCGCTCCCGCAACCCCGGTGCCGACCACCGCGACCTTCATCGTCCCTGCCTTCTTCTCGGGGTGTGCTGCCAAGATCAGGATGCCTGATCCCCCTCCGGTGGCTCGTCGCCGTCTTCGTCGGTGTCGTTTTTGATCTTCATGGTGTTGTCGACGGGGTAGGCCGCGGGCGGGACTGTGTAGGCGTGTCCGGTGGGTGAGGTCCAGACGGTTGTCCCGTCGGGGTCGCGGACGACGTGCCAGCCTCCTTCGTGGACGCCGTAGTG
>DASTXN010000044.1:0-25389 GCA_035765515.1 Jatrophihabitantaceae bacterium | reverse complement strand
GGATCGGTGAACGCGGCACCGAGCGAGGAACCGGTCACGTCGTCGCTCTGCGGCGGGTCGGCCGTCAATGTCGAGCCGGCGTCCGCGGCTGCGGTGTGGTCACCGTGGCGAACCGTCCAGACCGCGGCGAGCGCGGCCACCACCGCGATCACCGCGGCGGCTGCGACCCAGCCCGTGACGCGACGGCGCCGGCGACGCTGGTGGTGCCGCTCGCTGCGGCGGCGCGCCGAGCGACTCGGCCGCCCGGCAGGCTCGGTCATCGCTCCGGCTCGCCGCTTCCGTCATCGCCGTCGGGCGTCTCGTCCTCGATCACGCGCGGTTTGCGGTACGGGTCGGCCTCGCCCGCGGGCACGGCGCCCTGGCGGGCCTGCTCGACGAGCGCGTCGGCCTGCGCCGCGGCGCTGAGCAGTTCGTCGATGTGCTTGGCGGTCTCCGGGACCGCGTCCAGCACGAAGGTCAGCGTCGGGGTGAAGCGCACGCCGGTCTGCCGGCCGACCTCGCTGCGCAGCACGCCGCGTGCCGACTCCAGCGCGGCAGCGGACTCGCGGTGCGCCTCCTCGTCGCCGAACACGGTGTAGAAGACGGTCGCGTCGTGGAGGTCGCCGCTGACCCGGGCGTCGGTGATCGTCACCATCCCGAGCCGCGGGTCCTTGATCTGCGTCTCGATGCAGGTTGCCACGATCTGCTTGATCCGCCCGGCGAGCTTGCGCGCGCGCGCCGCGTCGACCATGTGTCTCTCCTCGTTCCCGCCGTCAGTCCAGATCGTCGTCGTCAAGCATCCGCCGTCGCGTCGACAGCAATTCGGTCTCCGGACGTGCTGCCAGCATCCGCTCGCACTCGTCCAGCACGTCGGTCACGTGCCGATGATCGCCGCTGACGACGCTCACGGCGATCTCGGCGCGCCGGTACAGCTCCTGATCACCGGTCTCCGCTGCCGCCACCTCGAACCGCCGCCGCAGCTCCGCCACGATCGGACGCACCACCGACCGCTTCTGCTTCAGCGACCGAACATCCCCCAGCAGCAGATCCGCAACAAGAACGCCCACTACCATCTGCACCCCCAGGGAAGTCGGCTCGTACAACGACCCACGCGCGGCCGGCCGATCCGTCGCTGCCGAACCGCCGCGCCGCCCACAAAGGTGAGCGGCGCGCCGGGCATGCGCCCCGCCGTGTAAAAAAAGCTCTTCCTACGGCGGGGCGTAGGCCCGGCGCAGAGCGCCGAACCAGCGGAATTACGTGCGCGGCTTCTCGCGGAGCTCGAAGGACTCGATGGTGTCGCCGACCTTGATGTCGTTGTACGAGCCGAGCCCGATACCGCACTCGAACCCGTCCCGCACCTCGGTCGCGTCGTCCTTGAACCGCTTGAGCGAGTCGACGGTCAGGTTGTCGGCCACCACCGCGCCGTCGCGGATCAGGCGCGCCTTGGCGTTGCGCCGGATCAGGCCGCTGCGGACCAGCGAACCGGCCACGTTGCCCACGCGCGGCACCCGGAAGACCTCCCGGACCTCTGCGGTACCGAGCTGCACCTCCTCGTACTCGGGCTTGAGCATGCCCTTGAGCGCGGCCTCGATCTCGTCGATGGCCTGGTAGATCACCGTGTAGTACCGGATGTCGACGCCCTCGCGTTCGGCCGCCTCGCGCGCCTTGCCTTCGGGGCGCACGTTGAAGCCGATCACGACCGCGTCGGACGCGATCGCCAGGTTGATGTCGTTCTCGGTGATCGCGCCGACACCGCGGCCGATGACCCGCAGCGACACCTCGGACTTGTCCTCGCCGAGGTCGATGTTCATCAGCGAGTCCTCGAGCGCCTCGACCGAGCCAGACACGTCGCCCTTGATGATCAGGTTCAGCGACTGCACCTCGCCGGCCGCGAGCGCCTTGTCCAGGTCGTCCAGCGACACGCGACGGCGCGAAGAGGCCAGCTGCGCGTTGCGCTCGCGGGCCGAACGCCGGTCGGCGATCTGCCGCGCGATGCGGTCCTCCTCCACGACCAAGAACGAGTCGCCGGCACCGGGCACGGACGTCAGGCCGAGCACCTGCACCGGACGGGCCGGGCTGGCCACGTCGACCGGGTCACCGTTCTCGTCCAGCATCGCGCGGACGCGGCCGAACGCGTCACCGGCGACGACCGAATCGCCGACGTTCAGCGTGCCGCGCTGCACCAGCAGCGTGGCCACCGGACCGCGGCCGCGGTCGAGCCGGGCCTCGATGACGATGCCCTGCGCGTCCTGTTCCGGGTTCGCCCGCAGGTCCAGCGCCGCGTCCGCGGTGAGCAGGATGCCTTCGAGCAGGCCGTCGATGTTGATGTCGTTGCGCGCCGATACGTCCACGAACAGCGTGTCGCCGCCGTACTCCTCGGCCACCAGGCCGTACTCGGTGAGCTGCTGACGCACCTTCGCCGGGTTCGCGCCCTCCTTGTCGATCTTGTTCACCGCGACCACGATCGGCACCTCGGCCGCCTGCGCGTGGTTCAGCGCCTCGATCGTCTGGGGCATCACGCCGTCGTCGGCAGCGACCACGAGCACCACGATGTCCGTGGTGGCCGCACCGCGGGCACGCATGGCGGTGAACGCCTCGTGACCGGGGGTGTCGATGAACGTGATCGGCCGGTCGGTGCCGTCGTGCTCGACGTGCACCTGGTAGGCACCGATGTGCTGCGTGATGCCGCCGGCCTCGCCCGCGATGACGTTCGTCTTGCGGATCGCGTCCAACAATCGCGTCTTACCGTGATCGACGTGACCCATGACGGTCACCACCGGCGGGCGGGCGACGAGGTTCTCGTCCCCGCCCTCGTCCTCACCGAAGGAAAGGTCGAACGATTCGAGCAGCTCGCGGTCCTCGTCCTCCGGACTGACGACCTGAACCTGGTAGTTCAGCTCGGCGCCGAGCAACTGCAGGGTGTCCTCGTTGACCGACTGCGTCGCCGTGACCATCTCGCCCAGGTGGAACAGCACCTGCACGAGCGAGGCCGGCTCGGCGTTGATCTTCTCGGCGAAGTCCGACAGCGACGAGCCGCGAGGCAGCCGCAGCACCTGGCCGTTCCCGCGGGGAACCTGCACGCCGCCGATCGACGGCGCGGCCATGTTGTCGAACTCCTGGCGCCGCTGCTTCTTGCTCTTGCGACCGCGGGCGGGACGTCCGCCCTGACGGCCGAACGCACCAGCAGTACCGGCACGGCCACCACGGCCGCCACCACCACCGGGACGACCGGTCGGGCCGCTGCGGTACGGGCCACCGCCGCCCGGGGCGCCACCGCCGCCGGGACCGCCGCGGTAACCGCCGCCGCCACCACCGGCACCGGGGCGACCGGCCGGGGCACCGGGACGTCCGCCACCGCCGGGTCCGGCAGGGCGACCCGGAGCGCCGGGGCGGCCGCCGCCGGGACGTCCGGGCATCATGGCGGGGTTCGGGCGGGGCGGCATCATGCCGGGGTTCGGGCGCGGGCCGCCGGCACCGGGTGCGCCGGGGCGCATACCCGGCCGCGGCGGCATGCCCGGCGCGGGCGGACGCGGGGCGGCCGGACGCGCGCTGGAGCCACCACCGACACCGAACGGGTTGTTCGCGATCCGCGGGCCCGGTCGCGGGCCGGGAGCGGCCGGCGGCGCACTGGGCGCGGCCGGAGCAGCGGGGGCCTCCGGAGCGGCGGCCGCTGCAGGGCGCTGCGCTTCCGGCGCGGGGGCCGGGGCGGGCGGCGCGGGCGCTACCTCGGGTTCGGCGGGCGCCGACGCGGCGGGGGCCACCGGGTCCTCGACCGCTGCGGCGGCCTTCTTCTTGGCCGGCGCCTTCTTCGCGGGCGCCTTCTTGGCAGCCGCGCCGTCGGACGCGGCATCGCCACCGGCGTCCGGGTAGGCCTCACGCAGCCGGCGCGCTACCGGCGGTTCGACGGTGGAGGAGGCGGTCTTGACGTACTCGCCCATCTCGCCGAGTTTGGCGAGGGCTTCCTTGCTAGTGATTCCGAGCTCTTTGGCGAGCGCAGAAACGCGGACCTTGCCTGGCACGTGGCTCCTTTTCAAGGGGCCGTGCGGCGTTCCGCGCGACCCCGGTTAGACGGGTGTGGCTCTCATTGCTGGCGCTTCATCGAGTGCCCATAGCTGCTTCACTCCTGCGGGGTTCCGCTGGTCGGATTACCGGGTGGCTGCGGTGACGTACTCACGGACCGGTGTCGGGTCGACGGGGCCGGACGCGCGAAGCGCCCGGGCGAAGGCCCGGCGCCGCTCTGCGAGTTCGACGCATCCGGGATCGGGGTGCAGCCAGGCACCTCGGCCGGGTGCGCGCAAACGCGGGTCAGGTACCACGGACAGAATTTCGGGCCCTCGGGCGGATTCTCCCGCGGGCCCGTCCACTTCCTGACCGTGTGCACCGGACGTCACGACGACGCGGAGCAACTCGGCGGCCGAGGCTCGCTTCCGGCACCCGATGCACGTTCGCACCGGGCCAACCGGCCCGTGCTCACGTCTCCCGGATGCCGTCGATGATCCGACGGCCACGGTTCAGTCTACTCCTCGGCCGTTGCGGTGTCGCGCACCGCACTGGGCGCCTGCTGGTCCGGCTCCGTTTGATTTTCCGCGTCACTGTGGATGTCGATGCGCCAGCCGGTCAGGCGGGCAGCGAGGCGGGCGTTCTGTCCCTCGCGGCCGATCGCCAGTGACAGCTGGAAGTCCGGGACCACGATGCGGACCGACTGCGTGACCGGGTCCACGACCTGCGCCGAGAGGGCGTGCGCCGGGGACAGCGCGTTGCCCACGTAGGTCGCCGGGTCCTCGGCCCAGTCGATGATGTCGATCTTCTCGCCGTGCAGTTCGGCCACCACGTTGCGCACCCGCTGCCCCATCGGGCCGATGCAGGCGCCCTTGGCGTTCAGGCCCGGAACCTTGGTGCGCACCGCGATCTTGCTGCGGTGTCCGGCCTCGCGGGCGACGTCCACGATCTCGACGCTGCCGTCGGCGATCTCCGGCACCTCCAGCGCGAACAGCTTCTTGACCAGGTTCGGGTGGGTACGGCTCACCGTCACCTGCGGGCCGCGCATGCCACGCGTGACGCCGACGACGTAGCAGCGGATCCTGCTGCCGTGCGTGTACTCCTCGCCCGGGACCTGTTCGGACTGCGGCAGGATCGCCTCCACCTTGCCGATGTCCACGAGCACCAGACCGCGCTGCGCGGCCTGCGCGTCGGCCTGGATGACACCGGTGACGATGTCGCCCTCGCGTCCCGAATACTCGCCGAACGTCAGGTCGTGCTCGGCATCGCGCAGCCGCTGCAGGATCACCTGGCGGGCAGTCATCGCGGCGACCCGGCCGAAGTCGGTCGGGGTGTCGTCGTACTCCTCCTCCACCTCACCGTCCGGTCCGATCTCCTGCGCCCACACGACGACCTCGCCGGTCTTGCGGTCGACGGACACGCGGGCGTGCGGCATCGAGTGCGGGGTGTGCTTGTAGGCCGTGAGCAGCGCGGTCTCCAGCGCCGCGATCAGCGTGTCGAAGGAGATCTCCTTCTCGCGCTCGATGCTGCGCAGGGCGGTGATGTCGACGGTGATCACGGCTGCCTCTCTTCCGCCACGGCGCTGCCCGCATCGTCGCTGGCTGCATTGTCGCCGTCCGGGCGGCTGAACTCCACCTGCACCTTGCCGCGACCGAGTTCGGTCCAGCCGTACTCGTGCTCGGTGCCGGCGACGTCCAGGACGACGCCGCTCTCGGTGACCGCGCGTACGCGCCCGGTCACGGCCCGCTCGCCGACCGGCACCTGCACCAGCCGCCCGGTCGCCCGGCGCCAGTGGCGCGGCTCGGTGAGCGGACGGTCCACACCCGGCGAGCTGACCTCCAGGACATAGGGCCCGGCGAAGGCCGCGTCCCACGCCGCACCCGCGGCGTCCAGCGCATCGGACACGGCCCGGGACACGACGGCGATGCCGTCCAAGTCGATTCCGGGGCCAGGGCCGTCGGTGTCCACGCTGACCCGGACCAGGCTGCGGCGTCCGGCCGACGTCACGGAAACGTCCTCGAGCTCGTACCCGGTCGCTTCCACCACCGGGCGGAGGGTCTCCAGCAGGCGTTCGCGCGCGTCCGATGCGGACCGTCCTGCACTGGCGGGCGGCATGGCATTGCCTCCTGGCTGTTCCCCGGGTTCAGTTGTCGAACGTCGAGCGTAACGGCTCTGCAAGACTCGGTGGGTGACCGGCGGTGAGAGCGAGGCAAACGCACAGGTCCCGCCGTCGACAGAGCGGGCCGCGGAACCGCCTATGCCGCTTTCCGGACCGACCGGTGGGCCGGCTGGTGGGCCGGCTGGTGCGCCGGCTGGTGCGCCGGCTGGTGCGCCCGGAATCCCGCCGGGTACTGCGTCGCCGGGGCGGCCGTCGCGACGGGCGTTCCTGCTCGGCGGCGGCCTCGCCGTGGTGGCCGGCGCGGGCGCTGGCGTGGGCATCGAGTTCTGGCGCGACCATCCGAAGCCGGCGGCCCGGCGGCAGCACGCACCGGCCGCACTGCGTGCCGCGCTGGCCGCCGAACACGAACTGATCGCGGGGCTGGACGCGTCCCTGTCCGCAGCCGGCACCGCTGCGGCCGCCCTGCGCCAGGTCCGCGCCGACCACGCCGCGCACGCCCGCGCGCTGGCGGCCGCGGTGGCCGAAGCCGGCGGCGCTCCCCCCGGCGCGAAGGGCACGGCTCCCGACGCCGCGAGTACGGCGCGGGCGGCCGCACCACGATCCGTCGCACAGCTTCGACAGGCGGAGTCGGACGCGTCACGGCGAGCCGCCAAGCGCGCCGGGGCGCTGAGCGGCCGGGACGCGGCCCTGCTCGCGTCCATCGCCGCCTGCGAGGCCAGCCACGCGGAGCTGCTGACATGAACGGCCCACGCGAGTGGCGCGATATACCTGCCAGTGGCGCGATATTTCGCGCCACTCGAGGGGCTAACGCGCCACTCGGCGGAGGTGTTGAACGCCTGACCGAGGCGTTGCAGGGCGCGCTGGAGGACGCGTGGCAGGCGGCGCTGGCGGCCGAGCAGCGCGCGGCCTTCGGCTACGGGCTGCTGGGCGCGCACCTGCACGGTTCGCCGCAGCTGCCGCTGGCGATCAGCTGTTCGGACGCCCACGAGTCGCTGCGGAACGCGACCGAGCAGGCGATCGCGGCCGCGGGACTGACGCCGGTCGCGCCCGCCGCCGACTACCCGGACCTGTACCCGGTCAACACCGCGGCGCAGGCCGAAGCGCTCGCCCTTCGGCTCGAGGACGACTGCGCGGCTGCGTGGCGCTACCTGTACGCGACCACAGCGAACACGACCGGGACTCCGGCGGAAACGCTGCGGGACGCCGCCCTGAACGCGCTGATCGCGACCGCCGTGCGCGCGACACAATGGCGCAAAGTCACCAACCCCTCAGCCGCGACGGTTGCGTTCCCAGGGCTCTGAACGTCGGCCCCGCGACACTCCCCCGCAAGCGGGAGAACTCCGCGACCGGCTCCACGACGGGGCCAACTGGGCTACAGCCCGGTGCCGAGGAAGGGCAGCCGGTCCGCCAGCAGGGCGCGGTCCAGCCGCTCCAGCGCGGCCGCGTCGCCGCTGACCCGGCCGGCTCGGACCAGTTCGGCCAGCCGCACACCGCCCAGCACCACGGCGCCGAGCGCGGCCACGTCCAGTACGACGTCTGCCGGCCGGTCGACGCGATCACACACGGCGGCGGCCCCGGGCCCGCCGCGCAGCAGGTATCGGTCGCTGCCCAGCAGCCGGTCGGTGACGGCCAGCACCGTCTCGACCTCGACCGCATAGCTGCGCGCGGACAGCAGCGCGCCGACGTCCAACGGCCGCAGCCACAGGTCGTCGCGCAGCCACGCGGTCCGCACCTGGCGGGCGTCGGTGAGCAGATGACCGAGCGGATCGTCGACCGGAATCCGCTCGCTCTCGATGGTGGCCACCAGGTCCATGCCGAGCAGCGTCTGCCACAGCGCGGCATGGGCGGCGGGCGTGACCGGTACGTAGTCGACGATGCGGCACACGTGCCGGGCGTCGCCGTCGGCCGCGTCGGCGCGGATGCGGTACGAGACGAAGCCGTCCGGGTGGACCAGGTGGAACAGGCCGGACATGCCGTGCCGGTGGCTCTCGCGGTCGAGCAGCATCAGTTCCCACCGCTCATCCCAACGCGTCACGGCCCCGGGCGTCCGCACCCGCCACCGCTCGTGTAGCTCCAACAGCTGCGGGCGCGCCTCGGCCGTCGTCAGCCGGCGCACCGCCGAGGCGTCCACGCTCTCGCGCAGCCGCGCCCGGTTCCGGTCGACGACGGTGCGCCGCGCATGCGTGGCCGCCCCGTAGCCGTAGCGCTCGTAGATGCCGCCCTCGCTCGCGGTCAGCGCGCTGGCGACCCAGCCGTCGGCCGTGTGCTCGCGCAACTGCTGCTCGATCAGGGCGCGCTGGATGCCGCGCCGCCGGTGCGTGAGCTCGACCGACACCCAGGTCAGTCCCATGGCGCGGATCTCGCCACCGGGCACGCTCATGGACAGCGGCAGCTCTGCGCTCACCCCGACGACCTTCGAGCCGTCGACGGCCACCAGCGCGCGCTCCGGATCCATGTCCATCCCCCGGCGGCTACGCCTTCACTGCCGGGGGTACCCCCACTGGGCGTCGGAGAAGTCCTGTTCGGAGTAGTGGAAGCCGAAGCTGGCGCCGTCCAGCTCGGCGATGGCGGGGAAGTCGTCGGCGACGGCCCGCCGTAGTTCGATGCTCACGTCCGACGAGTCTTCCGTGCCGCCGGTAGCGAGTTACCCGGCGCCGGCTGGTACGCCGACCGCACCGGCCGCTGCGCCCACTTCCTCGGGCGCCTGCTCGAACTGCACATTGTACAGCTCGAAGTACGCGCCACGTGCGGCGATCAGTTCCTCGTGCGTGCCGCGCTCGACGATCCGCCCGGCCTGCATCACCAGGATCAGGTCGGCGTCGCGGATCGTGGAGAGCCGGTGGGCGATCACGAAGCTGGTCCGGTTGCTGCGCAGCGCCGCCATCGCCCGCTGGACGAGTACCTCGGTGCGGGTGTCGACGGAGCTGGTGGCCTCGTCCAGGATCAACAGCGACGGCTCGGCCAGGAACGCGCGGGCGATCGTGAGCAGCTGCTTCTGCCCGGTGGACAGGTTGCTGCTCTCCTCGTCCAGCACGGTGTCGTACCCGTCCGGCAGCGACTGCACGAACCGGTCGACGTACGCCGCCTTCGCCGCTGCCAGGATCTCGTCCTCGCTCGCCCCGGGACGCCCATACGCGATGTTGTCGCGGATCGTCCCGCCGAACAGCCAGGTGTCCTGCAGCACCATGCCGACCTCGCCACGCAGCTCGTCGCGGCGCATGGCTGCGATGTCGACGCCGTCCAGGGTGATGCGCCCACCGTCCAGCTCGTAGAACCGCATGATCAAGTTCACCAGCGTGGTCTTGCCGGCGCCGGTCGGGCCGACGATCGCGACGGTGTGACCCGGCTCGGCCACAAGCGAGAGGTCCTCGATCAGTGGCTCGTCGGCGTTGTAGCTGAAATCGACGTGCTCGAACGCAACGCTCCCCCGCCGGCTACGCCCTTGTTGGCGGGGGGACCCCCATTCGTGCCTGTCGGTCGGGCGGGCCGGGATGGCCGGTTCGGGCGACTGCTCCTCGGCGTCCAGCAGGTCGAACACCCGCTCGGCAGAGGCGACGCCCGACTGCAGCAGGTTCGCCATGGACGCGACCTGCGTCAGCGGCTGGGTGAACTGGCGCGAGTACTGGATGAACGCCTGCACGTCACCGAGGCTCATCGACCCGGACGCCACGCGGAGCCCGCCGACAACCGCGATCACGACGTAGTTCAGGTTCCCGATGAACATCATCGTCGGCATGATGATGCCGCTGACGAACTGCGCGCCGAAACTCGCTTGGAACAGCTCGTCGTTCTTCGCCTCGAACGCGGCCTCGATCTCGCGGTGCCGTCCGAACACCTTGACCAGCTCGTGGCCGGTAAACGCTTCCTCGATCTGTGCGTTCAACTGGCCGGTGTTGCGCCACTGAGCAACGAACTTGCCCTGGGACCGCTTCGCGATCGCCTTGGTGACGAACATCGAGACCGGGATCGTGACGAGCGCGATCACCGCCAGCAGGGGCGAGATCAGGAACATCATCGTGACGACGCCGACGACCGTGAGCAACGAGGTGAGCAGTTGGCTCATCGTCTGCTGCAGCGTCATCTGGATGTTGTCGATGTCGTTGGTCACCCGGCTGAGCAGTTCGCCACGCGGCTGCCGGTCGAAGTACGGCAGCGGCAGCCGGTTGATCTTGTCCTCGACGTCCGAGCGCATCCGGCGGACGGCACTCTGCACGACATCGTTGAGCAACCAGCCCTGCAGCCACGACAGCAGGCCGGCGCCGATATAGACCGCCAGCGCCAGCAGCAGCACATGCCCCAGCTTGGTGAAGTCGATGCCGACGCCCGGCGTTGCGTGTGCGGTCGCGAGCAGGTCGGCCGTGTTGCCGTGACCGCTCGCCCGTTCGCCCGCTACGGCCTGCTGCAAGGTGGTGCCCGGGGGCAGGTGATCGCCGAGCTGCTTGCCGATGAAGCCGGTGAAGATGACGTCCGTCGCGCGGCCCAGGATCTTCGGACCGAGCACCGCGAGCGCGACGCTGCACACGGCCAGCACGAGCACGACGAGCGCCTTGGCGCGCTCGGGACGCAGCCGTCCCAGCAGTCGTCTCGCCGATGGCCCGAACGACATCGCCTTCTCCGCGGGCATGCCGGCCGTCATCCACGGCGGGCCACCCTGGCGGCGGTTCTCCGAACCCTGCAGCCGCTTGGCAGGTCCGCCCGGCTTCGGGGCGGCGCTTGTTCCGGGGTCCCCGCGAAGTTGTCGAGCGTTCTTTGCGAGAGAACTTCGTGGGGTTTTCACGCGGCGTCCTCGGCGGAGAGCTGAGAGGCGACGATCTCGGCGTAGGTCGGGCAGGTCTCCACAAGCTCGTCGTGACGTCCCATCCCGACTATCGCGCCGTTGTCCAGGACGATGATCTGGTCGGCGTCCATGATCGTCGAGACGCGCTGGGCGACGACGATCACCGCGGCGTCCCGGGTCACCGGACGCAGCGCGGCGCGCAGCCGGGCGTCGGTGCCGAGATCCAGCGCGGAGAAGGACTCGTCGAACAGGTAGATCTCCGGTTTGCGCACCAGCGCGCGGGCGATCGCCAGCCGCTGCCGCTGGCCACCGGATACGTTCGTGCCGCCCTGGGCGATCGGCGCCTGCAGCTGTTCGGGCATCGCCTCGACGAAGTCGCGTGCCTGCGCGACCGTGAGTGCTTCCCACAGTTGTTCGTCCGAGGCCTGCGGGTTGCCGTAGCGCAGGTTGCTGGCGACGGTGCCGGAGAACAGGTACGCCTGCTGCGGCACGAGACCCAGGCAGCTCCACAACAGGTCCGGGTCGAGTTCGCGGACGTCCACGCCGTTCACCAGCACGCTGCCGCCCGTCGCGTCGAACAGCCGCGGCACGAGCGAGACCAAGGTCGACTTGCCCGAGCCGGTGCTACCGATGATCGCGGTGGTGCGCCCGGCTTCGGCGCGGAAGCTGACGTCCCGCAGCACGGGCTCGACCGCGCCCGGGTAGGCGAACGTGACGCCGCGGAACTCCACGTCGGCGCGCCGTCGGAACTCGGTGACCGGATGTTCGGGCGGCGCGACGGACGACTCGGTATCGAGCACCTCCTGGATGCGTTCGGCGCACACGGCGGCGCGCGGCACCATCGTCATCATCAGGGTGGCCATCATGACCGACATGAGGATCTGCATCAGGTAGGTCATGAACGCGGTGAGCGAGCCGACCTGCATCGACCCGTCCTCGACGCGCGACGCACCGAACCAGAGCAGGCCCACGATCGACACGTTCAGCACCAGCATCACCGTCGGGAAGATCCGCGCCATCAGGCGGCCGGCGCGCAAGGCGGTCAGCGTCAGGTCGTCGTTGGCCTTCCCGAAGCGTTCGGTCTCAACCGGCTCGCGGACGAAAGCGCGAACCACCCGCACCCCGGTGATCTGCTCGCGCAGCACGCGGTTGACGGCGTCGATCTTCTGCTGCATCGCGCGGAACTGCGGCACCATCTTGCGGATGATCAGGCCGATCGACACGATCAGCACCGGGACGCTGACGCCGACCAGCCAGGACAGCCCGACGTCCTCGCGCAGCGCCATGATCACGCCGCCGATGCACATGATCGGCGCGCCGATCAGCATCGTGCAGGTCATCACCACCAGCATCTGCACCTGTTGGACGTCGTTGGTGTTGCGGGTGATGAGCGACGGCGCGCCGAAGTGGTTCACCTCGCGCGCTGCGAACCGGCCCACCTTCGCGAAGATCGTGCCGCGCAGGTCTCGCCCGAAGCTCATCGCGGTCTTCGCACCGAAGTAGACGGCCACGATCGAGCAGATGATCTGGGCGAGGCTGACGGTGAGCATCCACGCCCCGATGCGCAGGATGTAACCGGTGTCGCCCTTGGCGATGCCGTTGTCGATGATGTCGGCGTTCAGGCTCGGCAGGTACAGCGCGGCGATCGTGCCGAGCAACTGCAGCGCCACGATCGCCCACAGCCACCGGCTGTATGGGCGCAGGAAAGTGCGCAGCAGTCGGATCAGCATGCGTTACAGGATGCCTCCGCCGGCTGGCAGGGCGCGCACATCGACCTGGCAGCTTCGCCGACAGCGAACACCGTCACTGCCATGCGTTCAGTACGTCGACAAGTTCGGCCAGCCGTTGGACGACGGCATCGGGCTCACCGGTGATCGGGATCTGCTCGGCCGGGATCGTGCTGTGCGGGACGAGCACGGCACGCATGCCGACGGACTTGGCGCCGTGGATGTCGTCGAACACGCGGTCGCCCACGAACACCGCCGAGCCCGGGTCGTCCACACCGACCGCAGCGAGTGCCGCACGGAACGCTTCCGGGTGCGGCTTGGTCCAGGCGATCTCGGACGTGTACACCGCGCCGTCGATCAAATGCGCCACCCCGTCCCGCTCGAAGATCCGCTGGTGCACGCTGCGGGGCCAGATCGTGTTGGACAGCACCCCGATGCGGATCCCGCGCTCGCGCAACGTTTCGAACAGCGCGGGCACGTCCGGGTCGAGGTAGGTGTGCGGCTCCCACCATTCGTGATGCGCGGCGAGCATCGCCTCGGTCACGGAGATGCCGCAGGACGCGAACACCTCGTCCAGGTTCGCGCTGCGCTGCTCGTCGCGGCAGCGCGCCCAGACGGCGACCTCCGCTGCGTGCAGCCGTGCGGCCAGCTCGGGATCGTCCACCGTGGCCAGCCACGCGTCCCGGACGTCGATGGAGTGCCAGGGTGTGAGCGTCCCGCCCCAGTCGAAGAGAACGGCCTTGATCACAGCAGGACAGTAGAGAGCACGGCGTGTTCGTGCATACCGAGTTTTGCGTAGACGCGGCGCGCCGCGGTGTTGAATTCGTTCACGTAGAGGCTGACGGTCGGGGCGAGCGTCAGCGCGTGCCGCAGCACGGTGCCCAGTGCCGCGGTGGCGATCCCTCGGCCGCGCAGGTCCGGCCGCACCCAGACGCCCTGAACCTGGCAGGTGTCGGCGGTGATCGCGCCGAGGTCCGCCTTGAAGATCACCTGGCCGCGGAAGTCGAACGCGGCGAAGGCGTGGCCGGTGCGGATCAACTCGTCCACGCGTGCGCCGAACGCGACCGGTCCGGGAGAGACGTTCGGCGAGACGCCCAACTCCTCGGCGAACATCGCGGCCGCCGCGGCGAGGTAGCGGTCACGGTCCGATGAGCACGCCTGCCGAACGCCCACGTCGTCGGTAGCGGCCGGAGCACCCGCCCGGTCGAGGACGAGCAGCGGCTGGCGGTGCCGGATCGCCCGCGCCGGACCCCAGCGGTGCGAGAGCACCTGCCACATGGCGGTGACGGCGTCCGCCCGCCCGACCAGCGAGGTACAGATCCGCGGGCGCTGCCCTACCGCGGCGGCCAGCGCCTCCCAAGCGGCCGGCTCGCCGCCGATCGGGATCAGGTTGCCGCCGTGGTAGCACGCGCCGCGCAGCAGGCCACCCTCGCGCGCGCCCAGGACGCAGCCGCCGAGCGAGCGCGCCCGCAGCGTGCCGGCGGCGCGCACGCGGGCGGAGACGACCGCGTTGACGACTGGGTCGGCGCCCAGCAGGGCAGCGAGCGCGGGGCGGGCGTCGTCCTCCAGCACCGCGACCCGCGTGCGGCCGCGCAGACCGGGGTGCAGTGCCGTCACGGGGATCGACGGTACCGTGTGCGTCTTGCCTGCGCCCCGGAACTGCGTACGGTCGGGGCCTATGACGGTGAAACTGGTGGTCCTCTACACAGCTCCCGACGATCCGGCGGCCTTCGACGAGCACTATCTCGGCACCCACATGCCGCTGGCGGCGAAGGTGCCCGGTCTGCAGCGGGCCGAGACGGCCCGGTTCGACGCGGCGCTGGACGGCGGCGAGGTCAGCTACTTCCGCAGCGCGGTGCTCTACTTCGCAGACGTCGAGGCGCTGCAGGCCGGGCTCGGCAGCGACGAGGGCCAGGCGGTCGCGGCGGACTACCAGAAGATCGCGCCGCCCGGCTCACGGATGTTCCTCGCGACCCTCGACGACTAGCTGACCGACACGGTCGGCTCGCCGGAGGGGACGCCGGAGTCCCCCATCTCCTCGGCCAGCCGCAGCGCCTCCTCGATGAGGGTCTCGACGATCTGCGACTCCGGGACGGTCTTGATGACCTCGCCCTTGACGAAGATCTGGCCCTTGCCGTTGCCGGACGCGACGCCGAGGTCGGCCTCGCGCGCCTCCCCGGGGCCGTTCACGACGCAGCCCATGACCGCGACGCGCAGCGGGACCGTCATGCCCTCCAGGCCAGCGGTGACCTTGTCGGCCAGCGTGTAGACGTCCACCTGGGCGCGTCCGCACGACGGGCAGGAGACGATCTCCAGCCGGCGCTGGCGCAGGTTCAGCGACTCCAGGATCTGCAGGCCGACCTTGACCTCTTCGACCGGCGGAGCGGACAGCGACACGCGGATGGTGTCGCCGATGCCCTGCGACAGCAGCGCGCCGAACGCGACCGCGGACTTGATCGTGCCCTGGAACGCGGGCCCGGCCTCGGTGACGCCCAGGTGCAGCGGGTAGTCGCAGGCCTGCGCGAGCAGCTCGTACGCGCGCACCATCACGACCGGGTCGTTGTGCTTGACCGAGATCTTGAAGTCGTGGAAGTCGTGCTCCTCGAACAGCGCGGCCTCGTTGAGCGCGGACTCGACCAGCGCCTCGGGCGTGGCCTTGCCGTACTTCTCCAGCAGCCGCTTGTCCAGCGAGCCGGCGTTGACGCCGATGCGTAGCGAAACCCCGGCGTCCGAAGCCGCGCGGGCGATCTCGCCGACCTTGTCGTCGAACTTTTTGATGTTGCCCGGGTTCACCCGGACGGCGGCGCACCCGGCGTCGATCGCGGCGAACACGTACTTGGGCTGGAAGTGGATGTCGGCGATCACCGGGATCTGCGACTTGCGGGCGATCTCGGCGAGCGCGTCGGCGTCGTCCTGTGACGGGCAGGCGACCCGGACGATGTCACAGCCCGCAGCGGTCAGCTCCGCGATCTGCTGCAAGGTGGCGTTGACGTCGGCGGTGAGCGTCGTGCACATCGACTGCACGGACACTGGGGCGTCGCCGCCCACCAGGACGGACCCGACCTTGATCTGGCGGGACTTGCGGCGGGGCGCGAGCACGGGCGGCGGGGACTCTGGCATACCAAGAGAGACAGTCACGGGTCCATTATCCGCCTAGCCGGATCGGATGGACGATGTCGGCATAGAACGTCAACAGCGTCACCACGATCAGCACGGACGCAACCGCGTACATGACCGGCAACATCTGCGCCGTGTCGACGTAGATCGCCTCCCGGGCACGGCCCGCCGCGTCGACGTCGACGTCCGAACCGCCACCGCGGGCGAGGCTGCGGGCGCGGAGCCGGGCCCTGCCGCGCTTGGCCGCCTCGACGATCGCGCCGGCCACGTGACCGCCGTCCAGCGGCAGCAGCGGCAGCAGGTTGAAGAAGAACAGCAGCAGGTTGACGCTCGCCAGCAGGCCGAACAGCGCGTACGTCTTCTCCTGGACGTCGATCCCGTGACTGCTGGCCACGTCACCGCCGAGGCGGCCGATGCCCACGATGCCGACCGCGCCCTCGGGGTCGCGGGGCTTGCCGTCGAAGACGGTCTGCCAGAGGCTGGCGATCTTGCTCGGGTACCGGCCGAGGGCCGCGAAGCCCTGGCTGATCTGGCTGCCGATCTGGCCGGGCACCTCGGTCACCGACGCCGGCTTGTAGTAGGACGGCGGCTGGGTGGCCTCGATGCCGAGGAAGCCAGCGGTCTTGGTCGCGGTGCCCTGGTCGTTGGCGTAGACGGTGTTCACGGCCGGGGTTATCGGAACGGTCACGTCGTGCCCGTGGCGGTTGACCAGCAGGTGCAGTTGCTTGCCGGCGGACGGTTCGATCTTCGCGACCAACGCGTCCCAGGTGTGCACGCGCTTGCCGTCGACGGCGAGGATAGTGTCGCCAGGCTTCAGCCGGCCGTAGGCGGGGGCGACCGGGGCGTTCGCGGGGCACTTGTCCGTCGCGGCCGCGGGCGAGTTCGCCGCGACCACGCACTTCTCGATCGCGTTGATCTTCAGCGTCGGGGCCGGGGTGTGGCTGATACCGATCGTCAGCAGCAGGATCACCATGATGACGAGGTAGATCACCAGGTTCATGCACGGCCCGCCGAGCATGACGATCATCTTCTTGCCGGGCGTGAGCCGGTAGAACTCGCGGTCCTCGTCGCCGGGTGCGACCTCGGCGCGGCTGGTCCGGCGGAACTCCTCGACCGCTGTCGCCATCCGGCGCGGCCAGCGCGAGCGCGTGCCGTCGGCACGTGGCGGCACCATGCCGATCATGCGGATGTAGCCGCCGAGCGGGATCCACTTGATGCCGTACTCGGTCTCCCGGCCCTTGCGCGACCACGCCGTCGGCCCGAAGCCGACCATGTATTGGGTGACCTTCACGCCGAACTTTTTGGCCGGCACCATGTGCCCGACCTCGTGCAGCGCGATCGAGGCGAGCAGGCCGACGGCGAAGATCAGAACGCCCAGCGCATACAGCACCTGCCGGACTCCCCTTCGCCAGTCGTTCGCTCAGCCCGAGCGGTTCACGGCCAGGACACGAGCACGCTCGCGCGCCCAGGCCTGCGCCCGTTCGACGTCCTCGACGGTACCCGGCGACACGGCGGAAGCGTGCTCATTCCTCAGCCACTCATCGACTACATCGGCAATGGTGTCCACGATCTGAAGGAAGCCGATCGCGCCGGCGTGGAAGGCCGCGACCAGCTCCTCGTTCGCCGCGTTGTAGACCGCAGGCGCCCAGCCACCTGCCTCGCCGACGCGCCGCGCGAGCGCGACGGCGGGGAACGCCTCGTCGTCAAGCGGCTCGAAGGTCCACTGCTGTGCCCGGGTCCAGTCGACCGGCGCGGCGGCGTCCACCACCCGCTCCGGCCAGCCCAGCGCGAGCGCGATCGGCAGCCGCATGTCCGGCGGTGAGGCCTTGGCGATGGTGGCGCCGTCGGTGAACTCGACCATCGAGTGGACGACCGACTGCGGGTGGACGACGACCTCGATCCGCTCGTACGGAATGTCGAACAGCAGGTGGGCCTCGATGACCTCCAGCCCCTTGTTGACGAGGGTGGCGGAGTTGGTGGTGATGAGCTTGCCCATGTCCCAGGTCGGGTGGGCCAGCGCCTGCTGCGGCGTGACGTCGCGCAGCTGCTCGCGGGTGCGGCCGCGGAACGGTCCGCCGCTGGCGGTGACGATCAGCTTGCGCACCTCGGCGGACGTGCCGGCGCGCAGGCACTGGGCGAGCGCGGAGTGCTCGGAGTCGACCGGGATCAGCTGCCCGGGCGCGGCGCGGCTGGTGACGAGCGGCCCGCCGGCCACCAGGGACTCCTTGTTGGCCAGCGCGATCGTCCGGCCGGCGTCCAGCGCGGCGAGCGTGGCGCGCAGGCCCTGGGCGCCGGCGACCGCATTGAGTACGACGTCCACATCGACCGCGGCCAGCTCGGCGACGGCGTCCGGCCCGGCGAGCAGCTTGGGTGGCGGAGCGTCGGCCGGCCAGAGTTCGGCCAGGCGCGCCGTCAGTTCCGCGGCGGCCGCAGGGTCGCTGACGCCTACAGCTTCGACGCGCAGCCCGGCCGCCTGCTCGGCCAGCAGCTTCGGGTTGCCGCCGCCGGCCGCGAGCGCGGTCACGCGGAACCGGTCCGGGGCGTGCTGCGCGACGTCGATCGCCTGCGTCCCGATCGAGCCGGTCGAACCCAGGACGCAGACCGTGCGCAGTTCCGTCACGCCGTCCATTCTCCCGCGAGTGGGCACCTACGCATTCAGTGGGCACCTATAGCTGCCCACTCGACGCGAAAGTGCCCACTCGACGGGTCAACTCAGTGGAGCTGCAGCGAGTCGGGCCCGAGCTCGGCCAGGCTGCGGTGCCCGGACAGGGCCAGCGCCAGCTCGGTGTCTGCGAGCAGGCTGCGCAGCACGTGCCGCACGCCGTCCGTCCCGCCGAGGGCCAGCCCGTAAACCCACGGCCGCCCGACCAGCACCGCGCGAGCGCCGCGCGCGACGGCCTTGAGCACGTCCGAGCCGGTGCGGATCCCCGAGTCGAACAGCACCTCGAGCTGGTCGCCCACGGCCTCGACGATCGGAGGCAGCGCGTCGAGCGAGGCGATCGCGCCGTCGACCTGGCGGCCGCCGTGGTTGGACACGACGACGCCCTGCACGCCGGCGTCCACGGCCCGGCGTGCGTCGTCCGGGTGCTGCACGCCCTTGAGCAGGATGGGACCGTCCCAGTGCTCGCGCAGGAACGCCACCTGGTCCCAGGTGTGGTCCGTGCCGGTGAACATCGGCAGCCAGCGCATCAGCGCCGCGGGCAGGTCCTCGGCAGGCGGCTTGGCCAGCGGGGCGCAGAACGCCTCGTCGGTGAAGTAGTTCGCCAGCCCTTCGCCGGTCAGGAACGGCAGGTACGCGTTGTCCAGGTCGTGCGGCCGCCAGCCCAGCATCCAGGTGTCGAGCGTGACGACGAGCGCGCTGAACCCGGCCGCCTTGGCGCGCGCGAGCAGGCTCAGGCAGACGTCCTCGTCGTTCGGCCAGTACAGCTGGAACCAGCGCACGCCGTCGCCGTTCGCGGCGGCGACGTCCTCCAGGCAGAACGAGGACACGGTGGACAGCGTCATCGGCAGGCCTAGCTCGGCCGCGACGGACGCCACCGCCTTCTCCGCATCGGGATGGACGATCGACTGGACGCCCACAGGCGCGGTGACGATCGGGGCGCGCAGTTCGGTGCCGAGCACGGTCGTGCGCAGGTCGCGCGCGGTCGCGCCGGTGAGCATCCGCGGGACCAGCCGCACCCGGTCGAACGCCTCCCGGTTGGCGCGCGCGGTCGCGCCCGATCCGGCCGAGCCGGCGACGTACCAGAACGGGCCCGGCTCGAGCTTCTCGCGCGCCGCGGCCTCCAGGGACACGGCGTCGGTGGTGAACGCGGGCAGGACGCCGCCCATCCCCTGCAGGTAGATCTCGCTGGCGTATCCGGACAACGGTGCACTCATGCGCCGCAGTGTCTCAGGTGAACAGCGCCTTGCCGTAGTAGTCCCCGGCGCCGCTCAGCCCGGGCGGGACGGCGAACAGCGCGCTCGACGTATGCCGGATGTACTCGTTCAGGCTGTCGTGCTGGCCGAGCCGGCGTTGGAGCGGGACGAACTGCTTGTGCGCGTCCTTGCAGAAGACGATGAAGAACAGCCCGGCGTCCAGCAGTCCGGTGTCCTGGTCGATGCCGTCGGTGTACGAGTAGCCGCGGCGCAGGATCCGGATGCCGTCGTTGGTCGCGTGCGAGGCGAGCCGGATGTGCGCGTTCAGCGGGATCACCGGGGTGCCGTCGGGCTTCTTCGCGTTCAGGTCGACCGGGTCGAACTCGTGCTTGCCGGTCAGCGGTGCACCGCTGGTCTTGTAGCGGCCGAAGACGTTCTCCTGGTCGGCCAGGTAATCGGTGTCCCACGACTCGATCAGCATTCGGATGCGCCGGCTGACCAGGTAGCTCCCGCCGCGCATCCAGGGCTGGTCGGTCTCGCTCCCGACCCAGACGTAGTCGTCGAACTCCGTGCCGTCCTCGCTCTTGATGTTGTTGGTGCCGTCCTTGAAACCCAGCAGGTTGCGCGGTGTCTGCTGCGACGTGGACGTGGAGGACGTGCGCCCGAAACCGAGCTGCGACCAGCGCATCACCGCGGTGCCGCGTGCCAGCCGGGCGAAGTTGCGCACCGCGTGGAAGGCGACCTGCGGGTCGTTCGCGCAGGCCTGCACGCACAGGTCCCCGTCGCTGATGTCCGCGCGCAGGTAGTCACCCGGCAGCGCGGGCAGCTTCTCGAGCGCGGCCGGCTTGTGCTCGGCCAGCCCGAACCGCTCGTCGAACAGGGACGGCCCGAAGCCGACCGTGATCGTCAACTGCGACGCACCAAGGCCCATCGCCTCGCCGGTGTCGACCGGCGGCGCCTGCGGGGCGGTCTCGACCGGGCCGACCGGATCGCCCTTGGCCAGCTGCGCGGCCGCCGCGGCCCAGGTGGCCAGCAGCGACTGCAGCGCGGCCGGGTCGGGGTTGGTGACGTCGAACGCGGCGAACGCGAGCCGGTCCTGCGCCGGGGTCGCGATGCCCGCCTGGTGGGTCCCGTAGAACGGAACGGCCGACGCGGCGGACGCGCCCGAGCCGGTGTCGTCGTCCGCGCGGGCGATACCGAATCCCGCACCGCCCGCCGCGGCGAGTCCCGCCGCGCCGAGCGCACCACCCAGAAACGCGCGCCGGTTCACGTCACGCATTGGCGACCTTGCTCGCGACCTGCGACAGCGGTTCCTGCACCGCCTTGACCGCCGCGGCCAGCCGGCGCTTGTCGGCCTTCGTCAGCGTCGTGAACAGCACGTAGCCGGACGCGTCCGACTTCGACCGGTAGCCGTCCACGAGCTTGTCCAGCTCCGCGAAGCGCGCCTGGATCGTCGCCGACAGCGTCGGGTCGATCTTCTGCAGGGCGGGCTGCAGCTGCGCGAACGCCTGCTCGGCGCCCTCGTCGTTGTTCGCGATGTCGAGCAGGTCGATGTGCGAGTACCGCTCCTCCTCGCCGGTGATCTTGCCGCCGGCGACCTCATCCATCAGTTCCTGCGCGCCGTTGGCGAGCTCGGTCGGCTGGTACGTCAGGCCGTTCGTGAGCTTCTGCAGCTTCTTCACGTTGGTCACCAGGCCGTCGCCGAAGGGCGCGAGACCGGTGAGCGACCTGTCGGCGAACAAGCCCTTCTCGATGCGGTGGAATCCCTTCCACTGCGCGGCGGGGACGTCGTTCGCGCGCGCGTCGATGTCGGCGTCCAGGCTGTCCGTGCCGACGGTGAACGACTCGGCGACCGGCTCGATCTTCTCGTAGAACGGGCGCGCCGCCTTGTACGCATTCTGGGCCGCGGTGAGGTTCGAGCCGTGCAGCGCGGTGTCGAGCTTCTGCACGGCGGTCACGAGGTAGCCGACCTGGGTGCTGACGTACGTGGCGTAGTTGTCGGTGGCGGTCTTCAGCAGCGCCGCCACGCTCGCGTCGCCGGTGTGCGACGTGCCGGTGACCGTGATGGTCGACTTCTCGGTCGCGGCGCCCGGGCAGTACAGCGTGTAGCTGCCCGCACCGACCTTGACGGCGAACTCGCCGGACAGGCCCGGCGGCAGGTTCTCCTTCTCGCCGACGATCCGCTGCCCGCTGAGCAGTTCGACCTCGCTGACCGCAGTCGCGTCGGCGTTGCGGACCTTGAACGTGATGCCACCCGCGGCGAACTGCATCCGGTCGAGTTCGCAGCCCTTGTCAGCGGTGATGGTCACGTTCGCGGTGTGCGCGTCGCCGGCCGGGTGCGCAGCGGTGTTGTCGGCACCCGTGCCCGCGCTGCTCGAGCACGCGGCGAGCGAGCCCGCCAACAGGCCTGCGCCCGCCAGGGCGAGGAGTCGGACGCGGACGTGCGGGAAGGACGGCATCGGGCTGCTCCTGGGGTCTCCGGGCGAAGTAAGGGCAGCCTAACCTAACTTGTGCTGTGGCTCAGTTCGGGGGTCGTCACATCGGCCGCACGGCGGGTCCGGGCCACGCCCCCGGCGCCGAGCCCCGCGGCGGCGAGCAGGAACAGCCCGGCGAGCACGCCGCAGAGCCACGCGGCGGTGATGAGCGCGTCCCGCTGGTCCAGGTTGTGCAGCGCGGAGCGGGCCTGCGCCGCCGCGGACCGGACCACGGACACGGGCAGCGCGCTGGCCGCGCCGGCCACGGGACGCGACAGCGGAACCACCGTGCCACCGCTGCCGGTCACGCTGGCACTGACCCGTTCGGTCCAGCGCAGGTCGAGGACGCGGCCGGTGATCGGCTCGATCCACACGGTCAGCTCGTCGCGGTCGGTGTACCGCGCCGGCAACGTCTGGCCCGGTCGGGCGTTCAACCCGATCGGCAGCCGCCCGCCGTTGCTGGCGGCGATCTTGTCGACGGTGAGGCCCGCGGGCTGCTGCGCCGCGGCCGACCCGGTGAAGCTCGCGGTGTAGACGTCCGCGTTGACGCCACCGCGCAGGTTCGACCCCGCGCGGCGCACCGTCAGGTCGCTCGGCGCGGGCAGTGCTGCGTCCGCAGCGGGGCTCTGCTTGGGGGTGCGCAGGACCGCGACGTCGCCGCTGCGCGAGATGACCTGTGCCGAGATCCGGCCCGCACTCGTGGCGGCCGGCGTGCCGGGAGCCGACGGCGCGACGAGCGCCAGCACGGCGGTGACCGCGGCGAGCGCGGCGCCGCCACCTGCCAGCGCCCCGGCGAGCAGCCGGCGCGGCACCGCGCGTCCGGGCGGCCAGGCGACGAACACGCCGACCGGGATCAGGTAGGCCAGCCAGCCGACGACCTCGATCAGCACCGGGTGCTGCTGGATTCCGAGCATGCCGGTGAGCAACGAGGCCTGGACGCTGCCCGGCCGCACCAGCCAGGTCAGGTCGACGGTGCCGCTCTGGCCGGCGTCGAGCCAGCCGGCCTCGTGCGCCGTGTGCAGCGCGTTGACGACCAGGCCGGCTGCGACCAGCACGAGCACCAGGCCGGTCGCGCGGAAGAACTTGGACAGGTTCAGCCGGACGCCGCCGCGATAGATGCCGTAGCCCAGCCCGACTGCCACCGCGATGCCGAGTAGCGCCCCGATCGCCGCGGACGATCCGCTCCCCGATTCGTTGAACGCGGCGAGCAGGAAGACGACCGTCTCGAAGCCCTCGCGCAGCACGGCCAGGAACGCCATCACGATCATCGCGCGGCCGGCTTTGGAGGCGCCGCCCAGAGCGCCCGCCGCCAGCTGCTCGAGCTGCCCCTTCAGCTCACGCGAGTGTCGCTTCATCCAGACGACCATGTACGTGACCATGCCGACGGCGAGTGCGCCGATGACCGTCTCCAGGCCCTCCTGCTCGCGCTGCGGCAGGTTCTTGGAGAGCACGTCCAGGGCGATGCCGACAGCCAGGCAGAGCAGCACCGCCGCCCCGACGCCGACGAACACCCAGCGCACCAGGTCGCGTCGGCCCTGCTTGCGCAGGAAGGCGGCGATGATGCCGACGATGAGCGCGGCCTCCAGGCCCTCGCGCAAACCGATTACGAACGTGGGCAGCATGGAGCGTCCTTAGGATAGGTATGCCTAACCTCTCCCAAGATAGCGGACCGGCCCCACGCGGCAACCGTCGGGCGCGGATCGGCAGGACGTGCGGTGACCTCCCCGGCGGAGCGCAACGCAACCACCCACCGGCCGCAACGGCGACGAAGTCGCCCGTCGGTCACCGTGTCCGCCTGCGAGCTTGCGAGTGGGCGGCGCGGCGATCGACTGCGGCCCTAATGTGGGCCCGTGCAGATCGATCTGAACGCCGACCTGGGCGAAGGGTTCGGGATCTGGCGACTGACCGATGACGAGGCCCTGCTGGACGTGGTCACGAGCGCGAACGTGGCATGCGGCTTCCACGCCGGGGACCCCGCGACGATGCGCCGCGTCTGCGACCTCGCGGCCGAGCGCGGCGTGGCGATCGGTGCGCAGGTCGGCTACCGGGACCTGACCGGATTCGGCCGCCGCCGTATCGACGTCGCCCCCGGCGAGCTGGCGGCCGAGGTCATGTACCAGCTCGGGGCGCTGGACGCGTTCGCACGAGCAGCCGGTTCGCGCGTCAGGTACGTGAAGCCGCACGGGGCCCTCTACAACACTGCGGCGGACGATCCGGTGCAGGCGGCCGCCGTCGCGTCCGCTGTCGCGGCGGTCGACGCGAGCCTGCCCCTGCTCGGGCTGCCCGGCTCGGCGCTGGCGACGGCAGCGGCGCAGGCAGACCTGCCGTTCGTCGCCGAGGGCTTCGCCGACCGCGCCTACACCCCGGCCGGACGTCTGGTCCCGCGTACGGAGCCCGGAGCCGTGCACGCCGACCCGGCAGCGGCCGTGGCCCAGGCCGTGTCGATCGCCCGGCGGCAACAGGTCACCGCGCTCGACGGCACCCCGGTCGACGTCCCGGCCGCATCGATCTGCGTGCACGGCGACACGCTCGGCGCCGTCCTGCTCGCCCGGGAGATCCGCCGGGTCATCGAGGACGCCGGCATCGCGGTGGCCCCCTTCGCGGCGCCGTGATCGTCCGGTCGTACGGCGACGCGGCCGTGCTGGTGGAGCCCGGTGACCCGACGGCGGTGCTCGCCCTGTGCGACGCAGCCAGCGTCCTGGACGGCGTGCTGGAGGTGATACCGGCCGCGCGCACGCTGCTGGTGCGCTTCGATCCGGGTGTCGCGACGGGAACGACGCTGCGGGCCGCGCTCGAAGGCGCGCTGACTGCGGACCACCCCGGGCGTCCGGAGGTGCAGGGGACGGTCGAGCTGGCCGTGCATTACGACGGCGCGGACCTGGACGCCGTCGCCGACGAGGTCGGCTGCACGGTCGCCGCGCTGATCGAGCGTCACGCAGCGGCCGAGTACACGGTCGCGTTCTGCGGCTTCTCCCCCGGCTTCGCGTACCTGACCGGGCTGGAGCCGGCACTGCACGTGCCGCGACTCGCCTCGCCGCGCACGTCGGTGCCGGCCGGATCCGTCGCGATCGCGGGCGGGTTCACCGGCATCTACCCGCGCTCCTCACCCGGCGGCTGGCGGCTGCTCGGACGCACCGACGCGGCGCTCTGGGACCTGGGACGCACGCCGCCGGCGCTGCTGGTGCCCGGCACCCGGGTGCGGTTCGTGTCGCGATGATCGAGGTGCTCGCGCCGGGCCCGCTGACCACGGTGCAGGACGGCGGGCGGGCCGGGTTCGCTGCGCTGGGCGTCCCCCGCAGCGGGGCGTTCGACCGGGCGGCGCTGCGGCTGGCGAACCGGCTG
>DASTXN010000043.1:0-66013 GCA_035765515.1 Jatrophihabitantaceae bacterium | reverse complement strand
CGACGACGAAGCAACGGTCCGCGTCACCGTCGAAGGCCAGCCCGATATCCGCACCGGCCTCGACGACCTTGCGCTGCAGATCGACGATGTTCTCCGCGACGAGTGGGTTCGCCTCGTGGTTGGGGAACGATCCGTCCAGCTCGAAGTACAGCGGCACGATCTCCAGCGGCAGCGCCGCGAGCACCGTGTCCCCCAGCACGGCGGGCACCGTGTAACCGCCCATGCCGTTGCCGGCGTCGACAACCACCTTCAGCGGACGGATCCCGCTGAGGTCGACGAGCCCGCGCAGGTATTCGGCGTACGGCGTCAGCAGGTCGGCCTGCTCGACGGTCCCGGCTACGCCCGCGGGCGGCAGGCCGTCGTCCAGATACGCCTGAGCACGCTCGCGGATCTCGGCCAGGCCGGTGTCCTGCCCGATCGCCACCGCGTTCGCCCGGCACATCTTGATGCCGTTGTACTTCGCGGGGTTGTGGCTGGCTGTGAACATCGCGCCCGGCAGACCGAGGTGCCCGGAGGCGAAGTAGAGCATGTCCGTCGACCCCAGCCCGGACTCGACGACGGACGCGCCACGGTGCAGCGCTCCCTCGGCGAACGCCCGTGCCAGCCCGGGGCCGGTCTCGCGCATGTCGTGTGCGGTAACGATGCGCTCGGCACCGGTCACATCGACGAACGCCGCGCCTATCGCGCGCGCGATCGGTTCGTCGAGCTGATCGGGAACGGTGCCTCGCACGTCGTAGGCCTTGATAATCGTCGAAAGGTCCACTTCGGCAGCCTACCCAGCCGCGCCGCCCGCAGTCGCGGGATGCGCCGAGCTGTCAGTCGCGCTGGGTGACCACGCGCAGGTGCCCGCGGCGCCCGGTGCTCGGCTCGCCCTCGGCAACCGCAGCCGCCGGCTCCACGCGCGCGGCCTCGCGGACGGCGTCGGCCAGCGCCTCGAGGTCGTCGCTGTGCGGGATGGGCGCGGGGAACTCGCCGACGTGCCGCACGACCTCCCAGCCACGCGGCACGGTCAGCCGCACCGCGTGCTCCTCGCACAGGTCGTACGAGTGCGGCTCCGCGAAGCTCGCCAGCGGGCCGACGACCGCGGTCAGGTCGGAGTAGGCGTAGGTGAGGGTGGCCACGGCCGGCCGGGCGCAGCCGGTGCGCGTGCAACGACGGGCGGTTCTCACAGCTCCGGACACTATCGTCCCGATGCCACGAAGCGGCGCTAGGTGCCCCACGCGGCCACCTCGTGTCGGTGCCGCGTCGGGGCAGCGGCTTACCCTGGCGGGATGCAGACGGGGGGCTATCGGCGGCGCGACCGGCGCGGCCGCGGGATGCGCGGCACGCTTGCCCCTGCGCAGGTGCCGGTGTCACGGACCCGGAGCGAGATCTTCGACGACCTGGTGCTCGACGCCGTCGAGGAGCTGGAGGCCCACTGGGCGGCCGAGCTGGCCGGCGTGGAGTTCGCGGTGGAGGAGGTGCCCGCCGACGAGTCGGACGAGGCGCTGTCCTCCGAGGTGGTGCTGGACCGCGGCGTGGTGTTGGGCCGGCTGTTCCGGACCGGGCTGCCCGGCCTGCCGGGGCCGGCGGTCGTCGTCTACCGGCGTCCCGTCGAGGCGCGGGCGGCCGAGGGCGAGGATCGCGGCGAGCTGGTGTTCATGGTCGTCGCGGAGCTGGTGGCGGATCTGATCGGGCGCGACCTCGACGAGATCGACCCGGACTGAGCCGGCTGCGGCTGCTCAGACCGCCTGGCGCTTGAGGCGGCGGCGCTCCCGCTCGGACATGCCGCCCCAGATGCCGAACCGCTCG
The DNA here is from genome assembly GCA_035765515.1 of Jatrophihabitantaceae bacterium. Lineage (GTDB taxonomy): Bacteria > Actinomycetota > Actinomycetes > Mycobacteriales > Jatrophihabitantaceae > DASRSS01. The sequence goes on along the minus strand of DASTXN010000043.1, from coordinate 64,222 downwards.
TCGTGCGCGAGCGCGTACTCCAAGCACTCGGCACGCACCTCGCAGCCCGTGCAGATCCGCTTCGCCTCCCGGGTCGAGCCGCCCTTCTCGGGAAAGAAGGCCTCCGGGTCTGTCTGCGCGCACAGGGCACGCTCCTGCCAGCCGGCCTCCTCGGGCAGCCCGAACAGGTCGGTCAAGTCGGAATCGCTGAGATTGAGGTCGCTCGACAGATCCGTCACTGCTTCCTCCTTCAGATCGCAGGGCACGCTGGGTGGTCAGCGCTGGAGTTCAGCACGGGTGTTCACCACACGTATGGAATTACACGCGTGTCGTTCCCGTTCGTCAAGGTGCAATCCTGCTACGTCGCAAATCGGACTTCACATCACCCCCAACTCGGACACTGCCGACGGGCGTGCTAACGGCCGGCTACCGCACTGCGGCGGCGAGGGCGTCCACCACGGCGGAGACCACCGGCCGGGCCAGCGCGCTGGCCCGGCCGACCGCGGAAAGCCGCCGCCGCAGCACCGGATCGCGCAGGCTGCGGACATCGATCTTGGCGCTCAAATCGCCGGTGTCGGCGACGGACAGTCGCGGCAGCACCGCGACCCCGTGGCCGGCCGCGACGCAGCGCGCCAGCAGCAGCATGTCGTCGGTCTCCCACCGCACGCGGGGCTCGAAACCGGCCGACCGGCAGGCGATACGCACGGCCAGCCCGCACGCCGCCTCCTCCGGCGGCATCACCCAGTCGGCGTCGGCCAGGTCGGTCAGGTCCGGACGGCGCCGGCCCGGCCATCCCGCGGGAAGGACGGCCACCAGCGGCTCGGCGCACAGTTCGCGGGCGACCACGTAGTCGGGCACCGCTAGCGGCACGTGGTCGTACTCGTCCACGACGGCGAGATCGACGTCGCCGGCGAGCAGCAAGTCCAGGGCGCGCGCGGGCTCGGCCGCGGTGACGCTGACCGAGATGCCGGGATGGGTCTCGCGCAAGCCGGCCACGGCGTCGGAGACGAACGTTGCGGCGCCGCTCGCGACCGACGCAAGCGCGACCGGCCCGCTGAGCGAGCCGGCAATCCGGTCCAGATCCGCGCGGGCGGCCGCGAGCACGTCCAGCACCTCGCCGGCCCGCCCGGCCAGGGCGTGACCGGCCCCGGTGAGCTGCACGCCCCGCGGCGAGCGGTCGACCAGCGGCGTCCCGGCCTCGCGCTCGAGGACGGCAAGCTGCTGCGATACGGCCGAGGAGGTCAGTCCCAGCGAGCGCGCGGCGCCGGCGATCGTGCCGCGCAGGGCCACCTCGCGCAGCAGCCGCAACCGGCCGACGTCCAGCCCGGTCGCGACGCCATTAGCCATAAGTACAACTTACGGCATAAGCTAGGTAGTCGTAAGCAGCTTGCCGACTTAGGAGTCCCCGCGCCATGACCCTCCCCCGCCACGAAGACCTCGCCGCCGAGGCCGCTGCGATCCTGTCCCGCCTGGGCGTCGAACTGCCCGGCGAAGGCGAACTGATCGCCCGCTCCCCCATCACCGGTGGCGAGCTGGGCCGGGTGCGCGCGCACACCGCGTCGGACGTCGACCGCATCGTGGGCGAGGCGGCCGAGGCATTCCGTACCTGGCGGACGGTTCCGGCGCCGGTGCGCGGCCAGCTGGTCCGCGAGCTGGGCCTGCTGCTGCGCGAGCACAAGGAAGACCTCGGCGCGCTCGTGTCGATCGAGGCGGGCAAGATCCGTTCCGAGGGCCTCGGCGAGGTCCAGGAGATGATCGACATCTGCGACCTGGCTGTCGGCCAGTCGCGGCAGCTGTTCGGCCTCACCATCGCGTCCGAGCGTCCCGGCCACCGGATGATGGAGCAGTGGCACCCGCTCGGGGTCGTCGGCGTGATCAGCGCCTTCAACTTCCCGGTCGCGGTGTGGTCGTGGAACACGGCGCTGGCGCTCGTCTGCGGCGACCCGGTGGTGTGGAAGCCGTCGGAGAAGACACTGCTCACCGCGCTCGCCTGCCAGGCGCTGCTCGCCGAGGCGGCGCGGCGCGTCGGCGCTCCGGCCGCGGTCTCGGCGCTGGTGCTCGGCGGCGCCGAGGTCGGCGAGGCGCTCGTGGACGACCCGCGCGTCGCGCTGCTCTCGGCTACGGGATCGACCCGGATGGGCCGCGCTGTGGCTCCGCGGGTGGCGTCCCGCTTCGGCCGGCTGCTGCTCGAACTCGGCGGCAACAACGCGGCGATCGTGGCACCGTCCGCCGATCTGGACCTCGCGGTTCGCGGCATCGTGTTCTCCGCGGCAGGGACGGCGGGCCAGCGCTGCACCACGCTGCGCCGCGTGATCGTCCACTCCTCGATCGCGGACGAGCTGGTGGCCCGGCTCAAGTCCGCCTACGAGACGCTGCCGATCGGCTCGCCGCTGGAGTCCGGCACGCTGGTCGGGCCGCTGATCGACCAGGCGTCCTACGACGGTTACGTGGCCGCGCTGGAGAAGGCGCAGGCCAACGGCGGCGAGCTGATCGCCGGTGGTTCTCGCGTGCTGGCCGACGAGGCGTCCGACGCGTACTACGTGCAGCCGGCGCTGGTGCGCATGCCGACGCAGAGCGAGATCGTGCAGGCCGAGACGTTCGCTCCGATCCTGTACGTGATGACCTACGACTCGTTCGATGACGCGCTGGAGATGCACAATGACGTGCCGCAGGGCCTGTCGTCGTCGATCTTCACGCTGAACGTGCGCGAGGCCGAGCGGTTCACCTCGCCCGAGGGTTCGGACTGCGGCATTGCGAACGTGAACATCGGCCCGTCCGGCGCCGAGATTGGCGGCGCGTTCGGCGGCGAGAAGGAGACCGGTGGCGGCCGCGAGTCCGGCTCGGACGCGTGGAAGGCGTATATGCGCCGCGCGACGAACACGGTCAACTACTCGACCGAGCTGCCCCTGGCTCAGGGCGTCGTCTTCGGCTGACTCGCCCGCGGGTCAGTAGTCGCCGAAGGACTGCTCGCGCATGCGCTCGCGGGCACCCGGGTTCCATGCCTCGGTGGTCGGCGCGCCGCGCTCGCCGGCGGACCGGGATCCGAGCATCCGTTGCCTGCGGTTGCCGATCATCTCGCCGGCACCGCGACGCCTCCGCCGGCGCTTGCGGTCCCGGTGGTCGACCCACGCGGCGCAGGCAAGCGCCAGCACGACCACCGCTACGACGACGAACGCCATGGGGTAGTTCTACACCCGTGTCGGGCGTTCGCGGTCAAAGTTTGCGGAAATCCCAGCTGGCGATCTTGGACGGCGTGACCCGAAGCCAGGCGTGCTTCTGGTCGTGGAACATCTCGTCGAGGCCGAAGTTCTTCTTCACGAATGCGGCTTCGACCGCGGCCAGCTGCTCGTTCGGCTCACCGGTGCGCGGCACCTCGCCGACGACCTCGACGGTGCCGGTGATCTCCACGCCGTGCAGGCCGAAGTAGTCCTCGCCGGCATCAACCGTGATGCCGATCCGCGGATCGCGCATGAGATCGGCCCAGCGCTGGGCACGCGTGATCGAGTACAGCCAGAAGTACTGGCCGTCCCAGTAGAACCACAGCGGCGTCGCGTGCGGACCGTCCGGGCCGATCGTGGCCACGCGGCAGGTGCGCTGCTCGGCGAGGAACGCGTCGATCTCCTCGGACGTCATGGCGATCTTGCGGCCACGCTTCTGCGGACGAAGCTGGGGGTTCATCGGCACACCATAGCGACGGCGCCCCGACAGATCCTGCCGGGGCGCCGCGCGAGCTAATGGGCTCAGTGCTTGAAGGCGTCCTTGGCCTTCTCGCCCGCCTGCTTCAGGTCGGCGACGGACTGGTCGGCCTTGCCCTCGTTCTCGGTGCTCTTGTCACCGGTGGCGCGCCCGAGCGCCTCCTTCGCCTTGCCCTCCGCGTCGTCCATCGCGTGCTTGGCCTTGTCGACTGCGCTCATGATCGAAGTCCCTTCCTCGAACGCCGGTTGCCCATGGGGTTACCCGCGGCGCGCCAGAAGGTAAACGCTCAGATCGCGTTCTTGCGGATCAGGTCGCCTGCGCGTGGGCTGAGCAGCTCGGCCATGGTGACCACTCCGGACGCGATCGGGCTGAGCCGCCGGGGACGCCGCACGATCGCGTCGCACACCACGGCAGCCGCTTGGTCCGCCGACAACGCGGGGATGCTGCGGTACAGCCTTGTCGGCTCGATCATCGGGGTGCGCACGAGCGGCATCCGGATCGTCGTGAATACGACGCCGTCGTCGAGGACCTCGCCCTGCACGCAGTCCGACCAGGCCTCGAGTGCGGCCTTCGACGCGGTGTAACCGGAGAACCGTGCCGGGTGCACCTGCGCGGCCCAGCTGGAGATGTTGACGATCTGGCCGGCCTCACGCTCGCACATGGCCGGCAACAGTCCGGTGACCAGCCGGATCGCCGCGAAGTAGTTCAGCCGCATCGGCCGCTCGAAGTCATGGAACCGATCCCGCGAGTACTGCACCCGGCGGCGGATGGACATGCCCGCGCAGTTGACCAGCACGTCGACCGCGCCGTGCCGATCGAGCATCTTGGCGACGAGCGCGTCCAGGTCGTCGAAGTCGGTCAGGTCGCACGGATAGGGCTCGACGTTCGACCCCACCTCGGCGACCAGTCCGTCGAGCAGGTCGGCACTGCGCGCGACGGCGAGCACGGTTGCGCCGGCCCCCGCGAGACGTACCGCGCTCGCGCGGCCGATGCCGGAGGACGCCCCGGTGACGAGCACGACCTTGCCGCTCACCGCGCGGCGCAAGGCGGCCCGTCCGTCGGGATCACGGAACCGGCTACCGACGGCGGTGACGCGACCGCGGGAGATCGGTGTGGCCAGCATCTGATTGGCACGGCGAGCGGCGGCGCGAAGCACCGGCACGTTGCGGGGGTCCATCACACGCCCACGCGAGACGCGGCCAGCTCGATGCGATCGTCGGGCTGCACTGCGGCGACACGGAACCAGCCGGTCGAATCCGGGCCGTAGAACTCGCCCGGCGACACCACTATCCCGGCGCGGCGGGCCAGCTCGCGCGCGGCCGCCCAGGCGTCGCCGTCGGGCGCCTGCGCCCACAGATAGAACGCGCCGGCCGGCAGTTCGACGTCATATCCGCATGCGGCGAGCACCTGCTGCAGCCGCTTCATCCGGCGCAGGTAGCGGCTGCGCTGCGCCTCGACGTGCTCGTCGTCGCCGAGCGCGATCGTTGCCGCCGCCTGCACGGGACCGGGTGGCATCAGCCCGGCGTGCTTGCGCACCTCGCGCAGGTAGTGGACGAACTCGGCGTCGCCGGCGAAGAAGCCGATGCGGGCGCCGGCGAAGTTGTCGCGCTTGGACAACGAGTGCACCGCGATCACGCCGCGCATCCCGCTGCGCAGGATCGTCGTCGGCTCACCCGTCCAGGTGAACTCGGCATAGCACTCATCCGACAGCACCAATACGCCGCGCGCGCGTCCCCATTCGGCGGCCACGGCCAGGTCGTGCAGCTCTCCGGTCGGGTTTCCCGGCGAGTTCACCCACACGCACAGCGCGCGGTCCGCGTCCGCCCGGTCGATCTCGTCCAGGCTGCGGTACGGGACGGCCCGGCAGCCCGCCAGCGTCGCACCCATCGCGTACGTCGGGTAGCTGATCGCCGGGTACAGCACGGTGTCGCGGGACGGATCGCGCAGCTTGAGGTACTGCGGCGTCGATGCCACGAACTCCTTGCTGCCGACCACTGCGGCGAGCTCGCTCACCGGGTCGACACGCGCACCGAGCCGGCGCTCGATCCACTCGGCCGCCGCCGTGCGCAGCGCGAGCGTGCCGATCGACGGCGGGTAACCGCGCGCCGCGTCGTCGGAGGCCAGCGCCTCGATGACGGCCGACGGCGCGGAGTCGCACGGCGTGCCGATCGACAGGTCGACCGCGCCACCGTCCTGCTCGGACGCGATCTTGATGATCTCGTCCAGGCGCTCGTACGGGTACGGCGGCGGCGTGAACCCGGTCATCTGGACTCCGATTGGTCGATGTGGTCGGCGAGCAGTTGGGCCAGGTGCCGGCTGTGCACCTGCCCGAGCTGTTCGAGCTGAGTGCGGCAGGAGAACCCGTCGGCGAGGACGACCGCGTCGTGCGGCGCGTCGCGGACGGCGGGCAGCAGCGCGGTCTCGGCGACGGCGACGGACACGTCGTAGTGGCCGCGCTCGACGCCGAAGTTACCGGCCAGCCCGCAGCAGCCGCCGACCGCGTTCACGTCCGCGCCCGCGCCCGCCAGCAGCGCCGCGTCGGCCGTCCAGCCCATCACCGCGTGCTGGTGGCAGTGCGGCTGCGCCACGGCCTGCACGTCCGACAGGTCCGGAGCCGTCCAGCCCTCGGTCTTCGCAAGCAGCTCGGCGAGCGTGTGCGTCGCGGCGGCGACCTGCCGCGCGCGCGGGTCGTCCGGCAGCAGTTCGGCGGAGTCGGCGCGCAGCACCGCGGTGCAGGACGGTTCGAGGCCGACGATCGGCATGCCCTGCGCGAGCGCAGGTTCGAGCGCCGACAGGCTGCGGCGCAGCTGCTTGCGGGCGCCGTCCAGCTGGCCGGTGCTGATCCAGGTCAGGCCGCAGCACACCGGCTTGTCGACGATCTGGACGGAGTAGCCGGCGTCCTCGAGCACGCGCACCGCGGCGATGCCGACCTCGGGGCTGAAGTGGTCGGTGAAGGTGTCCGCCCACAGCTGGACCGGCTTGCCGGTCGCGGTCGGGTGTTTGCTGAACCAGGCGCGGAACGTCCGCGTGGCGAACTGCGGCAGCGGGCGGCGCGGGTCGATGCCGCCGAGGCGTTTAGCCGTCGCGGCAAGGGTTTCGCTGCGCAGCGTCGCGTTCGCCAGCTTCGGCGTACGGGCAGCGAGCCGGGCCCAGCGCGGCAGCCAGCCGAGCGCGTAGTGCGACGGCGGGCGGAGCCTGCGGCGGTAGCGGTGGTACAGCGCCTCGGCCTTGTAGGTGGCCATGTCCACGCCGGCGGGGCAATCGGAGCGGCAACCCTTGCAGGACAGGCACAGGTCCAGCGACTCGTGCACCGCGTCGTCCCGGAAGCCCTGGACCAGCTCTCCATTGGCCAGTTCCTGCAACACGCGTGCACGGCCGCGGGTGGAGTCCTTCTCATCACGCGTCGCGAGGTAGGACGGGCACATCACGCCACCGGCCGCGGTGTTGTCGGCGCGGCACTTGCCCACGCCGACGCACCGGTGCACCGCGGTCGACAGGTCGCCGCCGTCGTGCGGGTACGCGAAGCCGAGGTGCTTGCGCAGGGGGCGGGCTGCGGGGACGCGCAGGTCGGCGTCCACCGGCAGCGGGTCGACCAGCACGCCCGGGTTGAACACGTTGCCGGGGTCGAAGATCGACTTCACCGCGGCGAAGGTCTCGATCGCCTCGGCCGAGTACATGTACTTCAGCAGCTCGCCGCGGGCGCGCCCGTCGCCGTGCTCGCCGGACATCGACCCGCCGTGCCGGCCGACCAGTTGCGCGGCCGCGAGGACGAACTCGCGGTAGCGCTGCGGTTCGGTGCTGAACGGGAAGTCGATGCGCACGTGCACGCAGCCGTCGCCGAAGTGCCCGTACGTCAGGCCGTCGACGTGGTGCTCGTCCATCAGGGCGCGGAACTCGCGCAGGTAGGCGCCCAGCTGCGCGGGCGGCACCGCGGCGTCCTCCCAGCCCGGCCAGGCAGGAGCGCCGGCCGGGGTGCGGCCGCCCAGGCCCGCGCCGTCCTCGCGGATGCGCCACAGCGCGCGGGCATCTGCACCGGTGACGACGAGCGAGTCGAGACAGCCGGCGTCCGCGATCAGCTTGTCCGCAGCGGAGCGCGCCTCGGCCTCGGTCTCGCCCGAAGTCTCGACGAAAAGCCAGCCCTCGCCGCGCGGCAGGTTCGGCACGGCGGCGGCACCGCGGCGGTCGCGGAACACTTGCACGAGGCGGGCGTCCATGCCCTCGACGGCGACGGGCTGGTGCGGCAGTAACCCGAGCACGGCCTCGGCCGCGCTGGGCATGTCCGGGTAGCCGAGAACGGCCAGCGCGACCGCGCGCGGCGACTCGACCAGCTGCACGGTCGCGCCGAGCAGCAGCCCGAGCGTGCCCTCGGTGCCGACCAGGAAGCGCGCGAGATCGGCGCCGTGCTCCGGCAGCAGATGCTCCAGCGAGTAGCCGGAGACCTGGCGGACGAAGCGGCCGAACTCGGTGCGGATCATGGACAGGCGCGGTTCGACCAGGTCCTGCAACGCCGATCCGATCGGGCCAGCGGCGGCCAGCCCGGCGCGTCCGAACCGGCGCGCGTCCAGCCGCTCGCCGGACGCCGTCAACATGTCGAGCGCGACGACGTTGTCGGACGTGCGCCCGTACCGCAACGCGCGCGATCCGCAGGCGTTGTTGCCGATCGAGCCGCCGATACTCGCGCGCGCGTGCGTGGACGGGTCGGGGCCGAAGCGCAAACCGTGCACAGCCGCGGCCGCGGTGATGTGGTCGAGGACCGCGCCCGGTTGCGCGGTGGCAGTGCGTGCCTCGGGGTCGATCGACAGCACTCGGTTCAGGTGGCGGGAGAAGTCGAGGACGAGGCCGGAGCCGACGGCGTTGCCCGCCGTGGACGTGCCGCCGCCGCGGCTGGTGACCGGGACACCCAGCGCGCGGGCCGTGCTCACGGCCGCGATCGCCTCGTCGGTGTGCCGCGGGAACGCGACGACTTGCGGGACCACGCGGTAGTTGGAGGCGTCGGTCGCATACTCGGCGCGGCGCCGGCCGGAGTCGTCGACGTCGGTCAGCCCGGCCTGCCGCAACGCCGCGGCGAGCTCACGGTGCTGCGCGACGGTCACGCGCGCCATTGTTCCGTACCGTGTGCCGCCTTTTCCGACGTGGTGCCCGCGCGCGGCGACCTGAGCGGGCATGGTGTCGGAAAAGGCGGCCGCATGTCGCGGGTTCACAAGCTGAAATACGGCGGTGGTGCGGTGCCGTCGAGGGCCAGCGCGACGGCGGCTCGGGCGGCGACGGGACCGACCAGGTTGCCGGTGCCGTTGTAACCGCCGATCGCGATCACGCCGTCGTCGACCCGCGCGCACAGCGGGCGGCCGTCCGGGGTGAAGCCGACCGAAGCGGCCCAGCGGTGCGTGACGCGGACGGGGCTGCCGGCCATTCGTGCGGCGACCTGCTCGATGTACGCCTGGACGTCGGTAGTGGCCTGTGTGTCGGCCGTCCATTCGTCGTCGACGAACTTGTCCCGGCCTCCACCGACGAACAACCGGCCGGACGCGTCCTGTTGCCCGTAGTCGTAGCCCCAGCGTCCATAGACCGGGCATGGGAGGCGGCCCGGCGCGACCGGCTCGGTGGCAAGCATCTGCAGCCGGGCGGTGCGGACGCGTCCGGCCAGTTGGGGCAGGACAAGCTCCAGCCGGCCGTCCACGGCGACGATCACAGTGCGCGCGTGGACTGTGCCGTGCGCTGTCACGACCCGGCCGGACTCGACGCGCGTGACGGGCGTGTGTTCGTACAGCTCTGCACGGTCGTGCCGGGCAAGCAGCGTGGCCAGGCCGAGCGCGCGGCGGGCCGGGTTCATCGCCGCGTCGTCGGGCAGGAAGATCCCGCGGCCCAGCGGTCCGTCGTACCGTTCGACCGCAATGCCGTGTGCCCGCAGCGCGTCCTCGTGCGCGGTGCAGTCGGTGACCTCGCGCTCGCGTTCGGCCGCTTCGGCGTCCGACTCCGGCTCCCCCGGCAGCCCGGCGAGGCGGATCGACCCGACGCGGCGCACCAGTTCGGGACCGAGCGCGTCGGCGAGCACGTCCAGTTCGTGCAGCGTCGCGCGATACAGCCCGACCGCCGCGTCCTCGCCCCAGCGGGCGACCGCGTCATGCAGGAACAGTGCCGGTCCGCCGAGCAGGAACCCGCCGTTGCGCCCAGCAGCTCCCGCGGCGATCCGCCCGGCGTCGACGCCGACGACCGAGAGACCGCGTTCGAGGAGTGCCGACACCGCGGCCAGTCCCGACCCGCCGAGCCCGACAACGCACGCGTCAACGGTGCGGTCACCGTCCAGCGACGGCAGGCCGGCCCAGGACGCGACGACCGGGTCGGCGTCCCAGCCGACCGTCATCTTGCGGGTGGCTGTACCGAGACGGACGGGTCAGCTGACAGCCGCATTTGTCTTGACCTCGTCCGCGGAGATGATGTTGGTCTTCATCCCCCACTTGTCGAAGATCTTCGCGTAAGTCCCGTCCGCGATGAGGTTCTTCAGCGCCGCTTCGAGGGCAGGCGCCATGCCGTTCCCCTTCGGCAGCGCGATACCCGAGGGCGTCACGTTCACCGGGTTGCCGGTCGGCTTGAACTGACCGTGCGACTGGGTGAGCATGTATCCGACCACCTGCGAGTCGGCGAAACCGACGTCCGCGCGGCCGTTTGCCACGGCCAGGTTCGCCGCGCTCTGGTCCGCGAAGGTGAGCACGTTGACCGGCTTCTTGCCCTCAGAGCTGCACTTCTTCGACTGCGCCTGCGCGTCGGTCTGCTCAGTCGTGCCGTTCTCGACGGTGACCTTCGCCCCGCACAACGAGTCCAGCCCGTCGAAGGACTTGTTGCTGGTGGAGTTGATGAAGAAGCTCTCGCCGGTCTTGTAATAGACGACGAAATCGACGACCTTCTCGCGCTGCTTGGTGTCGGTGAACGAGGACAGGCCCATGTCGTACTTGCCGGATTGCAGCCCGGGGATGATCGTGTCGAAGGTTGCATTCACCAGCTTCAGAGTGAGGCCGAGCTGCTCGCCGAGCGCCTTCGCGAGGTCGGCGTCCATCCCGATGATGGTCTTGGTACCCGGGGCGATGAACTCATCCGGCGGGTAGGTGGCGTCAGTCGCCACGGTCAGCGTGCCCTTCGATTTGATGGCGGCCGGCACTAGGTCGGACGCCGACTTCGCGCCGTCGCTCGAGCCTGTGGTTACCTGACTCGGCACCTGGGTGACGGCCCCCTGCACAGAGGTCGTCTGACCCGACCCGGCGGGAGTCCCGTTGCCTGCGCCGCTACTGCCGCAACCGGCCAGCGCCGTAGCGCCCGCTGCGGCCATCGCGATAGTCGCGACAATTACGCGCGATCGTCCGAACACGTCGTTCCTCCTCGTTGGTTGCCCTACCGGCCGGCTGACTACAGCTCGACCGTTTGCGAATCGACGGTGCATGCCTGGAGCGCGTCGAGGTCCACGACCGCGCCCGTCCCCGGTCCGTCCGGAACGCGTAGACAGCCGTCCTGCAGCTCGAAGCTCTGGGTGATGTCCTGAGCGAAGTAGCGGCTGGTCGCCGAGATGTCGCCCGGCAGGGTGAAGTTCGGCAGCGTCGCCAGCGCGAGGTTCGCGGCACGGCCGATCCCCGTTTCCAGCAACCCGCCGCAGAACACGGGGATGCCATGTGCCAGGCACAGGTCGTGGATGGACCGCGCCTCGAGATATCCGCCGACGCGGGCCGGCTTGATGTTGATGATCTGACAGGCGCCCAACGAGATCGCGGCCGCCGCGCTGTGCAGGTTGGTGATCGACTCGTCCAGGCACACGGGCGTTTCGATCCGCTCGGCCAGCCGTGCGGAGGCGAGCAGTTCCTCCTTCGGGAAGGGCTGCTCGAGCAGCAGCAGATCGAACTCGTCCAGCCGCCGCAGGATGCGCAGATCCGCCGGCCCGTACGCCTGGTTCGCGTCGACCTGGAGCGACAGGCCCGGGCCGAACTTGTGGCGCACCGCACCGACCGGTTCGACGTCCCAACCCGGTTCGATCTTGAGCTTGATCCGGGTGTAGCCAGCGTCCAGATACTGCGCGACCCGGTCCAGCAGCTGCTCGAGACTGTCGGCGATGCCCACTGACACGCCAACCCGGACTGCTGCGTGCGCGCCGCCGAGGAAGTCTGCCAGCGACATCTGCGCCCGCTTGAGCTGCGCGTCGAGGATCGCCATCTCCACGGCGGCCTTCGCCAGGTGATTGCCCGGGACGGCGTCCATGACCCGCTTGGCCTGTCCGGCAGAGATCCGTGCCGGATCGCGTTCGGCGAGCATGGGAAGCAGGACCGTCGCGATCGTCGCTCGGGCCGAGTCGAGCGTCTCCGGGAAGAAGGTGGGCGTCGGGTCCGCTCCGCACTCGCCCCACCCGTCGACGTCGCCGGCGCTCCAGCGCACGAGCAGCGCATCCTTCGCCGACTCGACCGACCGGGACGTGCGGAACGGGCGGACCAGTGGGATCTGTACGGTCCGTAGTTCCACGCGGACATCAGTCATGTGCACCCCGTTCCAACACGTACGCACCCTCGGGAAGGAACCCGACGATGCGGTGGCCGGCCGCCAGCCGTTCCTGCAGAGCGTCGCGGACGGCCAGCCGCCACTGCCTGCCGAGATCGGGGTCCGTCCGCCGTACCGATTCGATGTCGCGCGGCACTGCCACTGCCAGGCGCGGCGCGTCGCCCACCTCGTGCTGGACCGGGTGGCCGGTGGCGTCGCAGCTCAGCACCGCCACTGCGTTCGGCTGGTCATCTGGGGGCGCTGCCGGCCGGGTCAGATCCCAGTCCGCGACCAGCCGATCGGTGAGGTCCGCTTGGTTGATCGCGTCGTGCATCGGCGGGTAGAAGTCCGGCGCGTACGACGAGACGCGCGCACCCAACCGGTTGATGTTGAAATGGGCATTGCGCCGCACGAGCGGATCGAAGGTCCAGAGCATGTTGGTGGCGCCGCCATCGAGCGCCCACGCGCGCTGCGCCAGCTTCAGCGCGGCGCCGACGCCCTGCCCCGCAGCCTCCGTACCTACGGCGGCGATGAGTGAATACACCGACCGCGAGCAGGGCTTGCCCGCCAGACAGACCGCGGTTCCGACCAGGTGCCGGTCGGCCGCGAAGGCGCCCAACACGCACCCGCCGGCGTGGCTGAGGCTCACCAGCAGGTCGGACGGCAGCGGGGCGGCCTCGAGCGCAGTCCCCCAGACCCGGGCCAACAGGGCCGATGCCTCGGCGTTCTGGCCGGCGCCGGTGATGCCTCGTACCGTCACCTGCGCCCGCTCGGCGGAGGTCATCGCGTCGCGATGCGCAACTGCGCGCGCTTCAGATCCGACGTCAGACACGCAGACAGCATGACCGCCCCGCCGACCCACCGCACTAGGGCTCACTACAGGAATTACGCTTGTGATTGTGCTACACAACAAACCGTCGGTTCCTCCAGCGCCCGGCCTACCGCTCGGACGTCCCAGCTCCAAGATCGAGGGGCTGCTCCGAGCGCTCGATCCCGCGATCCTGACGCCGGTCGTCGTCCCGGATCCCGACGCTGGCGTAGCTGAAATCGTCATCGCCGATTCACTGGAGCCGCTGCCTCGGGCGCACGACGGGTTGGCCCTGCTCGTCGGGAGCTCGGCGGCGGACCCCGGGCTCGCGGATGCCCTGCATGACGCGAAGGAGCGCGGCTACGTGGCTGCCGTGGTGAAGCGGCGCGGGGCCGCTTTACCGGCTGTCGCCCGAGCCGTCGACGCTGCCGGCATCGCGGTGATCGTCGCCGACGACGCCACGGGATGGGCCCGGATCGAAGCGCTGCTGTCCGCCGCGGTGACGGACGGCCGGCTCGCTGCGGGGGATCCGATCGGCAGCCACGTGACCCCGGATCTGTACGACCTGGCTGATGCGCTCGCTGCGCGCGCGGAGGCGGCGGTCACGGTCGAGGACGTCACGGGTCGCGTTCTCGCCTACTCGAACGGCAGCGGCAGACGTCTTGACGCTGATCGGGTGAACACCATCCTAGGGCGCAGCGTGCCGGACCTGCCGGAGAACGCGGCGGAGTACCGGCTGCTGGCGCGGTCCGCCGGGCCCGTCACATTCCCCGCACACGACGACACCCTGAGCCGCGTGGTCATGCCGGTCCGTGCCGGTAACCAACTCATCGGCTACATCTGGGCGATTGACGAAACCGGCGCCGACGGGCAGCGAATCGGGCGGGAGCTCGCCGTGGTGGCGCCCCAGGTCGCGATGCACCTGCTGCGCGCCATCCGGCGCAGCGACTCCGAGCGCCAGCACCTGTCCGAGCGCCTGGCGGCGGCTATCGGGGCCGACGGGGCCGCAGCCGGCTACGCGTGGGACCGGTTGCCGTCGGCCCTGGTCGGCTTCGGCCCACTGGACAACACCGACAACGTCGTCGACGACTACCGGCTGACCAAGCTCATTACGCTCAACGCGGAGGCGGTCTGCCCGGGCACCCTGTGCGCCAGGGTCGACGACACGATCTTCGCGCTGCTGCCGGACGTTGACGCGTCGGGCACCGGCTGGTTGGAGCGCGTTACGGCGTCCACGATGCGGCTCATCTCCGGCACGCCCGGAGTGGCCGTAGGCTGCGCCTTCGCCACTCCCGTCCGGACGCGCGAGGAGATCCCGCGCGCGAGGGCCGACATCGACACGATGTTGCGCCGCCTGGCCAAGCGGCGCGACGTCGTTCCGCGTGACGTGGTTCGGGACCGCCATCTGGTGATCGCTCAGCAGCTGTCGGAGTCGAACGTCGCGGTGGACACCAGGTTGGTCCCGCAAGTCGCCGCGCTGCTGGAGCACGACCGCGCGCACGGCAGCCAGTTCGCCCGAACCCTGCTGGCCCACTTGGACAGTTTCGGTGACGTGCGCCGGGCGGCTGCGGCGCTGTCCGTCCACGAGAACTCCCACCGCTACCGGATGCACACCATGACCGAGCGACTCGGGATCGACCTCACCGACCCGGAGCTGCGGCTGATCACCTGGCTACAGCTGCGCGAGACCGCGTCCAGCGCCGGATCCCCGGCTGGCGACTAGAGCACCTTGGACAAAAATGCCTTGGTGCGGTCGTGCTTCGGGTTGCTGATCACCTCGCGCGGGTGGCCGGCCTCGACCACGACGCCCTCGTCCATGAACACCAGGCTGTTGCCGACCTCGCGGGCGAACCCGATCTCGTGCGTGACCACGACCATGGTCATGCCATCCCGCGCCAACTGCTGCATCACGTCCAGTACGTCACCGACCAGCTCTGGGTCCAGCGCCGATGTGGGCTCGTCGAACAGCATGAGCTTCGGTTCCATCGCGAGCGCGCGGGCGATCGCCACGCGCTGTTGCTGTCCGCCGGAGAGCTGGCGCGGATAACTCTCCGCCTTGTCACCGAGCCCGACACGATCGAGGAGCCGCCGGGCGTTCTGAGCCGCCTCCGATCGTCGCTGGCCCCTTACCCGGACCGGCGCCTCGATGATGTTGTCGAGCACTGTCATGTGCGGGAACAGGTTGAAATGCTGGAACACCATGCCTATCTCGGCACGCTTGCGGCAGACCTCGCGGTCCTTCAACTCGTAGATCCGGTCGCCGCGCCGCCGATAGCCGACCAGCTCGCCGTCGACCGAGAGCGTTCCGGCGTCGATCTTCTCCAGGTGGTTGATGCAGCGAAGGAAGGTTGATTTGCCGGACCCGGACGGGCCGATGATCACCATCACCTCGCCGGAGTGCACCGTCAGGTCGATGCCCTTCAGAACGTGCACCATGCCGAACCGCTTGTGCACGTCGACCGCTTCGATCATGGCCGTCATCGTGACGCGTCTCGGTTACCGGACAAGAGCATGGCCTCCAACGGCTCGCGCGGCGGAACATTCGGATGCGATGAGAACATTCGGCGCAGCTGCTGCAGCGGGGTGGGTGGCTGCTGCCGGCTCGATCCGCGACCGAAATACCGCTCTACGTAGTACTGACCTGTCGTCAGGACCGTAGTCACGATGATGTACCAGATGCTTGCCACGATCAGCATCGGCACCGTCTGGTAGGTCGCCGCGTAGATGATCTGCACCGAGTACAGCAGTTCGGTCACCGTGATCACGCTGGCCAGCGAGGTGTTCTTCAGCATCGAGATCGTCTCGTTGCCGGTGGGCGGAATGATCACCCGCATCGCCTGCGGCAGCACCACCCGGCGCATCGTGAGCAGCCGACTCATGCCCAGTGACTGGGCCGCCTCGATCTGGCCTTCGTCCACCGACAGCATTCCGGCCCGCACGATCTCTGCCATGTACGCCGCCTCGTTCAGCCCTAGGCCGATTATGGCGGCGACGAACGCGGTGATGAGGGTGTTCGCGTTCAGGTGGAGGAACGCCGGCCCGAACGGGATGCCGATGGACAGCTTCGGGAACACGTAGCTGAGGTTGAACCAGAACAGCAACTGCACCAGCAGCGGCGTGCCGCGGAAGAACCAGATGTAGACCCACGCGATCCACCGCACGATGGGATTCGGCGACAGCCGCATCACGGCGAGGATCACGCCGCCGACGATGCCTATCGCCATCGCTATCGCGGTCAGCTCGATGGTGACGACCAGACCGTCGAGGATCTGCCGGCTGAGGAAGTACTGGCCGACCACGTGCCACCCGAACCGGGTCTGCAGCGAGTTGCCGCGCTTGATCCGGGCGAAGACGACGGCGTGCGCGAGCATGGCGACCAGCACGAGTAGCACCGCGGCGGCCACCCAACGACCGGGATGGCGAACTGGCACAGCCTTGACAGGCGCCTGACCGGACGGCGGCTCCTGCTGCTTGGTAAGGCTGGTCATGATCGTCGGTCCTCCCGATCGGGGCGGAGCATGCCGGGCGGCGGAGTCCTCTGCGAGTCGGCGCTTGGCGCTAGCTCTTGGCGCCGTTGATCTCCGGAGCGGTGATCGCACCCTCCGCAAGGTTCCACTTCTTCAGCATCGAGGCATACGACCCGTCCGAGATGAGCTGCTCCAGCGCCGCCTGCACAGCTTTCGCCATGCCGTTGCCCTTCGGCAGTGCGATGCCGTACGGCGCCAGGCCGAAGGGTTGGCCGGTGTTCTTGAACTGGCCGTTGGAGGACTGAACGATGTAGTCCACCGGCGGCGAGTCGGCGAAACCGACATCTGCCCGGCCGTTGGCCACGGCCAGGTTCGCGCCGGACTGGTCCGCGAACTGCAGGACGTCGACCTTGGGCTTACCTTCGGCGGCACACTTCTTCGACTGGGACTGCGCGTCGGACTGCTCGGTCGTGCCGTTCTCGACGGCCACCTTTGCGCCGCAGAGCGAGTCCAGTCCGTTGTAGGACTTGGAGTTGTCCGACTTGATGTAGAAGGATTCGCCGGCGTTGTAGTACGTGACGAAATCGACCGTCTTCTCGCGCTCCTTGGTGTCGGTGAACGACGAAAGACCGATGTCGTACTTACCGTCTGCCAGTCCCGGGATGATCGCGTCGAACGTGACGTTGCGGATCTCGACGTTCAGCCCGAGCGCCTTGCCCAGCGCGGCACCGAGGTCGGCATCCATGCCGATGACCGGGCTCTTGGTGCCCGGCTTGAAGAACTCCATCGGCGGGTAGCTGGCGTCCGAGGCGATGACGAGCGTGCCCTTGGACTTGACCGCGGCGGGAACGAGGTCAGCTGCCGACTGGCCACTGGCCGACGACCCGGTGGCCGCGCCTGCCGGTGTCGAGCCGGCACCAGCCGGGATCGAACCCGTGCCGGCCCCGGTGGATCCGCCGCTGCTCCCGCAGCCGGTGAGCGTCATCGCGCCGGCCGCCGCACATGCGGTGATCGCGACCAGTAAACGGGATCGTGCGAACACAGTTGCCTCCTCATCGGTACGTCCGGCCACACCCTAGCCAGAATCTGTGCCGGGCCCCAGCTTCCTGCCACCCGCGAGCGATGCAAGTGCTGATATGTAATCGCCACCCGCTTCGGCCGGGGTCGTCCGGTTCCAATCGTCTGATATCCAAGACTGCGCTTTACACTCGGGGGGTGGCCCGGGTTCCTGCAGCTGCACAGACGTTGCAGATCCTGCGATACCTGGCGCGCCAGCCGGGCCCGATGCCGGCCGGAGCCATCGCGCGTGACCTCCACTTGCCGCGCTCGACTGCGTACCACCTTCTGGCCACGTTGCAGTCCGAAGGTTTCGTCGTCCATCTGCCCGAAGACCGGCGGTATGCACTCGGCATCCTCGCCTACGAGCTTGCCAGCGGCTACACCCGCCAGGCTCCACTGCAGCGCCTCGCGCGGGTGCCGCTCGCGCGTCTCGTCGACCGGATCGGGCAAAGCGCCCATATGGCAGTGCTGCACGGACGCGATGTCATCTACGTAATCGAGGAACGCGCGCCGGGACGTCCTCCGCTGGTCACTGACGTGGACGTTCGTCTTCCCGCAACGCTGACCGCCAGCGGGAGGGCGATCCTCGCGGCGCTGCCCGCCCAGCATGTGCGCGCCCTTTACCCGAGCGCGAACGCCTTCGTCTTGCGCAACGAGCGTGGGCCGCGCTCGCCGACCGCGCTGCGTCAGTTGCTCTCGACGGTGCGCCGGGACGGTTACTCGACGGAGAACGGCGAGGTGACTCCCGGGTACGCCTCGGTTGCGGCCGCCGTGCTGGATCACGCACGGCACCCGATCGCGGCGATCGCAGCGACGTTCCCGGACGTCGAGATCGATCAGGCGAGTCGCGCAGAACTGACGCAGCGGGTGATCGAGACCGCGCACCGCATCACCCGACGATTTGCCGGCACTGGGAACTGAGCCGCTCCCCCCTCTGGACCGCACGCAATGAGTTGTACTTGTCCTAATGAACCCGCGGGCGCAGGCTGGGCCCCGGCCGCGGCGCAGCGGTCGGACCGGAGTGAGGAGACCTCGATGTCAGCGACTACCACAGAGCCGACGTACGCGGATGTGGCGGATCTGGGTGCGTATCCCATCCACCGCCTGGACACCGCCGCCGGGGCCGCCCTGGTCGGGCGCAGCCGCGAGGAGTTGGCCGCGAACGGCGTGTGCAACCTGCCGGGCTTCATCCGGCCGGCTGCCGTCGAGGCGATGATCGATCTCGCGGGGCAACTCGCCGACAAGGCCTGGCCGTCGGACCAGATGCACACGATCTACTTCAAGCCAGTCGACCAGGAAGTTCCGAACGATCACCCACTGGCACACACGGTGCGGTCGGCCAAGCACGGAATCGCCTACGACTACATCCCGCGCGACGCCCCGCTGCGGCGGCTGTACGAGTCAGACGACATGACCCGCTTCGTCGCTGCGGTCCTGGGCAAGGACAGGCTGTACCGCAGCGCCGACCCGCTGGACGCGTTGCAGGTGACGGCCTTCCATCCCGGTGAAGAACTGGGCTGGCACTTCGACAACAGCGAGTTCTCGATCACCGTCATGTTCCAACAGCCCGACGAGGGCGGCGAGTTTGTGTACGTGCCGGGGCTGCGGTCGGCTCAGGACCCGAACTACGAGGGCGTCCAGCGGGTGCTGCAGGGAGACACGAGCGCGGTGCGAAGCCTGCCGAGCGCGCCCGGCACGCTGGCCCTGTTCCACGGACACGACGCGCTGCACCGGGTGCTCCCGGTCGCCGGGACGCGTCCGCGCATCAACTCGGTACTGACCTACGGCGAGGCCCCGGACATGCGCCTCAGCGACCTGACGTCACAGCTGTTCTACGGGCGCACCTCTTCCTGACCGGTACCGGCAGGTGCCGCTCCTGGCCTACGGCAGCGCGAGCTGGCTCTTGCCCAGCACGGCGATGCCGCTTTCGGTCACGTGGTAGCGCTCGCGGTCCAGCTCGGTGTCGACGCCGATGTGCGCGCCCTCGGGCACGACGACGTCCTTGTCCAGGATCGCGCGGCGCACGACCGCGCCGCGTCCGATCTGCACGCCGTCCATCAACACCGAACCCTCGACGTACGCGCCGGCACCGAGGCGGACGTTCGGCGAGATCACGCTCTGCCGAACCGTCGCGCCGGCGATGATCGTGCCCGCGCCGACCAGGGACTCCTGCGCGATGCCGCCCTCGACGAACTTCGCCGAGGGCAGGTGCGGGTGGTGGGTGTAGATCGGCCATTGCTGGTTGTAGAGATTGAAGATCGGGTGCACCGCCACCAGGTCCGAGTGCGCCTCGTAGTAGGCATCCAGCGTCCCGACGTCGCGCCAGTAGCCGCGGTCGCGCTCCTCGGCGCCGGGGACGTCGTTGTCGGCGAAGTCGTACACGTACGCGTCGCCCTGCTTGACCATCATCGGCATGATCGAGCCGCCCATGTCGTGGACGGAGTCCTCGTCCGCGGCGTCCTGCTTCAACGCCTCGAGCAGCACGTTGGTCGTGAACACGTAGTTGCCCATCGAGGCGAACGTCTCGTCCGGGCTGTCCGGCAGTCCCGGCGGGTTCACCGGCTTCTCCAGGAAGTCCAGCACGCGACCGTCCACGTCGGCGTCGATGACCCCGAAGGAGCTGGCCTCGCTGCGCGGCACCCGGATACCCGCCACCGTCGCGCCGGCGCCGGACTCGATGTGCTGTGCCACCATCTGGCGCGGATCCATCCGGTACACGTGGTCGGCGCCGAACACGATGATGTAGTCGGGCTTGTCGTCGTAGATCAGGTTGGACGACTGCAGGATCGCGTCCGCGCTGCCGGTGTACCAGCGCGGGCCGAGCCGCTGCTGTGCCGGCACCGGGGTGATGTAGTTGCCGATCACGCTGGACATCCGCCACGTCTGCGTGATGTGCCGGTCCAGCGAGTGCGACTTGTATTGGGTTAGCACGCAGATGCGCAGGTAACCGGCGTTGACCAGGTTCGACAGCACGAAGTCGATCAGCCGGTAGTTGCCGCCGAAGGGCACCGCCGGCTTGGCGCGGTCGGCGGTGAGCGGCCACAGCCGCTTGCCCTCACCGCCCGCGAGGACGATGCCGAGGACACGCGGCTCTCGTGGCATTCCCTCACCCTAGGCGATCACGGTCGCCGAACGTAGCGGACGGCGGCGGGCTAGGGTTCGGGACGTGCGCGTCGCGGTACTGACCAAGGAGTACCCCCCAGAGGTATATGGCGGTGCCGGCGTGCACGTCGAGTTCCTCGTCCGCGAGCTGCGCGAGCTCATCGACGTGGACGTCCATTGCTTCGGAGTCGCCCGGCCGGAAGCGCTTGCGTACTCGCCACCGCAGGAACTGGCGGAGGCCAACGCGGCCCTACAGACGTTGGGCGTGGACCTGGAGATCGCCGCGAGCGTGGGCGATGCGGACCTGCTGCACTCGCACACCTGGTACGCCAACCTGGCCGGCGTGCTCGGGGCCCAACTGCACGGCGTGCCGCACGTGCTGACCGCGCACTCGCTCGAGCCGCACCGGCCGTGGAAGGCGGATCAGCTCGGCGGCGGGTACCGGATCTCGTCCTGGGCCGAGCGGCAGGCGTACGAGACGGCCGACGCCGTGGTCGCGGTGTCGTACGGCATGCGCGCCGACGTGCTGGACGCGTACCCGTTCCTGGATCCGGCGCGCGTGCACGTGATCCACAACGGCATCGACACCGAGATGTTTGCGCCGGCATCGGCCGACGACGTGCTGGACCGCTACGGCGTCGACCGGTCACGTCCGTACGCGCTGTTCGTCGGACGGATCACCCGCCAGAAGGGGCTCGCCCACCTGCTCGCGGCAGCACGGCGGTTCGACCCCGAGATCCAGCTGGTGCTGTGCGCCGGCGCGCCGGACACCGCGGAGATCGCGGCGTCCACCGCGGCCGCCGTCGCGGGGCTGGCCGAATCGCGCTCCGGCGTGATCTGGATCCGGGACATGCTGCCGCGAGAACCGCTGTGCCAGCTGCTGACGCACGCGCGGGTTTTCGTGTGCCCGTCGGTGTACGAGCCGCTGGGCATCGTGAACCTGGAGGCGATGGCCTGCCAGACGGCCGTCGTGGCCAGCGCCGTCGGCGGGATCCCGGAGGTGGTCGCGGACGGTCTGACCGGGCTGTTGGTGCCGCAGCTGGCCGTCCCTGCCGAGGAGTTCGAGGCCGGCCTGGCCGACGCCGTCAACGCCCTGTGCGCCGAGCCAGAGCGCGCCGACGCGATGGGACGGGCCGGGCGCGAGCGCGCGGTCAACGAGTTCGGCTGGCCCGCGATCGCCCGCCGCACGGTGGAGCTCTACGACTCGATGCTGAACAGGGCTGTTTGAGAGTCCGGCTCGACCTCGGTGAAGCCTGCGTCGTGGACGACCGGCGCGCCCGCCTCGATCGCGGCGGCCCACTGCGCGGATCTCGCGTCGCGCACCGCGACCGGGAAGCCGCCGGCCCGCCAGGACGCGCGGCGCTCCGGCGACAGCGACCGCCAGCCCAGTTGCGCGGCGTGCGCAGCCTGGGCCATCGCCTTGCCCGCGGTCATGGCCACGTGCGGCGAGAGCAGCACGAGTGGCGTGCCCGGCCCGGGCGCGGGAGGCGGCGATGGGTCGGCCAGCTCCGTCCCGCCGACCTGCAGTCGGGCCAGTTCCGGTGGCCATGCATCCACAGGTATCGGCGGGTAGACGCGCAGCTCGGCGCTGCCGTGCACGACATCGAGACCGTCCACGGTGAGCGCGCGCCGCCACTCCGCCCCGCGAGCGCGCCGCACCACCTTCCGAATCCGGGAGCCATCCCAGGCCTCGATCGCCGGACGCCACTCCGGGCGGTCCGCCGTGAGCATCAGCAGCACCCCGCGCGCGGCGGCCTCGAGGGCGTCCGTCCGCGCCGGCGGCGTGGCCCGCTCGATGCGCACGACGAACGGCAGGACGAACTCAGCCAAGCGACTCGACCCAGCGGGCCAGCAGTCGCGCGCCGAAGCCGGTCGCGCCCTTGGGCACGATGCCGTCGGCCTTGGGCGATCGCGCCGGTCCCGCGATGTCCAGGTGCGCCCACGGCAGGCCACCGGTGAACGGCTGCAGGAACAGCGCCGCCGTGATCGCGCCCGGGTTGCCCGGCGAGTTGTTCGCGTCGGCCACGTCGGACCGCAGCGACGACGCATAGTCGGCCACCAGCGGCAGTCGCCACAGCGGCTCGCCGGTCTCCTTGCCGGCACGTTCCAGGGCCGTAGCCAGGCGGTCTTCGGTGGCGAACAGGCCGCCGGTGCCCAGGCCGAGCGACACCTTCATCGCGCCGGTCAGGGTCGCGGCGTCGACCAGCACGGACGGACGCAGCCGGGCGGCCGCGTACGCGAGCGCGTCGGCCAGCACCAGCCGGCCCTCGGCGTCGGTGTTGCCGACCTCGCTGGTGCGCCCGCCGTAGTGGCGGATCACGTCCGAGGGCCGCATCGCGCCGCCGGCGAACGCGTTCTCGGCCGCGGGCACCAGCGCCGTGACGCGCACCGGAAGCCGGTTCTCGGCGATCAGCCGCAGCGCCCCGAGCATCGCGGCACCGCCGGACATGTCCGTGTGCATCAGCCGCATCGCGTCGCCCAGCTTGAGGTTCAGCCCCCCGGTGTCGAACGTGATCCCCTTGCCGACCAGCACCACGTGGACGCCCCGGCGCGCGCCGCGCGGGCGCCACGATGCCTCGATCAACCGTGGCGGAGTGGCCGATCCCCCGCCGACCGCGAGCACCCCACCGAAGCCCTGCTCGGCCAGCCACCTGTCGTCGTGGACGTCCACCTCGACGTCGAGCGGACGGAGCCGACGGGCCGCCTGCGCACCCAGCCAGGCCGGATTGCACGTCGCCGCGGGGGTGTTCGCCAGGTCGCGTGCCCACGTAGCGGCGGCGGCGGCGCGCCGTCCGCGCTCGACCGCGTCGGCGTCGTCCGCCCCGGCCAATTCGATGCGCACGGGCGGCCGGGCCGCGCCGTCCACGCTGAAGCGGTACGCGCCGAGGAGCAATGCCTCGGCCACGGTGCTGAGCCGGTCGCCGGAGAGCGAGCTGGCGTCCACCACCAGCGGGTCGGCCTCCGCGGCGCGGGCCAGCTCGGCGGCCGTGCGACGCAGCTCGTCCAGGCTGCGGCCGCGGACCGGTCGCGCGTCGGGGTTCGGTGCGGTGATGCGGACGTCGGGCATGCCTCGATCCTGCCCTAGGGGCGAAAACGACTCCGGCCCCGGCACCCGCGCTGCGGGGACCGGGGCCGGTCAAGACATTGCCTGCTAGCTGACGACCGACTTCAGAGCGTCGCCGAGAGCGCTCGCCTCGTCCGCGGACAGCTCGACCACGAGACGCCCACCTCCTTCGAGCGGAACGCGCATCACGATGCCGCGTCCCTCCTTGGTGACCTCGAGCGGGCCGTCGCCCGTCCGCGGCTTCATGGCCGCCATGCGTACCTCCTCGACGGGCGACGAACGCCCCTGTGCGGACTCGTGCTGATACGACCCCGGCTGTGCGCGGTCCCGATCTGGGACTGCTCCGGAGCCGGTGTTGCCGCCCATTCTCCCGCACCGACCCGCGTCAGCCCAACCCCGGGTCGCGGTAGCGTCCTACAGGCGTGAGGCGCACGGCAGGTGCTACCCGCAGACGAAGGGATCTGGACGTGTCGGACGTACTGCTCATCGAGCGCAGCGACGGGGTTGCCACGCTGACCCTGAACCGCCCCGAGTCGATGAACTCGCTGTCCGTGGAGCTCAAGCAGGCGCTGGTCAGCGCGGTCGAGGAGCTCGCGGCGGACGAGTCGGTGCGGGCGGTCGTCCTCACCGGCAACGGCCGCGGCTTCTGCGTGGGTCAGGACCTGCGCGAGCACGTCGCCATGCTGGAGTCCGGCGACCCAGCGCCGTTGAGCACCGTCGTCGAGCACTACAACCCGATCGTGCAGGGCCTGGCGGGAATGCCGAAGCCGGTGATCGCGGCCGTCAACGGCATGGCGGCCGGCGCCGGCGCTGGCCTGGCGTTCGCGTGCGACTTCCGGATCACGGCCAAGACGGCCGGTTTCCTGCTCGCGTTCGCCAACGTCGGGCTGACGCTGGACAGCGGCGTCTCCTGGACCCTGCCCCGACTGATCGGCACCGCCCGCGCGACGTCGCTCGCGCTGCTGGCCGAGCCGATCACGGCCGAGGGCGCCCTGGAGATGGGCCTGGTCAACGCCGTCGTCGAACCGGAGCGCCTGCTGCCCGCGGCACAGGAACTTGCCGCGCGGCTCGCCGCCGGACCCACCGCCGCCTACGCCGCGATCAAGGCCTCGATCGCGTACGCGGCCTCGTCCACGTTGGCCGAGTCGCTGGCCAAGGAGGCCGAGCTGCAGACCGCCATGGGGCGCACCGAGGACCACCGCAACGCGACCGCCGCGTTCGTCGCCAAGCAGAAGCCGATCTTCACCGGCCGCTGAGCCAGCAACCCGTCTCATGCTCGTTGACCATGCCGACGGCCTGCATGAGGCTGTGACAGGTCGTGGGGCCGACGAAGCGCAGGCCGCGGCGCTTGAGCTCCTTGCTCATCGCGACCGATTCCGGAGAGGTGGCGCGGACCGTCCGCTCGGCTGACCGTGGTGGCGCGTAGGACCACAGCAGCGTGTCCAGCCCCTCGGGGACGTTGTCGCGGATCGCGCGCGCGTTGCCGACCGTTGCCTCGATCTTGGCGCGGTTGCGGACGATGCCGGTGTCGGCCAGCAGCCGCTCGACGTCGTGCTGGTCGAAGCCGGCGACCGCGTCGATGGAAAAGCCCGCGAACGCTGCACGGAAGGCCGGCCTCTTGCGCAGGATGATCAGCCACGAGAGCCCGGACTGGAACGCCTCCAGCGAGAGCCGCTCGAACAACGCGTCATCGCCGTGCAGCTCGCTGCCCCACTCCTCGTCGTGGTAGGCGAGGTAGTCCGGGGCCGACGTCGCCCAGGCGCAGCGGATCCGCTCAGCCGGCATGCGGCTCGGCATCGTCGGACTGCTCGGCGTCGGCGGACGGTTCGGGCTCGGACGGCTCCGGCTCCGGTTCGGCGTCGGACGGTTCCGGCTCGGGCTCCGCCCCGGTCCGGGTCTGGCCACGCAGCTCGGCGATGAGCTCGTCGCGGGCGCGCAGCTCCTCGGCGAGCCGGTCCAGCAGCACGTCCGTCTCGGCGAAGCGGTAGCCGCGCAGCGCCACCGGCAGCCGCACCGACGCGACCTGCTCGGCGTGGATCGTCCGGTCGGCGGGCAGCTCCCACGGACGGTCGTCGCGGATGGACGGCGCGATCTGCTCGCCCGCCGGCAGCAGCGAGGCGACGACGAAGAAGACGGCCGCGGCGACCGCGATCGCGAGCAGCGCGTACAGCACCAGCGTCAGCACCCGACGATCGTGTCATGCGAATGCCCGTGACACAGTGAGCGGGTGATTTTGCGTCTCGGCGCGCGCCGCCTGCAGCCCGGCGAATTCGCGGTGATGGCGATCGTCAACCGCACGCCGGACTCGTTCTACGACGGCGGGGCGAACGTGTTGTTGGACGCCGCCCTTGCCGCATGCGAACGCGCGGTCGCGGACGGTGCGGACATCGTGGACATCGGGGGCGTCCGGGCCGGATACGGTCCGACCGTCGACGTGGCCGAGGAGATCGGCCGCGTGCTGCCGGTGGTCACCGCCGTCCGGGCCAAGTTCCCCGAACTCGTGATTAGCGTGGACACCTGGCGCGCCGAGGTCGCCGAGCAGGTCGTCGCGGCCGGCGCGGACCTGATCAACGACACCTGGGCCGGTGCCGACCCGGAACTGGTGCAGGTCGCGGCACGCACCGGCGCCGCGATCGTGTGCAGCCACACCGGCGGGCTCGGGCCGCGCACCGACCCGCACCGGGTGGCGTACGACGACGTGGTGGCGGACGTGATCAGCACCGTCACGGGCGCGGCCGAGCGCGCGGTGGCTGCCGGGGTGCGCCGCGACGGTGTGCTGATCGACCCGACGCACGACTTCGGCAAGAACACCCGGCACTCGCTCGAGCTGACCCGCCGTCTGGACGAACTCGTCGCCACCGGTTGGCCGGTCCTCGTCGCGCTGTCCCGCAAGGATTTCATCGGCGAGACCCTCGACCTGCCCCCCGGTGACCGGCTCGAGGGAACACTCGCGGCCACAGCCATCTCCGCATGGCACGGTGCACGCGTCTTCCGCGCGCACGACGTGCGGGCGACGCGTCGCGTGCTGGACACGGTCGCGTCGATCCGCGGCGTCCGTCCCCCGGCCGTCGCCCGCCGCGGCCTGGCGTAGCCGCCTGTGGTGGACTGCTCGCCGTGACCGACAGCTTGCTGCGTGAGCGCCTGGACGGCGGGATCGAGGTGCTGCGGCTGAACCGTCCGGACAAGCGCAACGCACTCGACACCGCCACAACGAATGCGCTCGTCGCAGCCCTGGACGAATTGGCCGCCGATCCCGACCTGCGGGTCCTGGTGATCTCGACGACGAATCCGCGCGCCCTGTGCGCCGGCGCGGACATCGGCGAGCAGCTGGATCACGACGGCGGCGTCGCGCGGATGGCTGCGTACACCCGCATGTACACCGCGATCGAGCGGTTCCCGGTGCCGACGGTCGTGGTGTGTGTGGGCAACTGCGTCGGCGCCGGGGCCGAGATCGCCGCGGGAGCGGACCTGCGCGTGGGCGGTGACAACCTGAAGCTGGCCTGGGCAGGCGCGCGGCTGGGTGTGCCGGTCGGGCCCGCCCGGCTCGCGCCGCTGATCGGTGTCGCCCGCGCCAAGGACCTCGTGTTCACCGGACGGACGGTCGGTGCCGAAGAGGCGGACGCGCTCGGGCTGCTGCACCGCGTCGCACCGGCCGACCAGGCCGAATCGGT
The DNA here is from genome assembly GCA_035765515.1 of Jatrophihabitantaceae bacterium. Classification (GTDB taxonomy): domain Bacteria; phylum Actinomycetota; class Actinomycetes; order Mycobacteriales; family Jatrophihabitantaceae; genus DASRSS01. The sequence continues at coordinate 36,865 of DASTXN010000043.1, read as the reverse complement.
CGCGCTCGAGCTCGCGGCAGCGATCGCCGCGCAGCACCCGGCAGGCGTGCGCGTGCTCAAGGGCATGTTCCGCGAGCTGGACGGATCGGCCGCGCGTGTCAGCTACGAGAACGATCAGCTCATGCGCTTTCAGCAGCACGGCCACGGCCTGCCGCGCGGCTGAGCTCGGCGTCCAGCACGGCGAAGGCCTCGTCCACGCTCGACGCCCGGTGCAGCGACTCCAGCGCCGCCTGCCGGACGAAGCCGCGCTCGCGCAGGCCGTCCAGGAAGGACCACAGCGGCGCGTAGAAGCCGTCGAGGTCCAGCACCACGACCGGCTTGGCGTGCATGCCGAGCGAACCGGCCGTCCACACCTCGAACAGCTCCTCGAGCGTGCCGATCCCGCCGGGCAGCGCGACGAAGGCGTCCGCGCGCTCGTCCATGATCCGCTTGCGCTCGCGCATGGACTCGACGACGAGCAGTTCGTCGGCCTCGGTGTCCGCGACTTCGTAACCGACCAAGTGCTGCGGGATCACGCCCACCGTGCGCGCGCCGCCGGCCCGGGCCGCGCGGGCGACCGCGCCCATCATCGAGACCCGTCCGCCGCCGGAAACCAGCGAGTGCCCGTCCGCCGCGATGCGCGAACCGACCTCGGCGGCCAGTTCGACATAGGAGGCCGAGATTCCCTCGCCCGAGGCGCAGTAGACGCAGACCGCCGCCATCAGTTCGCCACCATCACGAGCCGGCCCGCTCGACGTGCTGCGCGAGCGTTCCCGCGGCGCGGTGTTCGGCGGCCTCCTGCTGCGAGCGTTCCTTTGCGGACGCGACGATGCGCGCGACGATCTCGTCCACGTCGTCGGTGACGTACAGCAGGTCCAGATCGGCGGACGCGATCTTGCCGCCACCCAGCACCGGGCCACGCAGCCAGTCCAGCAGGCCTCGCCAGTACTCGACGCCGTACAGCACCACCGGGAACCGGGTCACCTTCGACGTCTGCACCAACGTGAGCGCCTCGAAGGTCTCGTCCAGCGTGCCGAAGCCGCCCGGCATGATCACGAACGCCTGCGCGTACTTGACGAACATTGTCTTGCGGGCGAAGAAGTAACGGAAGTTGATGCCGAGGTCGACCCAGTCGTTGAGCTTCTGCTCGAACGGCAACTCGATGCCCAGGCCCACGGACACCCCGCCGGCTTCGGACGCACCGCGGTTGACCGCCTCCATCGCTCCCGGCCCGCCCCCGGTGATGACCGCGTAGCCGGCGTTGGCCAGCGCCGCCCCGAGCGCCACGCCGGCCGCGTACTCGGGGCTGTCCGGCTTGGTGCGCGCCGAGCCGAACACCGACACCGCGGCCGGCAGTTCGGCGAGCAGGCCGAAGCCCTCGACGAACTCGCTTTGGATGCGCAGCACGCGCCACGGGTCGGTGTGCACCCAGTCGGACGGGCCGCGCTGATCGAGTAGCCGCTGATCGGTCGTCCCCGCCTGGATCTGCGCGCGGCGCAGCAACACCGGGCCGCGCTGGTGCTCGGTGCGGGGCGGCTCGGTGCGGGCGGATTCGCTCGCTGGCGTTCTGTCCGTCATAGCCGTGGACGTTAGCGCCCTTGATCAGACCGGCTGCAGCGGACGCCGTGGCCCCGCCGGCAATTCGACCGCGATCGGGTCGGCGGGTCGCACCGTGCCCCCTTCCAGGACCACGGCCATCACGCCCGCCTTGCGGATCAGTTCGCCGTCCGGCCCGCGGTCCAGCGTCGCACGCATGAGCCCGTCCGCGAAGCCGTCGAGCTGGGTGCACGGGTTGCGCAGGCCGGTCAGCTCGACGACCGCGTCCGTACCGAGGCGCAGCCGGGTCCCGGTCGGCAAGGCCAGCACGTCGAGGCCGCGCGTCGTCACGTTCTCGCCGAGCTGCCCTGCACGCACCACGAAGCCGGCGGCGGCGAGCTCGGCGAACAGCTCGCAGTGGATCAGGTGCACCTGGCGCAAATTGGGTTGGGTTGGGTCGCGGCGCACCCGGGAGCGGTGCTGCACCGTCCGGCCGAAGTGCGCGTCGCCTTCGACGCCCAGGCCGGGCACCAGGATGATCGAGTCCGTCAGTGGCTTGCTGAACCGGTGTGCTCCGTCGCGGGCGACGGCGTAGACGATCATGCCGAGAGGAAGCGGATCACGGCGGCCTCGACGTCGCGGATCTGGGCGCGCGAGACGTGCTCCTCGGGCTTGTGCGCCAGGTTCGGGTCGCCCGGACCCAGGTTCACGGCCGGGATGCCGAGCGTGCCGAAGCGGGCCACGTCGGTCCAGCCCAGCTTCGCACGCGGCTCGCCGCCGACCGCCGCCACCACCGATGCGGGCAGCGGCGCGTCCAGCCCCGGACGGGCTCCCGGGGCGCTGTCGGTCACCGTCACGTCGAAGCCGGCGAACACCTCGCGCACATACCCGAGTGCCTCGTCCTCGGATCGATCCGGCGCGAACCGGTAGTTGACCGTCACCGCGCACTCGTCCGGGATCACGTTGCCGGCCACGCCGCCGCTGATCGCGACCGCGTTCAGGCCCTCGCGGTAGGTCAGCCCGTCGACGGACACCTCGCGTGCCGAATGCGCAGCCAGCCGCTCCAACACCGGCGCCGCCGCGTGGATCGCGTTCACGCCGAGCCACGAGCGGGCACTGTGCGCGCGCACCCCTGACGTCCGCACCTCGACCCGTAGCGTGCCCTGGCAGCCGCCCTCGACCACGCCGTCGGTGGGCTCCAGCAGGATCGCCAGGTCGCCGGCGAGCGCAGCCGGCCGCTCGCGGGCCAGCCGGCCCAGGCCGTTGCGCTCGGCCTCAATCTCCTCGCAGTCGTAACAGACCCAGGTCAGGTCCACGCGCGGGTCGAGCTCGCTCGAACCGACCAGCGCCGCGACGCGCAGCATCACCGCCAGCCCCGACTTCATGTCGGTGGTCCCGCAGCCGTGCAGCGTGTCGCCGTCGACGCGGGACGGGACGTTCCCGGCGATCGGAACGGTGTCCAGGTGCCCCGCCAGCACGACCCGCTGCGCACGTCCGAGCGCCGTGCGCGCGAGCACGACGTTGCCGTCGCGCTCGACGCTCAGCCGCGGAACGTCGCGCAGCGCCGCCTCGACCAGGTCGGCCAGCTGCGCCTCGTCCCCCGAGACGGACGGCACGTCGACCAGCGCGGCGGTGAGATCGGCGACGTCCAGACTGAGATCCAGCACGCTGGCGAGGTTACGGCAGCGACCGGCTCGTTACTGTTGCACCCGTGACGAACTCCCGAACCGCCTGGGCCTACGGCCTCGCGACGACCGACGCCGACGGCCGGGTGCTCGACACCTGGTACCCCGAACCCGCGCTCGGCTCCGCGCCCGTGAGCACCAGCCCGAGCCACGCGATGACGGCACTGACCGGGACGCACGGCACTGCCGGCGATCGCGGCGTGCGGCTCGAGGTGGTGCTCACCGAGATCGATCTGGACGCCGAGCCCAAGACCGTCCCGGACGTTTACCTCCGGCTGCACCTGCTCTCGCACCGGCTGGTCCAGCCGCACGGTTGCAACCTCGACGGCATCTTCGGCGTGCTGCCCAACGTGGTGTGGACGAGCGTCGGGCCGTGCGCGGTCGAGGGCTTCGAGCAGACCCGGCTCGCACTGCGGCACAAGCACAACGTGAGCGTGCTCGGCGTCGACAAGTTCCCGCGCATGACCGACTACGTGGTGCCGACCGGTGTCCGCATCGCCGACGCCGACCGCGTCCGCCTCGGCGCCCACCTCGCGGCGGGCACGACCGTGATGCACGAGGGCTTCGTCAACTACAACGCGGGCACGCTGGGCGCGTCGATGGTCGAGGGACGCATCTCGTCCGGCGTGGTCGTCGACGACGGCTCGGACGTCGGCGGCGGCGCGTCGATCATGGGCACCCTGTCCGGCGGCGGTAAGGAGCAGATCCGCGTCGGCAAGCGCTGCCTCATCGGCGCGAACGCCGGCATCGGCATCTCGCTCGGCGACGACTGCGTGGTCGAGGCGGGCACGTACATCACCGCGGGTTCGAAGCTGACCCTGCCGGACGGCCGCGTGGTCAAGGCGGTGCGCCTGTCGGGCGAGCCCGGCTGGCAGTTCTGGCGCAACAGCGTCACCGGCGCGCTCGAGGCGCGACCCCGATCCGGCGGCGGCGTCGAGCTCAACGACGCACTGCACGCCAACGACTGAGGCCATGGCGACCAGCTCGCGACAGAGCTCCCGCTGGCCGATCATCGCGGTGCTCGCCGTTGCCGTCGTAGTCGGCGGCTACTTCGGCGTCCGCGCGCTGTGGGACAAGGCGCAGAACGCGTTCAGCGCGGACCAGTGCACGGTCGGCTCGTACGACATCGATCCCGATCAGGCGTCGGTGGCCGCGACGATGGTCGGCGCGGTGACGAGTTACCGGCCGGCGCTGCCCGAGCGCGCGGCCGTGCTCGTCCTCGCCGCCGGGTTGCAGGAGAGCAAGCTGACCAACCTCGCGCCGGGCGCGGGTGACCGTGACTCGGTCGGCGTGCTGCAGCAGCGTCCGTCGCAGGGATGGGGCAGCCCGCCGGGCAACGAGGCCAGCCTCAACGACGTGTTCGAGGCGACGAACGAGTTCCTGGACAAGCTCGTCCAGATCGACGGCTGGCAGCAGATGCCGCTGGCCCACGCCATCCAGTCGGTGCAGATCTCCGCGGACGAGAGCGCCTACGCGCCGCACGAGGGCGAGGCGCAAGCGCTCGCCGACGCGCTGCAGGGACACCGGGCCAAGGGCATCTCGTGCAGCTTCAGCAAGCCGACCAAGGTCGCCGCGCCGTCGCGCGTCGCCTCACTGGCGCAGCACGACCTGCCGATCAACGCCCCGGACGTCACCGCTACCGGCGTGCGGGTACCCGGCGCCGGCTGGCAGACGACTGCCTGGTTCGTCGCGAACGCCGACCGCCTCGGCATCGAGCAGGTCGCCTACGCCGGGTGGCGCTGGAGCCGCGCCGACGGATGGACGGGCGACCGCGGCGCATCGAAGTCCGCGGTCGTGGCCACCATGTACCGGCTCAACTGAGCGCGAGTGGCGCGATACCTATCCGAGTGGCGCGGTATTTCGCGCCACTCGGAGGGCTAACGCGCCACTCGCAAGAGCAGTTAGTGACCTTCGCCCTGGGGCGGCAGCGCCTTGATGAAGCCCGGGTCGTTCTCGGTCCTGCCGACCTTGGACGCGCCACCCGGCGAGCCGAGCTCGTCGAAGAAGTCGACGTTGGCCTGGGCGTAGTCGTGCCACTTCTCCGGCAGGTCGTCCTCGTAGAAGATCGCTTCGACCGGGCAGACCGGTTCGCAGGCACCGCAGTCGACGCACTCGTCGGGGTGGATGTAGAGCATCCGGCCGCCCTCGTAGATGCAGTCGACGGGGCACTCCTCGACACAGGCCTTGTCGATGACATCCACGCATGGTTCGGCGATCACGTAAGTCACTGCGGTCCTCCGGGCGCTTCGGGACGGAAAACGTCTCGCTGTAGGCGGCCTCTAGTATGCCGCTCGTGATGGAGCCTAGTTGGCTGGGTCGGCGGGTCAGCGTGCGCCGTGCCGTTCGTGACGCGTCCGACGCCGACGGCGGCGCGCGCTATTCGGACGTCGTCGGCGACCTGATCGCGCTGAGCGACGAAACGGCGACGGTCGAGACGCGGCACGGGACGGTGCAGGTGCCGATCGCGGACGTCGCGATCGCGCGGGTGGCGCCGCCGTCCACCGCGGACGAGCTGGCCCTCGAAGCCGTCGCCGCCCAGGGCTGGCAGCCGGCCGAGACCGCCTCGATCGGGGGCTGGCTGCTGCGCGCGACCGGCGGCTTCACCTCGCGCGCCAACTCGGTCCTGCCGCTGCGCGCGCCCGGCGTCCCGCTGGACGATGCGCTGGAGCGGGCCGGCGCGTGGTACGCCGAGCGCGGGCTGCCGCTGAAGCTGCAGGTTCCCACCGAGGCGCGGCGGCTGCTGGACGCCGAGCTGGGTGAGCGCGATTGGCCGATCCTGACCGAGACGCGGGTCCTGGCCGTCCGGTTGGACCTGATGCGCGGCGCCGAAGCGTCCGCCGACGTCCAGCTGGACGCGGAGCCGGACGACGCCTGGCTGGCCCGCTACCGCGACGGTGCGGGGCTGGAGCCGGTCGCGCGGGCGCTGCTGACACGCCACGACCGGGTCCGGTTCGCGTCCGTCCGTGCCGGTGATGACGTGCTGGCGATCGGCCGCGGCGTGATCGACACGGAGTGGCTGGGGATCGCCGCCGTCGAGGTCGACCCGGCCCACCGTCGGCAGGGTCTGGCCCGCGCCGTGATGGCCGCGCTCCGGCAGTGGGGACGCGAGGAGGGCGCGCGCCGCAGCTACCTGCAGGTCGAGGCCGACAACGAGCCCGCGCTGGCCCTGTACGGGCAGCTCGGCTACTGGCACCACCACGACTACAGGTATCGCGTCCACCCACAGTTGGCCCCGTAGCAGGGACGTCCGCGGCGTAGCGCCCAGCTACGCGGCCAACAGTGTCAGCGCCGGGCCCCGCTGGTCGCGACGGTCACCATGCCGGCGATGCCACCGGCGAGCAGGGCCAGGTAGTAGACCCACTGGTCGCTACCGCCCCCGGAGATGATCACGTCGCCCTCCGGCCGCGCGGTCAGCGCGAGCAGCACCATCGGCACCAGCCAGGCGAGGAACGGGGCGACCATGGCGCCGGTGCGGTCGGCGAACGAACGCCCCAGCCGCGGCAGCACGATGTTGCTGACGGCCGCGAACAGCACCGACACCGGCACCGGGGTGGTTCCGTCGCGCAGCGGCACCAGGAACAGCTCCAGCCCGGCCGCCAGGATCCCAGCCGCACACAGCAGCACGATGCCCGCGAGCGCGAGCGGCGTCAGCGCGGCGTCCACCGGCGACGCCGCCGGACGCGCGCCGGGTCGCGGCCGGGCACTGGTCATGACGGGCGTACGCCCGCGAACAGGTCCGTCTCGCGCCCGTCCGCGTCGCGCTCACCGGCCGCTTCGCCGCGGACCAGGCGGAAGTACTCGGTGCCCAGCACTTCGTGCCCGATGTTGTTCGACAACGCGAAGAACGGCCCGTCCACGCTGATCTGCGTCGCGTGCGCGCGCATCGCAGCGGCCTTGGCCGACCCGAACGCGCGCCCGTCGATGGCTGTCGTGACCTCGGCGTCGTCGTTGCCGAAGGGCAGGTCGTCAGCGCTGTCGACGCCGAAGAACGTCTCCTGCCCGGACGCCTTGAGCTGATCGATCCCCTGCTGCAGCACCGAACGGGGCATTGCCGCCCAGTAGATCTTCTCGATCTCCCACGGTTCGCCCGGACCGCCCGGACGGGCCGCGGCCTCCGCGGCCGCCATCGCCACGCGGTGCGCCATGATGTGATCCGGGTGGCCGTAGCCCCCGATCTCGTCATACGTGACCAGCACCTGCGGGCGGACCTCGCGGATCACCGCGACCGCCTGCGCCACCGCCTCGGCGAATGCGGCATCGTCCTTCGAACAGCGCCAGAAGGCGCGCGGGTCGTCGTTGCCCGGCGTGCCCATCATCCCGCTGTCGCGCCAGCGGCCGGCGCCACCGAGGAAGCGGTGATCGCGCACGCCCAGCTCGCGCATCGCCTCGGCCAACTCGGCGATCCGGTACCCGCCGAGCTGATCACCGCGGTCGGCCGCGATGCCCTCCAGTTCCGGCACCAGGATCTCTCCCAGCTCGCCGAGCGTGCACGTCAAGAGCGTCACCCCGGCACCGGCCGCCGCGTAGTGCGCCATGGTCGCACCGCACGTGATCGTCTCGTCGTCCGGATGGGCGTGGACCAGCAGCATGCGCAAGGAACTCACCCGCGCGAGGTTACCGTCCGCGGCTAGATGACCTGCTCGACGCTGGCGTAGTGACACGCGGTCGGGTGCCCGATGTCCCGGTTCTCGGCGAGCGGCTCGGTGCTGATGCACAGCTCCTGCTGGTCGGTGGTGAGCTGGTTCGCGAACTTCGGGCAGCGGGTGCGGAACCGGCAGCCGGACGGCGGGTTCGCGGGGCTGGGCAGATCACCCTGCAGCAGGATGCGCTCGCGGGTGCGCTCGCGTACCGGGTCCGGCAGCGGGATCGCGGACAGCAGCGCCTGCGTGTACGGGTGGGCCGGCCGCTGGAACAGCTCCAGCGTCGGCGCCGTCTCGACGATCTTGCCGAGGTACATCACGGCGATCCGGTCGGAGATGTGCCGCACCACGGACAGGTCGTGCGCGATGAACACGTACGCAAGCCCGAGTTCCGTGCGCAGGTCGTCCAGCAAGTTGACGACGCCTGCCTGGATGGACACGTCCAGCGCGGACACCGGCTCGTCCAGGATCAGCATGCGGGGTTCGAGCGCGAGCGCGCGGGCGATGCCGATGCGCTGTCGCTGCCCGCCGGAGAACTCGTGCGGGTAGCGGGTGGCGTGCTCGGGGTTCAGCCCGACCAGGCGCATCAGCTCGCGCACCCGCCGGCGCAGCGCGTCGCCGCTGACGATGTCGTGGATGATCAGCGGCTCGGCGATGATCTTCTGCACCTGCATGCGCGGGTCGAGCGAGGCGTACGGATCCTGGAACACCAGCTGGATGTTTCGGCGCAGCGGGCGCATCTTGGCCCGCGAGAGGCCGACCAGTTCCTGCCCCTCGAACACCACGCTGCCCGCCGTGGCGGGCTGCAGGTTCATCACGGCACGGCCGGTCGTCGACTTGCCGCAGCCGGACTCGCCAACCAGGCCCAGTGCCTCGCTCGGGTACACCTCGAACGAGACGCCGTCGACGGCCTTGACGGCGCCGATCTGCCGCTTGAACAACCGGCTGCGGATCGGGAAGTGCTTCTCCAGACCGGTGACCTTCAGCACCGGCTCGACCGAGGTCTTGTCCATGGTCACTGTCACGACTCGGTCCCGTCCTGCTGCGATGTGCTGCTGTCGTCCAGGGCTTCGCGCGGTTGCGCCTCCCCGCCCACGATGTCGGCCGGCAGCACCTCGTCGCTGCTGGTCGCCTCGAACACCTGGCCCGCCTCGTAACGGTCCTGGCCGCGCAGTTCGTCCGAGCGGATGCACGCGGCCCGGTGCAGCATGCGCCCGTCGACCTCCACCAGCGGCGGCTCTGCCTTCGTGCACTCCTCGATCGCCAGCGGGCAGCGCGGGTGGAACGGGCAGCCCGACGGCAGGTTCTGCAGCGACGGCGGAGCGCCCACGATCGGCGTCAACCGCGTCTTCTCGTCGGTGTCCATGCGCGGCAGCGAGTTCAGCAGGCCCACCGTGTACGGCATCCGCGGCTGGTAGAAGACGTCGTCGATGCCACCGATCTCGACGGCCCGGCCGGCGTACATCACGAGGACGCGGTCGGCCATGCCGGCGATCACCCCGAGGTCGTGCGTGATCAGCACCAACGCGGCGCCGGTCTCCTTCTGGGCGGCCTTGATCGCCTCGAGCACGGTCGCCTGGACCGTGACGTCCAGGGCCGTGGTCGGCTCGTCGGCGATGATCACGTCCGGGTTGTTCGCCATCGCGATCGCGATGACGACGCGCTGGCGCATGCCGCCGGAGAACTGGTGCGGATAGTCTTCGAACCTGTCACTGGCATTCGGGATGCCGACGATCTCCAGCAGTTCGACCGCGCGCTTGCGCATGTCGGCACGGGACATGTGCGGGTTGTGGACCTTCAGCGTCTCGGTGATCTGAGCGCCGATCTTGTAGACCGGGTCCAGCGAGGTCATCGGATCCTGGAAGATCATCGCGATCCGCTTGCCGCGAATGGTCGACATGCGTTTGTCCTTGGCGCCGACAAGTTCCTGGCCACGGAACTTCACCGAGCCGGTGATCCGCGCCGTCTTCGGCAGCAGGCCCATGACTGCGAGCGAGGTCACCGACTTGCCCGACCCGGACTCGCCGACGATGCCCAGGGTCTCGTGCCGACGGACCACGTAACTGACGCCACGGACCGCGTGTACGCCCTTCTCACCGCCGAACGTGACGGTCAGGTCGTCGACGGAGAGCAGGACGTCGTCGTCCGCCTCACGCGTCTGGGTCTGGACATCGAATGACGCTTGCGAATCTGGCATGGAACCACTCATCAGTCACGCACCCGGTTGTGGCGCGGGTCGAACGCGTTGCGGATTCCCTCACCGATCAGATTGACGGCGAGCACCAACAACAGGATCAGGATGCCGGGGTAGTAGAACAGCCACGGCCTCGTCTCGGCCGCACCGACGCCCTGCGAGATGAGCAGACCGAGGGACGTGTCCGGCGGATGAACGCCGTAGCCGAGGTAGGTCAGCGAAGTCTCGGCCACGATCGATACCGCCGCGAACAGCGTCCCGAACACCAGGATCGTGCTCATCGCGTTGGGAATCAGGTGCCGGAAGATGATCCGGAAGTTGCTGGCGCCCATCGCGTGCGCTGCCTCGACGAACTCGCGTTCCTTCAGGGCTAGGAACTGCGCGCGCACCAGCCGCGAGAGCCCCATCCAGCCGAACAGACCGAGCAGGAGCCCGAGGCCGATAGCGCCCAGCGAGGGGTAGTTGCTGGCCACGATGATCAGGATGACCAGCACCGGCACGCAGAGCATCACGTCGACGAACCGCATCAGCAGGTTGTCGACGAACGAGCTGAAGTAGCCGGCCAGGGCACCCATTGTGATACCGATCGCGAGCGCGATCGTGGTCGAGATCAGCACGATGATCACGTCGCGCTGCGTGCCGCGGAACATGCGCGCGAGCAGGTCAAAGCCGGTGCCGTCAGTACCCAGCGGGTGGCCGAGCTGCCCGGGATGCGCGGACAGTGCGATGTAATGACCGTGCGCGTCCTTGCGGGTGTCGATCCGGTTGAACTTCCAGCGGTAGAAATACGGCGCGATAAAGGCCGTGAGCACAACCAGCACGAAGAAGATCATCGCGGCCATCGGGATCGGGCTGCGCACGAAGATCTTGAACGCCCGCTTGCCCTGCGACTCCGAGGCGCCGGCGAACTCGCCGGGCTGCTCGCCCGACGCGGATGGCGGGACGGCGGTCTGCATTGTCGAATCCTGCTGTGACGTCATCGCTGCACCCCCATCACGACAACCGGATTCGCGGATCGAGGACTGCGTACACGAGGTCGGCCAGCAGGTTGAAGACCACCACGAAGACGGCCGAGACCATGACCCAGCCGGCCACGGCGTAGGTGTCTTCGTTGCCGATCGCGGTGTTGAGGTATTCGCCCATGCCGTGCCAGTCGTAGACCTGTTCGGTGATGATCGCGCCGCCGAACAGCGCGCCGATGTCGATCGCCATCACGGTGACGAGCGGGATCAGCGCGTTGCGCAGGCCGTGCCGTCGGATCACCGTCCGGTTGCGGACGCCTTTCGCCCGGGCCAGGCGCATGTAGTCCGAGTCCAGCACGTCGATCACCGATGCGCGCTGGTAGCGGATCCAGCCGGACGCGGTGAGCAGACCGAGCGAGACGACGGGCAGGAGAATGTGCTGTAGCTGGTCGCTGTTGACGCTGAAGAACGATGTCGGTGGCGGTGCCCCGAAGGACTGCGTTCCCGCGGTGAAGAAAACTCGACTACCCACGTCGTTGTTGATCTTGATCGCGAACTCCTTCAGCACCGCGGCGAACCAGAAGGTCGGCAGAGCGAGCAGCACGAAGGTGAAGATGGTGGCCACGGCGTCGAACGCCTTGTCCTTGCGGACGCCGGAGATCACGCCCAGCACCACGGCGAGGATGACGGCCAGGAGGATCGCGCCGACGATCATCCGCGTGGTGACCTCCAGGCGCATGCCAAGCGCATGGGAGACGGACGCATTGTGCACATCGTTACCGAAGTTGAGCTTCAGGAACGGGAAGCTGCCGTCCCAACCGATCATGTGGCGCAGCCAGTTCCAGTACCGCGTCAGGACCGGCTGGTCGAGATGGGCCTGGTGCGCTGCCAGCTTGAGCGACTGGGGGGTCGGCGGGGGGTTGCGCGATCGCAACGGCTTGAGCGGGTCGTACGAGGCCGCGGCGAACATGAAGACGATGAACGACGCGACCAGCAGCACCAAGACGCTGCTCACCAGCCGGCGAACGGTGTAGATCAGCACGAGTGACCTCGGTCCCTAGGGGTCGACGCGACCATTGTGGTGCCGCGCGTGTTGGAGCACCATTCCGGGTTCATCGTCCGCGCAGGATCGCCACACGAAAGCGAACTCGGCATGGGTGGTGCCGGGACCCGGAGTTGCCTCCGAGTCCCGGCACCCTTGCTCTTGCTGTGGTGACTTAGTCCTTCGTGAAGGTGTCCGAGTTCCACAGCGGACCGGCCTGCGTGGCGTTGTCCGCGATACCGCTGTAGTTCGAGTCGAACGCGAGCAGCGTCGGCTTCTGGTACAGCGGCAGCGTGTACATCTGCTGCCACAGCAGGGCGTCAGCCTGGTTGGCGTACTTGATCTCGTCCTGCGTGTTCGCGGCGCTGGTCATGCTCTTCAGCGCGGCGTCGATCTGCGGGGTGCCGCCCTGGGTGTAGTTCTGGCCGACGCCACCGCCCTTCGGGCTCAGGTAGATCGAGGCGTTGGACGAGATGCTCGGGCCACCGACCCAGGCGAACAGCGCGATCTGGAACTGCTCGCTCGCCAGCGACTGCGAGTCGTTCGGGCCACCGAAGATGTTCGGGTCCGCGTACTCGTTCAGCTTGATGCCGATGGCGCTGACCTGCTGCGCGGCGATCTGGATCGTCTGGTCACGCAGCGGGTTGTCCTGGGTGGTGATGACCTTGAACGTCAGCGGCTTGCCGAAGCAGGTCGTCGGCGTCTTGGCGTTGCCCACCGTGCAGCCGATGCCCGTCAGCAGGCTCTTGGCCTTGGCCAGGTTCTGCTGCGCGTAGTCGCCGCCGTGGTCCTCGTAGCCCGGCTGGTTGGTCATCAGCAGGCGGTTGTTCAGCACGGATGCCTTGTCGGAGAAGGCACCGACGGTGGCCTTCACCAGCGCGGGACGGTCGATCGCGTAGGCGATGGCCTCACGGATCTCCTTGTGCGCGAGCAGCGGGTCGGCCGTGTTGAAGTCGAAGTGCTCGAACGCGACACCGAAGTTGATCTCGGTGGTGACGTTCGTCAGGCTCTGCAGGTTCGACACCAGGTCGAGCTGCGGCTGCGGGTACACCATGTTGACTTCTTGGTTCTGCAGCGCCTTCACGTTCGTGTCGGAGTCAGAACCGATGTAGGCGTCGACCAGCTTGTCCAGCTTCGGCGCAGCGCCCCAGTACTTGGGGTTGTGCACCAGCGTGAACGTCTTGTTGCTGACGTCGATGTTGCTCTTCTCCAGCAGCCACGGGCCGTTCTGCGCGCCCAGCGGAATACCGTCGGCAACCGGCCAGCCCTTGGTGATGTAGTCACAGTCGGCCTTGGGGCTGCCCTTGTCGAAGACGTGCTTGCTCAGCACCGGCAGACCGCCGTTGCCGGCAGCGAACAGACCCTGCCAGTCCGGGAAGGGCTTGCCCTTCATGAACGTGAACTTGACCTCGTGGTCGTTCACCGCGGTCGCACTCTCGATCTGGTCCACACCGACGGTGCTCAGCAGCGCCGCGCAACCACCGGCCTTCGGGTCGGACGACTTGGTCGCCTGCCACGTGAAGACGTAGTCGGCAGCGGTGATCGGCTGACCGTCGGCCCACACGGCCTTGGGGTTGATCTTGATGTCGACGACCTGCTGGCCGTTGACCATCGTCGACGTGGCGCTGGTGGCCTGGTCGTTGTCCGGGATGTAGGTGAACTTCGGCGAGACGCGGAACGGACCGTCCAGGAGGCGCACCTCGAGGTTGCCGCCCGCGGTCGAGTTGCCGGCCGCGATCAGCGGCATCAGGTTGTCCGGGAAACCGGTCGACTCGCCGAAGATCAGCGTGCCGCCGCTCTTCCCGCCGCTGTTGTTACCGGAAGACTTGCCGCTGCCACCGCTGGACGAACAGCCGGTGATGGCCAACGCGGCGATCGCTGCGCAGGCGAGCGCAGCCTTGCCGCCTTTGGCGCCCATGTGGACTCTCACTGGTGAGTGACCTCCTGTGAAATGGTCCGGGGACGATCTGCCCACCGGCCAACCTGCAACTCAAGCCGCTGCCGGGTCCGCAGACAAGGCCAGTCGCCTGCGCGTCCCTTGATCGTGACCAAGAGTTAATACTGGTGATACGCGGACGTGTCGTGTCAAGTAGCCCGCGCCGGTGCTCTGTCGACCAGGAACGGGAACTGTGCACGTACCGCGGACACGGTAGCTGGCGACATGTCCGCCACCAACACCGCCTCCTCGGAGCCAGCTTCGGCGAGAACCTCGCCGAGCGGGTCGAGCAGTACCGAGTCACCGGCATGCGGGGTCGATTTGGCCGATCCGACCCGATTCGTCCCGCACACGTAGGCCTGGTTTTCGATCGCACGCGCACGCAACAGCGCCCGCCAGTGCGACCGGCGCGCCTGCGGCCAGTTGGCCGGCACCACGTACAGGTCGGTGTCGTGTGCGCGCGCCCAGAACTCGTCCGCGAAGCGCAGGTCGTAGCAGACGAACAGCGTCACGCGCAGGTCATCGACCTCGACGGTGACGTGTCGATCGCCGGCCACGTAGTGCTCGTGCTCGCCGGCGTAGCTGAACGGATGGATCTTCGCGTAGCGCTGGACTGATCCGTCCGGCCGGGCGAGCACCGCATTGTTGCGGAACCTGCCGTCCTCACCGCGCTGTGCGATGGATGCGATCAGGTACGCGTCGTGCTCGGCCGCCTGCTCGAGCAGGAACGTTTCGTTGGGACCGCCCTCGTCCTCACCGATCCGTTCGGGGCGCATCGAGAACCCGGTCGCATACATCTCGGTCAGGGAGATCAGGCGCGCGCCGGCGTCCGCCGCCCGCGCGATCATCGGGGCGACGTGCTGCCGCGTTGCCTCGGCGTCCTCCCAGACGATGTCGTGCTGTACCGCGGCGACCTTCATGCTCGCTCCACGGGCTGCCGCTCGGTCGTCACGCCGACCATCCCTTTCAGGCGCCGCAGCGCCTCCTCGATCACCTCGGGGCGCTTGCAGAACGCGACGCGCACGTAGTGGTCGCCAGCCGGCGAGTCGTAGAAGACGCGGCTCGGGATCGCGACCACACCGGCCCGATGCGGCAGTTCGCGGCAGAACTCGACGCCGTCGCGACCGACGTCCACGGTGGCGAAGTAGGTCGCTTGCGGGCGTACCACGTCGAAGCCGAGTTCGGCCAGGCCGTCGCAGAGCAGATCGCGCTGGGCCTGCAGTTTCGGTGCGAGCGCGGAGACGTTGGTGCCCAGCGCCGTTGCGACCGCGGGCTGGAACGGCGCGCCGTTGACGTAGGTGAGGAACTGTTTGACGGTGCGGACCGCGGCGACCAGCTGAGGCGATGCGCACAGCCAGCCGATCTTCCAACCGGTGACGCTGAACGTCTTGCCCGCGCTAGAGATCGTCACGGTCCGCTCGCGCATACCGGGGCGAGTGGCGATCGGCGTGTGCACCCGCCCGTCGAACGTGAGGTGCTCGTAGACCTCGTCCGCGACCACGATGAGATCGTGCGCGACGGCCAGTTCGGCGATCACGTCCAGCTCATCGGACGTGAACACCTTGCCGGTCGGGTTGTGCGGGGTGTTGAGCAGAATCAGCTTTGTCTGCCGGGTGATCGCGTTGCGCAGTTCGGCCGGGTCGAACGTCCACGCATCGCCGTCGCGGCGCAGCGTGACGGTGCGCCGCGTGGCGCCGGCCAGGGCGACCGTCGCCGCGTAGGAGTCGTAGTACGGCTCGAACATGACGACCTCGTCGCCGGGCCCGCTCAGCGCGAGGACGCTCGCCGCGATCGCCTCAGTGGCGCCCGCGGTGACCAGCACCTCCGTGTCCGGGTCGTAGGTCAGCGCGTAGTGGCGTAGCTGGTGTGCGGCGATCGCGTGCCGGAGCTCGGGTGTGCCGGGGCCGGGCGGGTACTGGTTGTGCCCGGTCCTGATCGCCTCTGCGGCCGCGTCCAGGAGCTCGGCCGGACCGTCCGTGTCGGGGAAGCCCTGGCCGAGGTTGACGCTGTCGGTCAGCACCGCGAGCGCGGACATCTCGGCGAAGATCGTCGTCCCGAAGGCCCGCATCCGCTCCACCAGGGGCACGTCTCGCCGCGTCACGCAGCCGAGCCTAACGACCCCGCAATCCTCGGTCCTACTTGGCGCGGTTGCGGGAGCGGGCCTTCGCGCGGGCCTCGGCGGTCAGCTCCACCTTGCGGATGCGCACCATCGCGGGCGTGACCTCGACGCACTCGTCGTCGCGGCAGAACTCCAGCGCCTGTTCCAGCGAAAGCACCCGGTGCGGGATCAGCGGAATCAGCACGTCGCCCGACGACTGCCGCATGTTGGTGAGCTTCTTCTCCTTGGTCGGGTTGACGTCCATGTCGTCGGCGCGCGAGTTCTCGCCCACGATCATGCCCTCGTACACCTCGGTGCCCGGGCCCACGAACATCGTCCCGCGCTCCTGCAGGTTCGCCAGCGCGAACCCGGTGGTCGCCCCGCGACGGTCGGCGACCAGCGAGCCGGACGGACGGGTGCGGATCTCGCCGGCCCACGGTTCGTAGCCCTCGTGCACGTGGTGCAGCAGCCCGGTGCCCCGCGTCTCGGTCAGGAACTCGGTGCGGAACCCGATCAGGCCGCGCGCCGGCACCAGGTACTCCATCCGGATCCAGCCGGTGCCGTGGTCGACCATCTGCTCCAACCGGCCCTTGCGCAGCGCCAAGAGCTGGATGACTACGCCCTGGTACTCGCTCGGCGCGTCGATCGTCATGCGCTCCATCGGCTCGTGCACCTTGCCGTCGACCATCCGCGTGACGACCTGGGGCTTGCCTACGGTGATCTCGAAGCCCTCGCGCCGCATGATCTCGACGAGGATCGCGAGCTGCAGCTCGCCGCGGCCCTGCACCTCCCAGGTGTCCGGGCGCTCGGTCGGCAGCACGCGGATGGAGACGTTGCCGACGAGCTCGGCCTCGAGCCGGTTCAGCACCTGGCGGGCGGTGAGCTTGTTGCCCGATTCCCCCGCTAGCGGCGAGGTGTTGATGCCGATCGTCATCGAGATGGACGGCTCGTCGATCGTGATCACGGGCAGCGGTCGGGGGTCGTCGGGATCGGCCAGCGTCTCGCCGATGGTGATCTCCGGGATGCCGGCGATTGCGATGATGTCGCCGGGCCCGGCCTGCTCGGCGGTGTAGCGCTCGAGCGCGCGGGTCATCAGCAGCTCGGTCACCTTGACGCGCTGGACGGATCCGTCCGCGCGGCACCACGCGACCTGCTGGCCCTTACGGATCGTCCCGTTGTGCACCCGGCACAGCGCGAGGCGGCCGAGATACGGCGAGGCGTCCAGGTTCGTGACGTGCGCCTGCAGCGGTGCGGCGTCGTCGAAGGTCGGCGGAGGGATGGTCGCGAGCAGCGTCTGGAAGAACGGTGCGAGGTTCTCCTCCTTCGGCATGCCGCCGTCCTCGGGACGCTCCAGCGACGCGCGCCCGGCCTTGGCGGACGCGTACACGATCGGGAAGTCGATCTGGTCCTCGGTCGCGTCCAGGTCCAGGAACAGCTCGTAGGTCTCGTCGACGACCTCGGCGATGCGCGCGTCCGGACGGTCCACCTTGTTGATCACGAGGATGACCGGGAGCTTGGCCGCGAGTGCCTTGCGGAGCACGAACCGGGTTTGCGGCAAAGGCCCTTCGGACGCGTCGACCAGCAGCACGACACCGTCCACCATCGACAGGCCACGCTCGACCTCACCACCGAAGTCGGCGTGACCAGGCGTGTCGATGATGTTGATCGTGACACGCTTGCCGTCCGCCGTGAGGTGCTCGACCGCGGTGTTCTTCGCGAGGATCGTGATGCCCTTCTCGCGCTCGAGGTCGTTCGAGTCCATCACCCGCTCGGCGACGTCGCCGGTGTCGGCCTGGTGCTCGGTGAACGCCCCCGACTGCCAGAGCATCGCGTCGACCAGGGTCGTCTTGCCATGGTCGACGTGGGCAATGATCGCCACGTTGCGCAGGTCGTCGCGCCTTTCGAGTGCCACGCGGCAACCCCATTCCTCATTCGGCTTGTTCGCTCCAATCGTACGGGTCGGGCGGGGGCCGGCTGACCACGCGCACGCCGCGCGCTCGCCACTGCCTGCCACGGGTGATCGATCATGGTGGGGTTTTCCACACCACGGATCGGGGAGGCATCTCCCTCGTTCGGAACGGCCCGCGCCGGTCAGGCTCGTATGCATGACAACGACGTTGCCCACGAATCCCGCTGCCCGCCTCGCTGCAGCACCGACGGACACCGAAACCGGCGCTGCCGTCGAACTGATCGAGGTCAGCAAGCGGTATTCCCGCCGCGGCGTGCCCGCACTCGACCAGGTCTCGGCGACCTTCCCGCGCGCCAGCCTGACCGCCGTGATGGGCCTGTCCGGTTCGGGCAAGTCGACGCTGCTGCAGTGTGCCGCCGGCCTGGACCGTCCCTCGTCAGGACGGATCCGGTTGGGCGGCACCGAATTGACCAAGCTCAACCGGCGGGCGCTGTCGAAGCTGCGCCGGCGGCAGGTCGGGTTCGTCTTCCAGTCGCTCAACCTGGTTCCGACGCTGACCGTCGCCGAGAACATCGCGCTGCCGCTGCGCCTGGATCACCAGCGGGTTGACCGCGCCGTGGTGGCCGGCCTGGCCGACCGGGTCGGCGTCGGCGCGCTGCTGCGCCGCCTGCCGCACACGCTGTCCGGCGGCCAGCAGCAGCGGGTCGCCATCGCGCGGGCGCTGATCACCCAACCGGACGTCGTGTTCGCCGACGAGCCGACCGCGGCGCTCGACCCGCACACGTCCGCGGAAGTGCGCTCGTCGCGACCTTCTCTGGCTAGACCAGGCTCGCGTCGCGCGCTCAGCGATCCAGTCGCAGGGCATGGCGAACGCCGCGGCGTTGCAGCTCGACGAGCAGGACAACTACCTCTACAAGATGATCGTGCTGCTCGTCGGCCTGCTCGCCGCAGTGGCACTCGTCAACACGTTGATCACGGCGACGGCCGAGCGACGCGAATCGCTGCTGCTACTCGACCGCGTGGGAGCTGACTCGCGCCAACTGCTGTCGATGGCCGGCTGGCAGACGGTGGCGATCACCGCGATGGGCATCGTGTTCGGCGTGGGCAGTGGCGCCGTTGCGCTGATCGCGGTGACGCGCGCGCTCACCGGCAACTGGCACCCGTACCTGCCTGCGCCCGCGCTGACCGGTCTGGGTGCGGCCGTCGTCGGCCTGACCGCGGCCGCGATCCTCGTCCCGACCGCGCTGATCCTGCGCCGCGGAGCGGCCCGATAGCAGCGGCCTACCGGTGTCCGCGCGGGCGGCGCGGACGGTTACCGGAGGGCGACTGGGACGGGCGGCCTCGGCGCGCCGACGGCTGGGACTGCTTCGGCTGGCTGCGCTGCGGGCGCGGACGCTCGATCGCGACGCCGCTGGGGGTGCGGGCACCGGTGATCGCGGCAACGCCCTCGTCGCCGGCGCGGGCCTCGCGCTGCTGCGGATGCACGCCCGCGGCGCCGAGCATCTTGCGCACCTCGGGCTCCTCGGCCGGCGTCGTGAGCAGCACGACGACACCACTCTCACCGGCCCGCGCGGTGCGACCGGAGCGGTGCAGGTAGTCCTTCGGGTCCGCCGGCGGGTCGACGTGCAGCACGAGCGAGACGTCGTCGACGTGGATGCCGCGCGCGGCGACGTCGGTCGCGACGAGCACGGGCACCGAACCGTCCTTGAACGCCGTCAGCGCCTTGGTGCGCTGCGCCTGCGTGCGTCCGCCGTGCAGCGGCGCCGCGGCGACGCCCACGCGGGCCAGGTTGCGAGCAACGCGGTCGGCACCGTGCTTGGTGCGCACGAAACAGATCGTGCGCCCCTCGCGAGCCGCGATCGCCGCGACCAGGTCGAACTTGGCCTCGTGCGACACGCGGAACACGTGGTGCGTCATCGTGTCGACGGACGCCTCGGCGGTGCTGAGCGCGTGGACGGCCGGATTCGTCAGGTACCGCTCGACCAGCGTGGCGACGTCGCCGTCGAGCGTGGCCGAGAACAGCAGCCGCTGACCGTCGGACGGCGTCTGGTCGAGCAGGCGGCGCACGACCGGCAGGAAGCCGAGGTCGGCCATGTGGTCGGCCTCGTCCAGCACGGTGATCTCGATCGCGTCCAGGCGGCACGAGCCGCGCGCGATGAGGTCCTCGAGGCGGCCGGGCGTGGCGACGAGCACGTCGACACCGGAATCCAGCGCCGCGATCTGCTTGCCGATCGGCAGCCCGCCGGCGACCAGCCGGACGGACAGGTTGCGGGACTGGGCGAGCGGGGAGATCGCGTCGGTCACCTGCATGGCGAGTTCGCGGGTGGGCACGAGCACCAGGCCACGCGGACGGTTGCGGCGCGGGCGCGCAATGCCGTTCGCAACGCCACTGAGGTCCAGGCGCGCCAGCAGCGGCAGCCCGAACGCGAGCGTCTTGCCGGAACCGGTCGCGGCGCGGCCGAGCAGGTCCCGCCCGCTCATCGCTTCCGGAATCGTCGCGGCCTGGATCGGGAACGGCTCGCTAATCCCCTTTGCCGACAAGGCTTTTACGAACGCGGCCGGCAGTCCGAGTTCGGCGAAGCTGGGCAGGTTCTCGGTAGCGACGACCTGTACGGGAAGGTCGTCCCAGATCGACCGGGTGGCGGGACGCGGGGCGCGCTGCCGACTGCGGTTGGGACGGACCGTGGTGTGGTTCGGGCGGGCGGAACGGAGCGGCGCGGCGGAACCGCGCGCAGGACTGCGGGACAAGTGAATCCTTACGGGACAGGTGGCACGTCCCGTAAGTCCGCGCGATTTCGGCGCGGTGTCTGGCACGAGCCCGACGCGGTGATCGCGTCGTGATGAAGCCGAGATCGCGAGCATTGGTGCCCGCCGGCTACGTCCAGTCTACCGGGCGAGATCGGTCGCCGTGACCAGCAGGCGGACGCAGTACTCGGTGAGCTCGGCGCGGTCGACGTCCAGCGTGCCGTCCAGCCAGCGGATGAACAGGTTGGCGAGCGCGCCGATCAACGCTGTTGCGGTCAGCCGCGCGCCGTGCGCGTTGCCACCCTGCGGCCCGAGCTGCGCGCGAACCAGTTCGGCGAACATCGGCGAGAGGGCCACCCCGCGCATGCCGAGTGTGGCGTCGGTCAGCGGTTCGAGCAGCAGCACCCGGCCCTTGCGCGGATCGTCGGTGAGCACGCCGAGGAATGCCTCGACCGCGGCCCGCGACCGTGCAGTCAGCTCGGCCGGGGCCTCGGCGACGGCGGCCAGCAGCGCCTCGCTCGCCTCGGTCGCCACCCGGTCGTAGACGGCGAGCAGCAGCGCCTCGCGGTCGGCGAAGTTCTCGTAGAAGTAACGGTCGGTCAGCTTCGCGAGCCGGCAGACGGAGCGGACGGTGACGGCTGCACTGCCCTGCGTCCCGAGCAGCTCGAGGCCGACGTCCAGCAGAGTGTTCCGGCGCTCGGCCTGTCGAGCGGCCAGGGTCGTCCCTGCCCAGCTGCGGGCGGGCCGGGAGCTCATGGTCCGTAATTCTGCCGTACCCGGCCCTCGTTTGACGACATCCGTCCTCAACACGTAGGTTTGACGACGTGCGTCCTCAACTCGACGAGAAGACCGCGACCCCGACACCACTGGGTCCGGATTCACTGCTGTGGCGGTACTTCGGCGACTGGCGCGGGCTGATCTTGGCGCTGTGGGCCGGGTCGATGCAGAACATGCACCCGCAGCTGGGCGCGGGCGTCGAGGAGCACTCACGCTTCTTCGACGAGCGGTGGCAGCGGCTGTTCCGCTCCACCTACCCGATCGGCGGCGTGATCTACGACGGCGACCGCGCGCACCAGACCGCGCGCGAAGTCCGCGACTACCACCTGACGATCAAGGGCGTCGACAAGCAGGGGCGTCCGTACAGTGCGCTGAATCCCGAGACGTTCTGGTGGGCACAGACCACGTTCATCCTCACCCCGGTGCTGGTTTGCGAGTACTTCGGCACGCCGCTGACCCGTGCGCAGAAGGAGCAGATCTACGCCGAGGGCGTGCAGTGGTACCGCATGTACGGGGTGTCGACCCGTCCCGTGCCGCCGGACTGGGATTCGTTCATGGCTTACTACGAGGACATGTGCGAGAACGTCCTCGAGGTCAACAAGGCGACGCTCGACGTGCGCGACATCAGCCGGCTCGCGAAGCCGCCGGCGCTGCCCTGGCTGCCGGAGCCGGTGTGGCGGCTGCTGCGCATCCCGATCACGCGGCAGATGCTGTGGGTGACCACGGGCCTGTATCCCGAGTCGGTGCGCCGCAAGCTCGGCCTGCGCTGGACGCGGCGGGACGAGGTGATGCTGCGCGTGCTCGGACGGGCCGTGGCGCTCGGCTGGTCACTCGTGCCGTTCGATCGCCGGATGCATCCGCGGGCGCGGGCCGCGTGGCAGCGGACCCGCGGTGAGATCCCCGCGGACGCGCCGCTCGTCGAGACGCCGGCTCGCAACCTGCCGCCGGAGTCGGAGCGCGACAAGCCGTACCACTACTGCCCGTTCTAACCTCGCCCCCGACCGCGGGCCTCGACCGCACGCGGTCGGAGCTCGCTCGGCGCTAAGTCGGAACTCGGCCGGAGCTCGGTCGGAGCTCGGCATGCGGACGGGAGCACCCGCACTGCATTGTCTCCAACCTTTGCTCTGCCCGGTGTGAGCGAGCAAATGCCCGGTGCCACCGTGCAGAGCGTTCTGCCCGGTGAGCGCGTGCAAATGCCCGGTGCCACCGTGCAGAGCAAAGCTCGCGGCGCACTGGGCTGCCAGTGGCCGGCGGGCGGGCTGGACATCGGCCGGCCGTGCGGCCGCCAGGGCAACACGATCAACCGGCGCGATGCCGGCGGGCCACCACTCGCTTGACCAGGCGCATCATCGCGGCGGGGCGGTCGAAGCTCATCAGCGACGGGCCGGGAATCGCGAACCGCTGCCGGGCAATCGCGTGCGGCCGGACGAATTCGCGCAGCCCCTCCGCGCCATGGATGCGCCCGATCCCGGACTCCCCCACCCCGCCGAACGGCAACGCCGGGATCGCGCCGAAGCCGAGCGGCGCGTTGATCGACGTCGCGCCGGCACGCAGCCGCCGCGCGATCTCCACGCCGTGGGCGCGAGAGAACACCGTGGACGCCAGCCCGTACCGGGTGCCGTTCGCCAGCGCGACGGCCTCGTCCACATCGCGCACCGTACGCACGGTCAGCGTCGGCCCGAACGTCTCCTCCTGCACCGCCAGCGAACTCTCGTCCGTGTCGAGCAGGACGACCGGGTCGACGAACGGCGGCCGGATCGAATCCAGCCCACCGACGAGCTCGGTGCCACCGTGTTCGAGCGCGTCCGCGACGTGCCGCCTCACGACATCCACCTGGCTGGGCATCGTCATCGGTCCGTACGCGCCGTCAGGAGAAGCCGAGCCGCGGACGCCGGACAGCTCCGCCTGCAACGCCGACAGGAACCGGTCGCGCACCGGCTCGACGACGTACACCCGCTCGACGCCCACGCACGTCTGACCGCTGTTGCCGACGCCGCCCCACGCGGCGGCCTTCGCGGCAGCCGTGACGTCGGCGTCCTCCGCGACCACGAGCGCGTCCTTGCCGCCGCACTCGAGCAGCACCGGGGTCAGCCGCTCGGCGCAGGTAGCCATGATCTTCTTGCCCGTCGCGGTCGATCCGGTGAATGCGATCTTGTCCACGTCGGCACGACACAGCGCCGCGCCCGTCTCTCCGTATCCGGTGACCACGCTCAGCACGCCGTCGGGCAGGTCGGGGTTCGCCGCCGCGAAGGCCGACGCCCAATAGACGCCGATCGCGGTCGTGTACTCGCTCGGCTTGAACACGATCGTGTTGCCCGCGGCCAGGGCGAACGCACCCGAACCGGTGGGCGTGTAGAGCGGGTAGTTCCACGGTCCGATCACGCCGACGACGCCGAGCGGCCGGTACTCCACGTGCGCCGCGAAGTTCGCCATCAGCGGTCCCGGACGGACCCGGCGCGGCTTCAGTTCCCGGTCCGCGTTGCGAGCGGCCCAGCGGATCAGCTCCAGCGCGAGGACCAGCTCGAGGTACGCGTCGTCGCGCGGCTTGCCGTTCTCCGCATGCACCAGGTCGCACAGCTCGTCGGCGTGCTCGACCAGGTAGCCGGCCCAGCGCAGCAGGCACTGTTCGCGCCCGGCCGAGCCGAGCGCCTGCCACGCGGGCGCTGCCGCACGGGCCCGCGCGACGGCCGCCACCACCTCGTCCGCGCCGGCGACCGGGTACTCGGCCACGGTCGATCCGTCCGCGGGATTCACGCACGTCAGGCGCGGCTCGCGGTCGGCGGTCGCGGGGGAAACCGGGGGCGCGGCCAGATCGGTCATCCGGGGACTCCTCGTAGCTCGACGGGCCTGTCTGCCCACGCTTCACCCTTGTTGGCAACGTGTCAATAGTCCAGACTGGGACCTGGAGGCGGTGGATGGCAGACAAGCACGCGCGCGACATCCCGACGCGTGCCAGCGTGCGCTCGGCCCGACTCGCCGCCCTGCCGATCGGGTTCGCCGGGCGTGCCGCCGCGGGCTGGGGGCGGCGCGTGGCGGGCGGCGATAGAGGCGAGATCAGCGCGTCCGTCCTCGAGCGCAACGCCGAGCACATGTTCGCCGTGCTGGGCGAACTCAAGGGCGGCGCCATGAAGCTCGGCCAGGCGCTGTCGGTGTACGAGGCGATGATCCCGGCCGAGTTCGCCGAGCCGTACCGCCGCGCGCTGACCCAGCTGCAGGCGCAGGGTCCGGCGCTGCCCGCCGCACGTGTGCACGAGGTGCTGGATCAGCAGTTCGGGCGCAACTGGCGCAAGCACTTCCGCGAGTTCGAGGACGTCCCCGCCGCGGCAGCGAGCATCGGCCAGGTGCATCGCGGCACCTGGCACGACGGGCGGACGGTCGCGGTCAAGGTGCAGTACCCGGGCGCGGACGTCGCGATGCAGACCGACCTCAAGCAGCTGCAGCGTTTCGCCCGGCTGTTCAACCTGGTCGTCCCCGGACTGGAGGCGCGCGAGCTAATCGCCGAGGTGCGTGAGCGGATGATGGAGGAGCTGGACTACCGGTCCGAGGCCGAGCACCAGCGCCGCTTCGCCGAACGGTTGGGGGACGATCCCGAAATACGCGTTCCCCACGTGCTCGCGTCCGCGCCGAAGGTGATCGTCTCCGAATGGCTGGACGGACGGCCGCTGTCCGCACTGATCGCGCAACAGGACGTGACCGCCGACGAGCAGCGCGAGCGCGACCGCATCGCGGACATCGTGGTGCGGCTGATGTTCTCCTCCCCAGCGCGCCTCGGCCTGCTGCACGCCGATCCGCATCCGGGCAACTTCCTCGTCCAGGACGACGGACGCATCGGCGTGATCGACTTCGGCGCCGTGGCCGTCCTGCCGAACGGCCTGCCGCGCGTGCTCGGTCGCATCCTGCGCTACGCGGCCGACCGCGACGCCGAGCCGATGATGGAACTGCTGCGTGCCGAGCGTTTCGTGACCGGGGATGTGACGGCCGAGGACGTGCTGCGCTGGCTCGGCGCGCTCGCCGACCCGCTGCGCGTCGAGCGGTTCCACGCGAACCGCGAGTGGATCGGCAAGCAGGGCGCTCGCGTCGCGAACATCTACAGCAACGCGTACAAGCACACCGGCCGCGCGCTCAACCTGCCGGCCGAGCACATGCTCGTCGCGCGCGTGTGCGGCGGCTGGATGAACATCCTGGCGCAGCTGGACTGCACGGTGCAGGCTCGTGGCATCGCAACCCATTGGGTGCCCGGTTTCGCCGATCCCGAGACCCCCTACGACGACCGAGGAGCCGCACCGTGACCGAGGCAGCCAAGACGCTCTGCGAAGCCTTCCAGCGCACCGTCGCCGCGGCGCCCGCCGCGCCCGCGTTGCGCAGTTCGGACGGCGCGGCGCAGCTGACGTGGCGCCAGTACGCGGACCGGGTGCGCACGATCGCTGCGGGGCTGGCCGCGCTGGGCGTCCGCCACGGCGACACCGTCGGGCTGATGCTCACCAACCGGCCCGAGTTCCACCTCGTCGACACCGCGGCGCTGCATTTGGGCGCGGCCCCGTTCTCGATCTACAACACGCTGGCGCCGGAGCAGATCAGCTACCTGTTCGGCAATGCCGGCAACAAGGTGGTGGTGTGTGAGCTGCAGTTCCTGGAACAGATCCGCAAGGCGCAACCAGGCACGTCGGTGGAGCACATCGTCTGCGTGGACGCTGCCGGCGACGAGGTGATCACGCTCGCCGACCTGGAGGCCAACCCGGCCCCCGGTTTCGACTTCGACGCGTCGTGGCGGGCGGTTGGCCCTGACGACCTGCTGACGATCATCTACACGTCCGGGACGACGGGCCCGCCCAAGGGCGTCGAGCTGACCCACGCGAACATGCTCGCCGAACTCGACGCGACCACCGGGATCGTCCCGTCCGGCCACGGGGACATCGTCATCTCGTACCTGCCGGACGCGCACGTGGCGAACCGCTGGGGAGCGCACTACCAATCCATGTTCACGGGCATGGAGATCGTCACGCTCGCGGACCTGAAGCAGATGATCACGGTGCTGCCGAAAATCCGTCCGACGTTCTTCGGCGCGGTTCCGCAGGTCTGGTACAAGCTCAAGGCCGGCATAGAAGCGCAGCTCGCAGCCGAACAGAGTCCGGTGAAGAAGAAGCTCGCGGCGTGGGCGCTCGATGTCGGGCGACGCAAGGTGAAGCTCGACGCGCAGCACGCGCGCATCCCGCTCGCGCTCACCGTCCAGCATCGCGTGGCCGACGCGCTGGTGCTGGGCAAGGTGCGCGCAGCACTCGGCCTGGACCGGGTTCGCATCGCCGCGTCCGGCGCCGCCGCGATCGATCCGGACGCACTGGAGTTCGTGCTCGCGCTGGGCATCCCGTGCTGCGAGCTGTGGGGCATGTCGGAGCTGTCCTGTGCCGCGACGATGAACCCGCCGGACGCGATCCGCATCGGCACGGTCGGCACCGCGCTCAAGGGCGTCGAGCTGTCGCTGGCCGAGGACGGTGAGCTGCTGGTGCGCGGTCCGCTGGTGATGAAGGGCTACCGCAACGATCCGGAGAAGACCGCGGAGACTGTTGACGCCGACGGCTGGCTGCACACCGGCGACATCGCGACGATCGACGGCGACGGCTACGTGCGCATCGTCGACCGGAAGAAGGAGCTGATCATCAACGCGGCCGGCAAGAACATGTCGCCGGCGAACATCGAGGGAGCGGTCAAGGTGGCCTGCCCCCTGGCCGGCTCGGTGGTCGCGATCGGCGACGACCGGCCGTACGTGGTCGCGCTGATCACGCTCGACCCGGACGTCGCCGCGGCCTTCGCGGCGGCGCACGGCATCGCGGACACCTCCCCCGCCGCGCTTGCGGCGGACCCGGCGATCCGCGCGGCTATCGACGCGGGGATCAAGGCGGCGAACGAGCGGCTGTCACGCGTGGAGCAGATCAAGAAGTTCACGATCCTGCCGTACTTCTGGGAACCCGGTGGTGACGAGGTCACGCCGACGATGAAGCTCAAGCGTCGCCCGATCAGCGCCAAGTACGCGGCCGACATCGAGGCCCTGTACGCGAGTTGACGCCGACGCATAGCGTGAGCGCGTGGACGTCCGCTGGCTGACCGCGTTCCTCGACTGCCCGCACCCGGAACTGCACCCGACCGTCGAGTTCTGGAGTGCGGTCACCGGATTCGCATTGTCGCCGTGGCGCGGTGAGGGCGAGCAGTTCGCCACCCTCGTGCCGCGGACGGGCGATGCATACCTGCGCGTACAGGACGTTCACGAGTCGGTGGCCCGCGTGCATCTCGACCTGCACGTCGACGACCCGCCGGCGTTGGCAGCGCACGGCCTGTCGCTCGGCGCGGTCGACGTGACCGAAGGGGACGTGCCGAGCCTGCGCTCGCCCGCCGGGATCGTCTGGTGCGCCGTCGAGCACGCCGGCGAAACGCAGTTGCCGGACGCTGCGGTGTGGCCGTCGGGGCGCAGCCAGGTCGACCAGGTGTGCCTGGACATCCCGCCGTCGAAGTACGCCCCGGAGGTGACGTTCTGGCGTGAACTCACCGGCTGGGCGTGGATCGACAGCGGCACGGAGTTCCAGCGGCTGGACGGTCCGGCCGGCACTATGCGCCTGCTGATGCAGCGGCTGGACGACGAGGCGCCGGACGCGTCCGCGCACCTGGACATCGCCAGTACGGATCGGTCGGCTGAAGCCCAGCGCCATATTGCACTAGGCGCGCGGCACCTGTACGAAGGCCGCGGCTGGAGCACGCTGGCCGACCCGACCGGACGCCGCTACTGCATCACCGGCCGCGAACCGCGGCGGCTACTCGGGGCGGTGCTGGCCGACCCGTAGCAGCCGCTGCTTGTGGCTGGTCATCGCCGCGCGCAAGTCGTCCTCGCCGATCGGCGGCACGGGCAGTTTCTTGCCGCCGGGACGGAGCCCGTCCAGCAACATCGGCAGGTAGCGCCGCCACAGCTGCGGCGCGACGTCACCGGTGATGTCCGCGACCATGCACAGCATCATCACCGCGAGGCCGAGATCGGTGGCCTCGGCGTCCTTGCGCAGCGAGCCGGAGCGCTTCGCGCGCCGGACGAGATCACGCAGCGGGGCGGACAGCCGGTCGTTCACCCGAGTGACCAGCTCGTCGTCGTGCACGCCGAGCAACACCTCGCGCAGCCCGCGGTCCGCTGTCTGCGCCTCCGCCGTGCCCTCCAGGAAGCTGACGATGCCGTCCCACGGATCGTCCATCGCCGCAGCACGTTCGGCCAGCGCGATGATCTCGTCGATGGCCTGCGCGAAGATGGCCTTGGCCAGTTCGTACTTGTTGGGGAAGTGGCGGTACGCGGTGCCGATACCGAGTCCGGCCCGGTGCGCGACGTCGTCGAGGCTGGCCTCCAGGCCGCGCTCGGCGAACACCTCGCGCGCGGCCTGGACCAGCAGTTCACGGTTGCGAGCCGCGTCCTTGCGCAGCGGACGGGCGGGCGCCGGCTCAGCCAAGGCGGCGCACCTCCCGTCCGTCATCGCGCGGTCTACGAACGCGGTCAGAGTACGACACCGGCGTCGTGCTCGGAGTCGAACTCGGGGATGCCCGGACGCAACACGAGGGCCGACACGATCGCCCCGGCCAGGAAGATCCCGGCCGCCCACCAGAACGTGGTGGTGTAGCTGTGGATCTGCGCGTTCGCCGCGAGCAGCGCAGGCTTCTGGCTCAGCAGGTGCGACGCCGCGTAGCCGCTGGCAGCGGTCGCAGCGATCGTGTTGAGCAGCGCGGTACCGATCGATCCGCCGATCTGCTGAACGGTGTTGACGGCCGCGGACGCGACGCCGGAGTCACGCGCCTCGACACCGAGCGTGGCCAGGCTGAAGCCGGGCGCGAACACCAGGCCGAGCCCGAAGCCGAGCAGGATCGTCGCCGGCAGGACGTGCGTGGCGTACGACGTGTCCAGGCCCAGACCGGTCAGCAGGTACATGCCGATCGCGGCGAGCACCATGCCGCCGGGGATCAGCACACGCGAACTGATGCGCGGCACGAGCACGGTCGTGGCCATCGACGCGACGACGATCAGCGAGCCGGTCATCGGCAGGAACGCGACACCGGTCATCACCGCGCTGTAGCGCAGCGACACCTGCAGGTAGTAGGTCAGGAACAGGAACACCGCGAACATCCCGGCCGACGCGGCGAACATCGCCAGGTACGCGCCACCGCGATTGCGGTCGAGCACGACGCGCATGGGCAGCAGCGGGTTCGCGACGCGCTGCTGCAGTGCGACGAACACGGCGAGCAGCACGCCGGACGCGACGAGGAAACCGACCGTGACACCGTTGGCCCAGCCGGCCGTCTCGGCGTGCGAGAAGCCGTAGACCAGCGCGAACAGGCCGGCCGAGACGACGATCGTGCCGGGCAGGTCCAGGCGCGCGCGCTCGGCGGAGCGGCTGTGCTCGAGCAGCAGCCAGCCGCCGGCCAGCGCGACGACCGCGAAGACCAGGTTCACGTACAGCGTCCAGCGCCAGGTGGCGTACTCGGTCAGGAACCCGCCGAGCAGCAGGCCGATCGAGGTGCCCGCGCCGGCGATCGCGCCGAAGACGCCGAACGCCTTACCGCGCTCTGCCGGGTCGGTGAAGGTGGTGGTGAGCAGCGCGAGAATCGCCGGGGCCAGCAGCGCCGCGAACAGGCCCTGCACTGCGCGCGCGCCGATCAGCATGCCGACGTTGACGGACGCGCCGCCCACGGCGGACGCGATCGCGAACCCGGCCGCTCCGATGAGGAACACCCACTTGCGCCCGATGACGTCGGCGATGCGGCCGCCGAGCAGCAACAGCGAGCCGAACGCCAGCGCGTAGGCGGTGACGATCCACTGCCGGGCGGCATCGGAGAAGCCGAGATCTACCTGCGCCGTTGGCAGCGCGATGTTCACGACGGTCGCGTCGAGCACGACCATCAACTGGGCGATGCCGAGGACGGCGAGGATCCACCAGCGCTTGGCGTGGTGCCCCGAGATGGCAGCCGGCCCGGATGCCGGCTTGTCGAGGATGGCGGTCATGTGGAACTCCTGAACTTTCCGGAGATCGGTTCTCCGGTTTCCTGTCCAGGCTAACCACTATCCGGAGCTGATTACTCCGGTTCTCCGAGAGACGTCCGCCACAGCAGCCGGCTCAGCGTCCGCCGGCGACACGGAGCGTGGCGCCGGTGATGTACCCGGCCGCCGAGCTCATCAGCCAGGCCACGGCCTCGGCGACCTCGTCCGGCTCACCGACCCGCCGCAGCGGCAGGCCCGGGGCCACGCGCTCGAGCCGGCCCGGCTCGCCGGCGTCGGCGTGGATTCTGGTGTTGACGATCCCCGGCGCGACGCCCACCACGCGCACTCCGTCGGCGGCCACCTCCTGGGCGAGCCCCGCGGTCAGTTGGTCGACGCCGGCCTTGGCCGCCGCGTACTGGACGTACTCCCCTGGCGAGCCGAGTGTCGCCGCCGCAGAGGAGATGTTCACCAGCACTCCGCCCGCACCGCCATGCGACAGCGTCATCGCGCGGACTGCCGCGCGTGCGACGAGCAGCGCAGCCGTGAGGTTGAGTTCGACCGTCCGGCGGATCACGTCGATCGGGGTGTCCGCGAGCGCCCCGATATGCAGCGTTGCGCCGGCATTGTTGACGACGCCGGTCAGCCGCCCCGATTCGGCGGCCGCGGCGAACATCGCGTCGATGCCGTCATCCGACGTCACGTCCGCACGCACCGTCGTGCATCTGGCGCCGAGATTCCGGACCTGCACGGCCGTCTCGTCCGCCGCCACGTCGTCGCGCGCGTATCCGAGCACCAGGTCGTGCCCGTCGCGCGCAAGCCGCAGCGCCACGGCGCGGCCGATGCCACGGGTACCGCCGGTGATCATCGTCAGAGGTCGCCCCATGCGGCCATCGAACCCGCCGGCGCGTCGCGGTGAC
Source organism: Jatrophihabitantaceae bacterium (assembly GCA_035765515.1). Classification (GTDB taxonomy): domain Bacteria; phylum Actinomycetota; class Actinomycetes; order Mycobacteriales; family Jatrophihabitantaceae; genus DASRSS01. The sequence goes on along the minus strand of DASTXN010000043.1, from coordinate 5,450 downwards.
AAGCCTCAGTAGTGCTACGACGGTCGCCGCCCGGTCCGGTTCACCGGCTGAACCGAATTCGGCGCGGTGGCGTGTAATCAGGTATGCGCACCTACCTGGCCGACGCCCTGCGCGGGCTCACCGCGGCAGCCGTCCTGCTGTCCGCCGTGGTCCACCTCGACCTGTACGAGGAGGGCTTCCGTGACCTGGCGACGATCGGGCCGCTGTTCATGCTCAACTTCATCGGCGGCGTCGTGATCGGCACAGTGATCGTCGTCTGGCGACACTGGCTGCCGGTGTTTCTCGGGGCGGGCTTCGGCGCGGTCACGGTGGCCGCATACTGGGTGTCCGTCGTGCACGGGCTCTTCGGCGTCAAGGAGGTCACCGGCGGATGGTCGGAGATCCTCGCATCCGTAGCGGAGTACGTCGCGGTCGTGCTGGGGCTCGGCGCGATGGCGCTGCTGTGGGAGCGTCCGGTACGGCTGCTCGCGGTGCGGCGGCGCCTGACGTGACCGCCGTGGCGACCGCCGACGCGCAGTTGCTCCGCGAGCTGCACGACGAGCACGCGGGCGCCCTGTGGGCGTTCGTCGTCGGGCTGCTCGACGGCGATCGCGGCAAGGCGCAGGACGTCGTCCAGGAGACCTTCCTGCGCGCCTGGCGCAATCCGCAGGTGCTGGACCAGTCCCGCGGGTCGGCGCGCGGCTGGCTGTTCACCGTGGCGCGCCGGATCGTCATCGACGAGTGGCGCAGCGCGCACCGCCGTCCCGAGCTGGTCACCGCCGAGGTGCCGGACCGGGCCGACGCCGACCGGACCGCCGACGCCGACCGGATCGTGGACCGGCAACTAGTGCTCAGCGCATTGCGCACGCTCAGCACCGAGCACCGCACCGTCCTGCTCGAGTGCTATTTCCGCGGGGCATCCGTCGCCCAGGCCGCGCAGACGCTCGGCCTGCCGGAGGGGACGGTCAAGTCCCGCGCCCACTACGCCCTGCGCGCGCTGCGGGTCGCGATCGAGGACCTGGGAGGCACCGCATGAACGTCTATCCCACCGGGCCGCTGGACCCGTCCGATCCGGCCGACCCCTTCGCCACCGACGCCGGCGCGTACCTGCTGGGCGCGTTGTCGGCCGACGAGGAGCGGGCATTCGCCGCGCACCTTGCAGAGTGCGACGCCTGCGCCGCGCGGGTTGCCGAGCTGCGCCCGACGGTCGGGCTGCTGGCGAACGTCACCGAGGCCGACCTGGCCGGACTCGACGATGTTCCCGGGACGGACGCCGCGCTGCTGCCGTCGCTACTGCAGCGGGCCGCCTTCGAGCGCCGCCGGCGCCGGACCGGCATCGCGGCGCTCGGTTCCCTGGCAGCGGCCGCGGTGATCGCGCTGGCGGTCGTCCTGGGCACGCAGCCGTGGTCGCACTCGTCCGCGCGTCAGCCCACTGCGGACGCCCGGCCGATGATCGCCGTCGCCGCGAGCAGCCCGTTGAGCGCGGACGCCGCCCTGACCGCCCGCCGCTGGGGCACGGAGATCAGCCTGGACTGCCACTACCACGCCAGCGCGTATCCGGAGACGACGACGGCGTACCAGCTGGAGGTCGTCGACCGAGCCGGCGTGCATCACCCGCTCGGCTCGTGGACCGTCCGGCCGAGCGGCGACACCCGGTTCACCAGCGGCACCTCGCTGCCCCTGGACCAGATCGGGGCGGTGCGCATCGAACTGCCCGACGGCACGCCGGTGCTGCAGCTGTCGCGCTGAGCCCGGCGGTACCGTCCGCAGGTGTGGCCCCCTGGAACGGAACCGATCGGGTGACTGGCCGCGAATGGTTGTCCGTGGAGCCTGAACTCGCCGAGATCGCCTCGCGCCTGCACGACGGGCGTCCCGAGGCTCTCGAGGACGCCTACCGCTCGCTCGGCCCGCTGGTGAAGTCGTACCTGTCGCGGTACGTCGCGCAGCCGGACATCGAGGACGTCATGCAACGGGTGTTCTACGAGGTGTGGCGCGTCCACGACAGGTACGACCCGAGCCTGTCGCTGCGCGCCTGGGTGCTCGGCATCGCCCGCAAGCGCGCGATCGACCACCTGCGCAAGCGTCGCGACGTGATCGTCCCGCTGGACTCGATGCGTCAGATCGCCGGGGACGACGGGCGCGAGCTGGCCGAGCGGATGGCCTGGGCGGACGAGGTGCGCACGGCCCTCGGCGCGCTCCCGGACCAGCAACGCACCGTGATCGAACTGGCGTACTTCGGCGGCTACACGCAAAGTGAGGTCGCCCAGGAGCTCGATGTCCCGCTCGGCACCGTGAAGACGCGGACCGCGCGCGGACTGCAGCGGCTCGCTGGGCTGCTCGAGAACAGTAGGGAGACCCGATGACTTCGCCGCACGTTGCCGACGAGCTGCCCCGCCTGCTGACCGGCGAGGCGACGCGCGCGGACGTCCTCGCCGCGGCCCCGCACCTGCGCGAGTGCGTGGACTGCCAGCAGGAGCTGGTATCGGCCGTTGTCTCGCATGCGTCGCTGAGTTCGGCACAGCGCTTCGCACCCGAGTTGCTCGCCCTGCATGCCGAGCAGCTGTTGTCGCAATCCCCTACGGCTGCTGAGGATTCCGACGACTCGTCCGAGGCCGAGCAGTTGCCCGACCTCACCGCCGTCTTTGCGCAGGCGCGCGCCGAGGCGGAGGCGGCGCCGCCCGTCGCTGGCCGAGGCCTCGGCCGCGGTCTTGGACGCGGCCGGCTGGCCGTGGCCGCTGCGGTCGGTGGGCTGCTGATCGGCGGCGGCGTTGTCGGGGCGGTGACCCAGCTCGGCGGCTCCGGTCCGTCCGGGCGTCCCGTCGCCCTCGCCGCGTACGACACCGGTACACATGCCGCAACCGCGCGGATGAGCACCACCACGCTGACCGTCGACGCCACCGCACTGCCGAAGCTGGATTCGGAGCACCGCTACGAGGTGTGGCTGACCAATGCGGCCCGCACGCAGATGCAGCCCGTCGGTTGGATCGCGGCGGACGGCAAGGCGCGCCTGACGGTGCCCAGCGACTTGCGGACTGAGTTCGACGCGATCGAGGTCAGCGTCCAGCGGGTGAACGCGCCGTCGTACAACTACAGCGGGACGAGCGTGCTGCGCGGGACATACCAGAACAGTTGACGCCGTTACGGGTCGCGCGTTCTACCGAGCGGCCGGTTCGATCTACGCGCGGCCTTGCTGCCGGGCTGCAATCTTGTTGTGGTCGATCTTCGTCGGCAGCGACGGGGAGAGTTTGATCTTCACTCGGCGCCGCGTTGCCGGGTCGCGTTCCGGCTTGGTCTCGTGCCGCTCTCGCGTGAAGATCAAAATGGACGGAATCTGCTTTGTGGATAGGGGGAATCGTCCTGCGGAAATTGTCAGACCCTCGGGCTAGCTTGGCGCTATGACTCAAGCAGTGGACTTCGATCGATCTGATGCGTTCGCGCATGTGCCGAACGTGTGGGAGGTGCGGCTGCACCCGGACTCGGCGGCGGCCTGGACGGTGAACGTGACACCGGGCTCTGCCACCGCCGGCGTGCTCGCGCAGCTCGATCCCGAGCGGTTGTCGCAGGCCGGGCGGGTGGACGCGCTAGTCGGGCTGGAACGGCTGCAGGCCTGGGCCGCTGCCCTGCAGACCCGGATGATCGCCGCCTTGATGGACGAGCCGCATGCCGGCCAGCCTGCGCCGAGACTGGACCGGGACTGGGCCAAGGAGGACGTCAAGACGGCACTCGCTGAATCGGTCACCGGTGCGCAAGCGAGGATCCACACCGCGACCGACCTGGTGCATCGGCTGCCGGACACTTTGGCCGCGTTGGAGCAAGGCCGGTTGAGCGCGCGGCACGCGTCCGCGGTCGTCGACACCGTCCGCACCCTGGACGACACCGCCGCCCGCGAGGTCGAGACCGCAGTCCTGCCCGAGGCCGAGCGGATCAGTGACCCGGGGCCGACGATGGCCGCCTTCCGCCGCAAGCTTCGGCGGGCCGGGATCAAGGCCGACCCGCGCAGCGCCGCCGAGAAAGCCGCCCGCGCCGCAGAGGACCGCGACGTCTGGGTCATCCCTCAAGACAACGGCATGGCCTACCTCGGCGCGCCTCTACCGGCCGAAGGTGCCGCCACCGTCGCCGCCGCCGTAGACGCGAAAGCCGACCAGATCAAGACCGGAGGTGACCCGCGCACCAAGGCGCAACGCCGCGCGGACGGACTGGTGCAGATCTGCGCCGACTACCTCAACGGCGACGCGGCCGCCGGCGTGAAGATCAAAAAGGACATGACAGATGACGACGCCCGCGAGGCGAACGACCCGGACGTCGGGGCGAAGATCGAAATCGACACGACAGATGACGGCACCGGCCACTCGGACGGCGTGAAGATCAAAATGGATCGGGGCGTGGCGACGCGGTCAGGGGCGCAGGCGCCGCGGTATCACGGGCTCCGTCCCCAGATCCAGGTATCGGTTGCCCTGTCGACGCTGCTGGGCGTGGATGAGCAGCCGGGTGAGATCGACGGGTACGGGCCGATCCCCGCCGAGTTGGCGAGGCGCTTGGCGGCAGATCCGTCCGGAACCTGGCGGCGCCTGGTCACCGACGACCTAGGCCACCTGGTCGACTACGGCCGCACCACGTACGAACCGCCGCCGGACCTGGCCCAGTTCGTCATCGCCCGCGACCGCACCTGCCGGGCACCCGGCTGCGAACGACCGGCCGCGAAGTCCGACCTGCACCACGTGCACTGGTGGAGTCGCGGGGGCCACACCAACGCCGCCAACCTCGTGCCGGCGTGCTGGGGGTACCTCCCGCTTGCGGGGGAGGATCCACTACGGCGTACACGACGGAGGCTGGCAGGTCGTCCGCCAAGCCGACGGAACCACCGTCTGGACATCACCCACCGGACACACCTACACAGTCCCGCCCGCGGCCTACCCCGTCGACAACACCATGAAGATCAAAAAGGACACCCGCGACAAGGAAGCCGATGAAGGGTCGGGGTGAACCGTCCGAGGGTCGGCGTCGTGTCATGTGGTGACCCGACTTCGAGGAGGACGTTCCGTGATCGATCACCAGATGAGCCGCCGCACCGCACTCAAGGCAGGTGCCGTCGGCGCGGCGGGCATCGGCGCCGTGTCCCTCGCAGCGTGCGGAACGTCAGGAGGCGGCGGCACGAGCGCGGGACGCAACGCGAACGACATCGTCAACGGCAACGCCGGCGGCAACACCGCCGCCAGCGCGCCGGCGGCCGGGACGGCAAAGACCGGCCAGAAGCTGACCAGCCTGGACGCCATCAAGGTGGGCGAAGCCGTGTCCGCAGAATTGGCCGATGGCTCGCCGGTACTGGTGGCCCGACCGAGCAACACAACGGCTGCCTGCTTCAGCGCGATCTGCACGCACATGGGCTGCACGGTAAAGCCAGCAGGCAAGCAGCTGCACTGCCCGTGTCACGGGTCGGTCTACGACGCCGTCACCGGGAAGGTCATCCACGG